>CAWLAJ010000243.1:0-6520 GCA_963854795.1 Deltaproteobacteria bacterium UBA4427 | reverse complement strand
GCCCGGATCTGGCTCGGACCGGTCCAGAACTTCCATCCTGCGAAGAGCACCCGCGCAATGAACCCAATTTTCGCCATCGGTCCCATCTCGAACCTCCCGTCCAACTGAGTCATCGGGCGGGCGGCCGCTGGCCTGAAGGGTCGGAACGAGGCGTTTGGATCCCGACTTGGATTGCCTAATCTGGCGCGAGTCGAGACGACGCCCCAAGGTGCCTAGCACGAGAATGCGGCAGAGGAGATAGACAGATGGCCAAGGTCGAAGTCAAAGGGAATTGTCAGCCGGGATTCGAACCCGTTGCCGCAGCCTTCGCCGCCAACTTCGAACAGGGGCCCGATGTCGGCGCGAGCGTAGCCGTCACGAAAGACGGTGTTCCCGTGGTCGACCTGTGGGCGGGCGACGCCGATGAAAAGGGAACGCCCTGGGCGGAGGATACGATCGTCAACGTGTACTCGACGACCAAGACCATGGCCGCAACCTGCGTGCTGATGCTTGCCGACCGTGGCGAACTCGACCTCCATGCGCCGGTCGGAAAGTACTGGCCCGAATTCTCGCAGAACGGCAAGGAGGGCGTACTCGTCTCTCATGTCATGAGCCACAGCGCTGGGCTCTCAGGCTTCGAAAAACCCACACCGGCCGATCTATATGATTGGGAAGACATCGTCGGTCGTCTGGCCGCGCAAGCACCGTGGTGGGAGCCGGGTAAACAATCCGGCTACCACGCAGTCACCCAGGGCTTCTTGCAAGGCGAGATCGTCAGGCGCGTAACCGGTCGCACGATCGGCCAGTTCTTTCGCGAAGAAGTTGCGCAACCGCTTGGCGCCGACTTTCACATCGGCCTCGACCCATCGCATGACGCCCGTGTAGGAGATCTCATTCCTCCTAAGCTGGGCCTCGGCGGCGCCGCGACCGATCCCGATTCGATTGCTGCGCGAACCTTTGCAGGGCCCAATCTCGACGGGACCGAGCCCAGGACCCGCGAGTGGCGTCAAGCTGAAATCCCAGCCGCCGGCGGAATCGGCAACGCTCGATCCGTTGCGCGCATCCATTCGGCTCTCGCCTGCGGCGGAACCGTCGACGGCACGCGGTTGATGAGCGAAGCGGGTGTCGAGCGCATCCTCGAAGAACAGACTCGCGGGACGGATCTGGTGCTCGGCATGCCAATCGTCTTCGGGATGGGTTTCGGGTTGAACGATGCCTCGTTTCCGATCAGCCCCAATCCACGCACCTTCTTCTGGGGTGGCTGGGGCGGCTCGCTGGCCATCATCGATCTCGATGCGCGAATGTCGATCGCGTACGTCATGAACTACATGGAGGCGAACCTGATGGGTGACAAGCGCGGTGGTGGCGTGGCCGCGGCGGTCTATCAGTCTCTCGCCGCCTAACACGCTCTTTCTATAGACACCAGACCTTGCGACCTAGGATCTCCGCTCCGCGCGAAAGAGCCAGACGCCGTCCGGAAGACCCTCCACAGCCCGTTCTGCAAGCTGCGGATACTTCTCGGTGGCCGACAAGAAGGCCGCTTCGCGCTCGGCCTGATCCTCGACGCGGACCAGCTGAATCGGATAGAGGTCGTCTCCGACTCGTACTCTTGCCCGACCCTCGGCGATCGCCATCTGCGTCCAGTCCTTGGCCGCGGCATCCTGTGCAGGAATATAGAGCTCGCCATCCAGGAGAAAGCAGACGACCGTGACCGAATGCGGATCTTCGGGGCGAACCTCGACCGCAATCAATGGATGATCATTCGTGAAGCTCCAATCTACCGGCGCAGCAAGAACGTTGCCCTCGAGTTCGCCGCCGGCCATGGGACCGATCGGACCCTTGATGACCAGTCGAGCGATGACTCCGACGACGAGGCCCGAGACGAGTAGTGCTGCCAGTGCGATGCTCGCGTACCTGAGAATCTTCATGCGGACCTCCTGGGTGTTTCGATTGTAGTCCAGCGCTCGGAAGCGCCACGACGAGCGGCGAGCTTCCGTGACGGCTGCCATTCCAATCATCACAGCGTATCCTAGGGTCGTGAATGCAACGCGTGTCGATCAGCTGAATCTCGCATTGGTCGCGATCTCCCTTGCGGCCGCACTCGTCGTTCCTTTCGACCTCTTCCTCTTGTCCTATGCCATCCTCGGCCCGCTTCACTATCTGACCGAGATCTCGTGGCTTCATGATCGCGATTATCATGTCTCCGGCCGTCGGGACTGGATTCTGCTCTGGCTGCTAGGCCTGGCAGGCTTCGTATTTACGCCCGGGGTCCTTGGCGCTGAACCAATTCTGCTTCAGGTTCCCGGGCTCGGCGCGCTCCTTTACGGATTGCGATTCGACATCGCATTTGTCGCGCTCGGCGTCGCACTGACCCTGGTCGTCACGCAGAAGACGGGAGCGCGAGTGGCCTTGATCCTACTCATGCTCATCACGCTGCAAATCAATCGAGGCGGGCCGCTCTTCACCCGAATCTTCGCGGTCTATCTCACCACGATCGTCCACGTTTTCGTTTTTACCGGGCTCTTCATGCTCTTGGGAGCGCTCAAAGGAAAGAGTCGATCCGGCCTCGTGACCGTTTTCGCTTTCCTTGTCGCAGCGCTCGTGACCACACTCGCGCCGGCCGTCGACTACGTCACGATTTCGGACTGGGGGCGTGAGAATTACGGTGCCGCATTTCATTCGCTCACGGCGAATCTGCTGTCCGATTTCGGCGGCGTTCGTGCGGACCGGGCGTTTCGCGTCGATCTGTTCTCACATCCAAAGGCGATTCCCGTCGTGCGCTTCCTGGCCTTCGCCTACACCTATCACTACCTGAATTGGTTTTCGAAGACCTCGATCATCGGGTGGCATCAGATTCCGACCTCAAGGGGCGTAGCCATTCTGGCGATCTGGGCAGCATCGCTCGGACTCTACTTCTCCGACTACGCCCTCGGGCTGAGTTGGCTCTTTCTGTTGAGCTTTGGACACGTCGTGCTCGAGTTCCCACTCAACTTCCGCACTGTCCATGGACTATTTGGGGAACTTCGCACTCGTCTGGCGTCGACGAACGTGGCGAGCTGAGCGGCCCGACGCCTCATCGCACACGAGCGCGGAATGGTCTCTCCGCTTCCGACTAGAGTCTGGCCGAACCCGGCGCCATGATCGGTCGCACCATGGCAGGCCGCGCCGCGACCAACCCCTTCACCGCCTCCTCGATCCCATCGATCGAGAGGTGGTGCATGGGAAAGAGAGCCGAGATCGTTCGACAAGTCGAAGACATCGCCCATTCGGGTGGCCGATCCGGATTCAACCAGACCGTGCGATCGAAATGACGCTCGAGCCGATTCAGCCAGGCCAGTCCCGTCGTATTTGTTTCCATTCTCGGATTGATATTGCCGCGCGCCGAGGTCAGCTCGCTCGGATGCATCGCGGCGTCCCCAACGATCATGAGTTTCCACCGCTCGCCGTAGGTCCGCAGCAGGTCGGCGGTCATCATGGATTCCGAGCGCATCAACCGTCCGGTTTCGAAGACCCGTTCGTAGACGCAATTGTGAAAATGAAAGGCCTTGAAATCCCGCAGCCCGCGTTCCTCGTGAAGCGCAGACAAGAGCCGACTCACCGGCTCGTAGTAGGGATCCATCGTCCCTCCGACGTCGAGCAGCAGCAGCAGCCGGATATCATTCTTGCGCTTGGGTCGAAAGACCAGCTCGATCTCGCCCGCTTCGCGACAGGTTTTGTCGATCGTTTCGGCGATATCGAGTTCCACCGGACCATCCGTGCGCGTCAGCTGGCGCAATCGCCGCAGCGCCAGCTTCGTGTTCCGCACATCGAGGGCCACGTCCGTTCGGTAATCCTGAAAGCGCCGATCTTCGGCGACCTTCATCGCAGACCGGTTCTGGCCCGGACCTCCGACCCGAATTCCCGTAGGATGCTCGCCGCCATGCCCGAAGGGCGAGCGGCCCCCGGTCCCGACCCAGCGCCCACCCCCGTCATGGCGCTCGGTCTGCTCGGCCATCGTCTCCTGGAATCGGCGCATCAACTCGTCGATGTCGAGATGCTCGAGCGCAGCCCGCATCTCGTCGGTCAGTTCTTCGAAGGGCTTGGGATTCGCCAACCAATCGAGAAGTTCGGGCGGTAGTTCGATGACGCCTTCGATTCCCTGGAAATAGTGTGCGAAGACCTGATCGAAGACGTCGAAATCGCTCTCGCTCTTCACGAGGCACGAACGGGCAACGTGGTAGAAGCCTTCGATGCGCGAATCGTGCAAGCCATATTCGAGACAGGTGAGCAGCATCCGCCACTCTTGCAGAGTGACCTTCAAACCGGCTTCCCGAAGTGTGTAGAAGAATTCGAGAAGGACCATTTGAATACCCAACTACTCCGCGCGACCGATCGCGGCCGGACTAACGGCCGGAACCGTCGAGTTCCTCGAAGCTACTCGGCGTCTTGCCGCCGCGATCCTGAAAGGCTTGGATCGCACGCGTATCCTGTTCGTTCTTGAGCAGCGCGCCCATGAAGGGCAACTCCGACTCGAGGTGACTCGGGTCGACGCCGGCGCGCAAGAGTGCGGTGATCCAATCGATCAGCTCTGAAGTCGAAGGACGTTTGCGCAATTCCTTCTGCTCGCGCAGCCAATAGAATTTCACGAGAACCTGCTCGAGAAGATGCTTCTCGACCTCCGGATGATGAACATCGATGATCTTTCGCATCTGCTCGAGATCAGGAAAGTCGATGAAGTGAAAGACGCAACGCCGAAGGAACGCGTCCGGCAATTCCTTCTCGTTGTTCGAGGTAATGATCACCATCGGACGCTCGTTGGCTTGAACTTCGTCGCCGGTCTCTATCACCGTGAAGCGCATCTCGTCGAGTTCGAGAAGGATGTCATTCGGAAATTCGAGGTCTGCTTTGTCGATTTCGTCGATCAACAAGACCTCGCGCGACGCGGCGGAGAAGACCCGTCCGAGTGGGCCGAGCCGGATATAGCTGCGAATGTCCTTGACGTCGCCGTCACCGAAACGCGCGTCATTCAGTCGCTGGACCGTGTCGTAGACATAGAGGCCATCTTCGGCCTTGGACGTCGACTTGATATGCCAGCTGTCGAGGGGCAGACCCAATCCCTCGGCGACGTGTTTGGCGAGCAGCGTCTTGCCGGTTCCGGGTTCGCCCTTCACGAGCAGTGGTCGCTCGAGCGCCAGAGCACAATTTACGGCGTCGACGAGCGCGCTCGACGCGATGTAGCCGCTGGTCCCCTCGAAGCGCGCGAAGCGCTGCAATTCCGTCGCCTGTGCGGACATGGTGAATTCCGCCTAGGCCCGCTCGTGGATCAGAAGCTTCTTTTCTTCGCCGAACATGACCGCGATCTTTCCGCGGCCGACGACGCCCTGAACAACCCCTTCGCCGAGCTTGGTATGGGCGATTCGATCGCCCCGTTCATACGAGTCCCGAATCGAATAGCTGAGCAACGGCTTCGACAGATCGGCTTCGACGATCACATCCGCCGGATCGATCTTCTTGGGTTTCGGCTTCGGCTTGAGCTTTCCGGCGCCCGTCTCCCAGGCCTTCACGAAGGAGATCTTGCTCGTGAGCACCGGCCCTTCGTCGTCATAGTCCCAACCAGGCTCCGATTCGAGCTCCAAGCCCACGAAGGAAACCTCGGTGCCGATCGTCTCTCCAATCTCACGCGCAATTCGCTCAAGCTCGCGAATCCAACCCGCCCCCTTCTGGGCTTCGCGCTTGCGACAGAGCTCCCAATATTTCGGACTGGCCGCGATGACCACGGCCGGCGCTTCTTCACCCGTTGCCTTCGAGATCGCCTCTTGGATCTCCGCCCCCAACCCTTCTCGGTTGGCATCGATCGCGGCGGCATGCGCGATGCCCTGAAGCAACAGCCGCAGCGGGGTATCGCCGGCGCCGCTACGGGTCGCGTCGGGCTCCAGATATTTGAGGACGACGACGGCGACGCGATCTTCTCCGATCATCGCGAGTAGCGGCAGATCTTCGATCCCCGCGTTGGGATCCGAATCGCCCTTTTCCTTGTCGGGCGCCGCGGTCCTGATCGGGACGGCGCTGTCGATGAACTGAATCGAGTCGCCCGACGGTAGTTCGAGCTTTTCGGCGATGAGGTCGGTGTCTCCGGAAGCCCGCGCGATCGCCTCGGCCAGATGCTTTTCGTCGCGACCGTGCTGGCGTCCCTTGGCCTTGCGGCCGACCCGGATACCGAGATGCGTCAGGCCCTCGGCCGCTCGCCTTGGCGAATTGGCGACCTCCGCCTGGTAGTCGGCCTCGAGTGACGCACCTGTCAATTTCTCGGCCGCCGCGCGAAAGCCCTTGGCTTGCTTGACGTCGCGATCAGAAACGAGGGCAATGATGGGATGCTGACTCACGAGGCGGATCTCCTGGGTGGCTGACAGCGTGAAAACCCGACAAGCCTCCTCACGTCGCCTCTCGTTCCCCCAGCGACCAGACAGAGAGAAGGATAAGAGGAACGGTGACGAGTTGCTCGGAATCCGGCCGCAGCACGATTCAAATGCCATCGAGGCCCCGTCGGTTGCCGAGGGGCCTC
>CAWLAJ010000242.1:0-6537 GCA_963854795.1 Deltaproteobacteria bacterium UBA4427 | reverse complement strand
CTGAAACTCGACAAGCGTGCGCGGAAACTGCATTCTGACTTCCTCCTAGGAAGCCATAATTGTGAGGCACGGCCGTGACAACGACGGTCACGAGCGGAGCGAACCGGATAGGCAGAGAAATTCCTATCCGCCACCGCGACCCGCGATGCCTCTTCACCGAGTTCCCGAGTGGGCGTCTGGATCTTCGAGGGAGCATCGGTGCCTCGCGATCGCCGTTCTCTCGTGCGCCCGCTCGCGAAAAGCGATCTCTCGCCGATTTGCCTGCTCCCCCAGCCGAATTCCCGCCACCAAACCGTCCGGAACGCCACTTCCACTGATATCCTTGAATCTCCCGGCGGGGTCATTCAGTTCGCGCACAGGATTCGTCTTTACCCCGCCATACCGTCTCAGCGCAAACCCAGGGACTCCAGCATGCGCATCTCCACGCAGAAAGCGGTCGGTGCCGCACTCATCGGTCTCTATCTGGCCGTTCCCAAGGTATCCGCAGCCGAGAATGCCTGTCCGTCCGATACGTCGACGGCCACCAACCAGACTTTCCATTGTCTGAAGAACCTTCCAGCCTATTCGGCACTTCCCGCCCTTCCAACCTTCTACTTCAGTTCCGAAGATGGAGCGAACGACTTCCTGCCGCAGGGGGACGACTCCAATCCCTGCACCCTCGAGGCCCCCTGCCGCACCATAGAAAAGATGGGAGCGATCGCTGCGGGCGGCCAGGTGCATCTCATCGTCGATGTCGACACCTGGGATGACTTCGAGGATTTCGATCCCGACGGTGACCTCAACGGAGAATACGGAATCGGCTACTCGTTCGTCGACAACCCCAACCCCTGCGGCGCATCTGGCGACGATGCATGCGTCATCGTGAGCGGGATGGATTCTACCGGAGCTGCGAGGCCCACTTTCGACTGCTCGACGCCCGCTGAACCCACACGCGGTCTGGGCGACGGCGTCGCCCGAAACAATGCGAAATACCCCGACCCACCCAAGCTCAATAGTTCAGGAGCCTTCTTCTTCGCCGCGACCGGATCGACCGTAACCGAGGATGTCGGATGGTTGGCGATCGAGAACGTGATCGTAAAGAACTGTCCCGAGTGGTCGACCACGGGTCCGTACAACCCCGCCAGTGTTTCCGTCTATGGCAAGGGAAAAGTCAGCCTGCTCAACACCGATGTGATCGATCACGTCGGAAAGGCGAACGTCGGTGGGATCTGGGGCTCCGACGGAAACGTGGGACGAATCCTCCTCATCAACGTGAATTCCTCATCCATCGACTTTGCGCGCTTCGATCAAGACTGTGTGGGCGACGACTGCGCGGACCCCGACGCGCTCTGCGACGGCTCGGCGGGGAGCCCGTGGCATTTCTGCAAAGCCGGCGGTGAGGCCACTGGCCACCTGGAGAATCTCTGGGACAAGGGTCTGGCCGCCAACATCCTGATCGGTGGCAGCTATTTCCAGGAGAACACTCAGTACGATCAAAGCTCCGGAATCGTCAACGGCAAACACCATCTGGGCCTATACGGAAGCGAGATCTTCCTCAGCCCCAACGCTCGACAGAAGGGAACGATTCCGAACTTCCACGGACTGCGCGCGATCAACTTCGAGAACGAATCCGGAGGCTGCTATGCGGACATATGCGACCTGCATGTCGTCGACACCTCGATTTTCGGCCTGGCGCTTCCCTGCACGGACGGTTGCGCGGGCGGCGGGAGCTACGCGCATGGCGGAATAGGTATCTTGTTCAACGAAGATTCCCTCGCTCGCTCTGATGTCGGCCGCTACCGGCTGTTTCGTACCACCCTCTCTGATACCGCCACTGGTATCCTGCAAGCGAACAGCGACATCGCGAACAGCGGTGATCCCAGCAATGGGCCTATCATGGATCTGTGGGGTGCATGCTTGATCATCGACGAAATCTTGCAGGACCAGTTCGGAACATCGGCTTGGCAGTGGCGACACGCGAACTGGACCACCGGCAGTTCAGTGCACGTCATCGACTCGATTCTCGACGAAGACGATACCGGGAGCGCTATCAACCACTTCCACATCGACGGTTCGTTTCACACCACTCGGGCCTCGGCGCAGGCCGTCTACGCAACCCTTCCGGGAACGGTGTCCTGGTTCGAGGATGCGGCCAGCTTCGATAGTGGAGGGCCCGGCGTCGATGGAAACGCCCTGGGTGCGCCCAACCCCTGCGAGACCCACTACGCGGATCTCTTCGTGAACGGAGGAGATGGGACGGGAGGCTACGTGCCCGCTTACGTAATGGGGCAAAAGCTCGTCGGGTTCTCCCTAGAGCCCCAAGTTAACGTGGTTCCGCTCCGCTTCGGATGGCTGCTGGCTACCCTACTACTCCTAGCGGGAACGCTCGCGATTACGTCAAGCTTCACGAGCTGGCGTGGCCGGCAACGGAACGCCGTCTAGCATCAATCTTCCGGAGGCGTCCAGTTCGAAGGACCGGACATCACTCCGCCATCGACGAGCAACGCCGTGCCCGTGCAGTAGCTGCTGTCATCGCAGGCCAGAAAGAGGGCCGCGCGCGCTCTCGAGCCCAAGATCGTGACGGAAGAGTGCGACTATGTGAGGGAGCACGGCGGAAAGGATAAGGGGTTAACGTTCACGTTCGCATACTCGACGAATTTTGACACGGACGATAAGACTAGCACTGTGCTTAATCACGCGGTGGACAACGACGGCGCCTACCAACAAGTTGACCCTGCACGGAAAAGTGGACATCCCATAGGAAGCTAGTCTTCCTTGGGGAGTTCAAGATGTCCAAGAAGAGAAGTCGAAGACGATTCACGGATGAGTTCAAAGCCGATCACCCTGGAGCCGCAGCATCGGTCCTAGAAGGACTCGACGAGACGCTCACGCTTCAGAGACTGGGTCTCGGAGGCACGCTCTACAAGAAGCTCCGCACCACGAATGCGATCGAGAATCTCAACAGCGGGATCACGACCTATTCGAGGAACGTGAAGCGTTGGCAAGGGGCCAAAATGGTCATCCGTTGGGTCAGTGCCGCAATTCCTTGGAGGCGGAAAAGAAATTCCGTCGTGTTCAGGGATGGCGTGACATCGAGAAACTGATCCGGGCCACACCAACAAAGTCCCCTGATACCCATAGGACCCCGGGGGCCTACATGGGAGCGGTGGGTCGCTTTTTAAGATCGGCGCACACCGAGCCGATCCGCGCGATTCCCCTGAATTCTCGGGCAAAGACTTGGCTAGGTGACGAGTTACGGCGACCCCGTGGCTCGTCGAGGTCTCCCCATGGATCCGCCGAAGTTGCACCCTGGTTCGATGCCTACGGAAACATGCGGTCTACGTCCCGCTTACAAATTCTTGACGCTGTCCAAGACCGGGTACATAATGCCATCATATCCATGCAACCGTCCATCGACGCAGCCAGCTTCCTTCGCGAACACGGTGTCCAGAGCACGGCTCAGCGCTTGGCCGTGCTGCGGGCGGTATCGCGTCAGCCCCACGGCACGGCGGACGACGTCGCCGAGGTCGTCCGGTCCGAGATCGGCGCCATCTCTCGCCAGGCGATGTACGACGCCCTCGGGATGCTGGCCGACAAGGGCCTGATCCGGGGCATCCAGCCCGCCGGTTCACCGGCCCGTTTCGAGGACCGGCTCGGAGACAACCATCACCACTTGATCTGCCGCAGCTGCGGACGGATGGTCGACGTCGACTGCGCGGTCGGTGTGACCCCTTGCTTGACCGCCGCCGACGACTCGGATTACGAGATCGATGAGGCCGAGGTGGTCTACGGGGGCCGCTGTCCCGAGTGTCTCGCGGCGGCTCCGGTTTCGGCCGGAGATTGAAGAGCAGACCCGCCCGTCCCGTACACGGGCAACCAACAACGACACCAACAGAGCAACACCGCACATCCCACCATCAACAACGAACATCAGGAGGTCCCCCATGTCTGAGAATACCGCAAGCAAGTGCCCGGTGATGGGCGCCACTCACCAGGCCGTTGGCGGCACAGCGAACCAACACTGGTGGCCGAACCAGTTGAACTTGCGAATCCTCAGCCAGAACCACCCCCAGACCGATCCCAACGGCGAGGAGTTCGACTACGCCGAGGAGTTCAAGAGCCTCGACTTCGAAGCGATGGCGAAGGACGTCGATGCGCTGATGACCCAGTCGCAGGACTGGTGGCCGGCCGACTACGGCCACTACGGACCGCTCTTCATCCGGATGACGTGGCACGCCGCAGGGACGTACCGCATCGCCGACGGCCGTGGCGGCGGCGGCACCGGCAACCAGCGCTTCGCCCCCCTCGGCAGCTGGCCCGACAACGTGAACCTCGACAAGGCGCGCCGGCTGCTCTGGCCGATCAAGCAGAAGTACGGCCGGAAGATCTCGTGGGCCGACCTTCTGATCTTCACCGGGAACCGCGCCCTGGAGACGATGGGGTTCAAGACCTTCGGCTTCGGCGGCGGGCGCGAGGACATCTGGGCACCCGAGGAGGACGTCTACTGGGGCCCGGAGCGGGAGTGGCTCGCCGACGAGCGCTACAGCGGCGACCGGGATCTGGCGAATCCGCTCGGCGCCGTTCAGATGGGCCTGATCTACGTCAATCCGCAGGGGCCGAACGGCAACCCGGACCCGATGGCGTCGGCCCGGGACATCCGTGAGACGTTCCGTCGCATGGCGATGAACGACGAGGAAACGGTTGCGCTCATTGCCGGCGGACACACGTTCGGCAAAGCCCATGGTGCTGACGATGAGAACTACAAAGGTCCCGAACCCGAGGGTGCCAGCATCGAGGAGCAAGGCCTTGGCTGGACGAGCAGCTATGGCAGCGGCAAAGCCGGCGATACGATCAGCAGCGGGCTCGAGGGCGCCTGGACCAACGATCCGATCAAGTGGGACAACGGCTACTTCGAGAACCTGTTCAACTACGAGTGGGAGCTGACGAAGAGCCCTGCCGGTGCGCACCAGTTCGCTCCCAAGAACCTCGAGGCGCAGGAGGCCGTGCCGGAGGCGCACGACCCGTCGAAGCGGACCGCTCCGATGATGTTGACGACCGACCTCGCACTGATCACCGATCCGACCTACAAGGAGATCTCGAAGCGCTTCTACGAGAACCCGGATGAGCTCGCCGACGCCTTCGCCCGGGCGTGGTACAAGCTGCTGCACCGTGACATGGGGCCCGTCACCCGGTACCTCGGCCCGTGGGTTCCCGAGGAGCAGCTGCTCTTTCAGGACCCGGTGCCCGAGGTCACGCACGAACTGATCGACGACGCGGACGTCGCTGCGCTCAAGGGCAAGATCCTCGGCTCCAGCCTGTCCATCTCCCAACTGGTCTCGACCGCCTGGGCGTCGGCCTCGACCTACCGTGACACCGACAAGCGCGGTGGCGCGAACGGGGCGCGCATCCGGCTCTCGCCGCAGGTGGAGTGGGACGTCAACGTGACGTCCGGCGTGTCGAAGGCGCTGGAGACGCTGGAGGGTATCCAGCGGGAGTTCAACAGCTCGCAGAAGGGCGGGAAGATGGTCTCGCTCGCCGACCTGATCGTGCTGGGCGGCTGCGCAGCCATCGAGGAGGCTGCGAAGAAGGCGGGGCAGAGCGTGACGGTCCCCTTCAAGCCGGGGCGCACCGACGCCACGCAGAAGTTGACCGACACCGAGTCGTTCGCCGTGCTCGAGCCGACCACCGACGGGTTCCGCAACTACGCGCAGAAGGGCCACGAGCGCGGGTCGGAGCACCTGCTGGTGGACAAAGCGTTCATGCTGACGCTGTCCGCTCCCGAGATGACGGCCCTCCTCGGCGGCATGCGCGTCCTGAACGCGAATGTCGGGCAGTCCGAGTTCGGGGTCTTCACCGACCGACCCGAGACGCTGACCAACGACTTCTTCGTGAACCTGCTCGACAACGCGACGGAGTGGAAGGCGACCTCGGACACCGAGGACGTGTTCGAGGGTCGCGATCGCGGGACGGGCAAGCTCAAGTGGAACGGCAGCCGCGTCGACCTCGTCTTCGGTTCGAACTCCCAGCTCCGGGCGATCGCTGAGGTCTACGGGAGTGACGACGCCGAGCAGAAGTTCGTGCGTGACTTCGTGGCTGCATGGGACAAGGTCATGAATCTCGATCGCTTCGACCTTACCTGATCCCCGGCGGAGAGGTCTTCCTTCGCGGACTCTGAGACCCGACCGGTAGACGGCGACTGGCCGATCGCTCACCGCTTGTCCATCAGGTGGACATCGTGGTGGGCCTCGGCCCACCGGGACCAGCGCGGCAGGGGCCCAAGGCCGACGGGTCTGGGTCAGCAACATCCGTTCATCACCGGACGCTTGGGCGGGTGGCGGGATAGCGGATCCGACCGCTTCATCGACGATCTCTTTGCCTGGGGCGATCTGCCGGCCATCGAGCGCCGCATCCAGAAGCACCTGGACGCCGGGGCCTGTCGGTTCTCTTTATTCATCCGGAGAGGTTCGGTCCTGCTTTCGCAGTCGACGAGCCGCACGATCAGGCTGCTTCCTGCCACTCGTAGCGATGATGCAGGCCTCCGACTCGGGGCAGTCCAAC
>CAWLAJ010000241.1:0-6629 GCA_963854795.1 Deltaproteobacteria bacterium UBA4427 | reverse complement strand
GGCCACGTTCGACGAAAGCCTCGGCGCGACGACTCCGGATTCCCGGCTCGAGGGCACGGAGGACAGCGAGAGTCCACGCGAGCCGTTGGGGCTCGCAGACCTGGAACACGTGCCGGCGACCCGTGACCGCACCGGTAACGGCGACGAACTCGCGGACACAGCCGCCGGTACGCCCGAAGATAGGCTCGTCGAAGAGGACGAGGGCGAAGAAGCCGTATTCGTTCTGCGCGAACTACCGTTCGACACGCCGGTTTATGGAGTCGTCCTCGAGGTCGATGCCGAAGAACAATCGGCACGGATCGGCTTCGCGCACGATGTCACTGGAATCGCGCGCCTCGACGATGTCGATTGGGCGCGCGAGCCCGATCTCAAGATCCGACCCCGTCCGGTCAAGAAGATCACATCGATCTTCTCGGTCGGCGACGTCGCCCGCTTCATCCGCCTCCCCGATCTCCTCGTCGAAAGCGAAGAGGACGAGATCGACGAAGCCTTCGAAGCGCTGGGATTTGATGTAGACGACGCCCCGGTCTTCGAATTCCCGATCGCTCGCGTCGACCTCTGGCAGGAACCGGAGGCGGAAGGCGCCCTGCTCTCGATAGAGAATGAAACCGGCGACATCCTCGCGATGATCGGGGGCTATGAATTCGGCCGCAGCGAGTTCAACCGCGCCGTCCAGGCCAAGCGCCAGCCGGGCTCCGCCTTCAAGCCCTTCATTTATGGCGCGGCGCTCACGCAGGGCTTCACCCCGGTATCGACCGTGATCGATCGACCCGTCGTCTACACGGATCCGGTGACCGGCTTCGTCTGGGCGCCGCGCAATTACGGTCGGCGCTTCTACGGCCCGATGACCATGCGTGACGCGCTCAAGAAGTCGATCAACAACGCGACCGTCCATCTCTTCCGCGATCTCGGCGTGCGCTACGTGATCGACTATGCGCGACGATTCGGAATCCAATCTCCGCTCTCGAACGACCTCTCACTCGCCCTCGGCTCGAGTAGCATGACGCTTCTCGAACTCACCCGCGCCTATGCGATCTATCCGAGAGGGGGAACCCGCATCGTCCCGCGCTTCATCACCCGGGTCATGGACCGCGACGGAAAGGAATTGCTAGGCGAAATGGCGCTCGGCGATGTGCCCCCGCCGGTCCTCAAGCCGCTGCTGGCGAAGGGCGAGGTCGCGGAGGAGAGCTATCCCGACTCTGAGATCATGCCGACCACCCAGATCATCACTCCCGCAGACGCGTATTTGATGTCGGATCTGCTCCGTACGGTGGTCCAGGAAGGAACGGGGCGACGCCTGCGTTCCCTGGGTCGAACCCTGGCCGGGAAGACGGGAACGACGAATGATTTCTCCGACGCTTGGTTCATGGGCTTCTCCCCAGAACTCACGACCGGCGTCTGGGTCGGTCACGACGACAATGGGACACTCGGCTGGGGTGAGAGCGGCGCAAAGACCGCACTTCCGATCTGGGGCCAGTTCATGGAGTCCGCTCTCGCACCCTATCCCCAGCGCGACTTCGCTGTCCCCGACAAGATCGAGTTCCAGCGGATCGACCGAATCTCGGGACTTCTCGCGGACGCGAAGACAGAGAACGCCTATTTCCAACCCTTCCTCGAAGGAACCGCGCCCGAGCGCAGCTCGACCGAACAGGATACGACCAAGAAGAGCGCGCAAGCCGCGCGCGACGACGTGTTCTAGTCCCCTACTCGATTGCATCGGTGCGATCGGTTCTCCTCGTTCAGTCAGGCTCTCCGATTCGAGTCCGTTATTCGCTCGCGTGAACCCGCCGATCATTGACAGCGCATTCTGAGATCGGTAACTCCCGCAGCATGGGGGAATCTGTTGAGGGCGTTGCGCGCACAGCGCGCGACACCGCTGAGCTGCATCTCAGACAAGATCGACGCCGCCAATCGCAACGCGCCACGGACCGTCGACGCGCTGCGGAAGGCGCGCTACTCGATGCGCTGCTCCTTCCCCACGATTCGATCGTCGAGCATGTCGGGACGCAGGGCCAGACCTTGCTCGCGCGCGCCTTGTCCCGACTCGAGCGGCAAGAAGATGTTCTCGCGGCTGTCGCCTGGGCGGCGAGTCCGGATGGCGATCCGAAAGTTCTCGCCGCCGACCCTCCCGAATCCGCGAGTCAGATTCGGCCGACAACCGAGCTCTACGAGGCGCTCACCAAGCTCGACCGCGTTCAGCGTTTGACGGACCCAAACCTCAGCCTGGAATTGTCAGCACTCGCGGCACGTGGGGTGACCGCGGTCGCTCCCATCGCCGGGTCGAGTGCACTGCCAGCCGCAATTCTCCTTCTCTTTCCCAAAAGGAGGGGTCGACCGCTGCGACCGCGCACGATCGCGGTTCTGAAAGAAGTCGCGGCGGGTCTCTCGCGCTCGATGTCGACGATTCTCGCCGTCGACCGACTTGGCCAGCTCGACGAGGCCATCGCACAGCTCGATCGACAAGCCTCGCTCGGCCGCCTGGTTTCGGAGATCGTCCACGAAATCCGCAACCCGCTCGTCTCGGTCAAGACCTTCTTGCAATTGCTGCCGGAGCGACTCGAAGATCCCGAATTCCACAATGAATTCCGCATGGTCGTGGGCGACGAAGTCCAACGTCTCGAACGCATGCTCAACGACCTGCTCCGTCATGCCAGTCCACAGACCTCCGCGAGACTCAGCGCGGGGGCGAGCCTCGGAGAGGCCGTTCGAACCACTCTCCAGCTCATGGCCTATCGCTTCCGGGAACAGGGCGTCGCCTTCGACAGCAAGATCCCGGCGGAGCTTCCGGCACTTGGCCTCTCCGACGACGCGCTGCGTCAGTTGCTCCTCAATCTGCTGCTCAATGCGAGTTCGGTCACGCCCAAGGGCGGATCCATCTCACTGCGTGTCGACTGGAGTCGGAGTCGGGCCAACCACCTCGAACTGAAGATTCTCGACGCGGGGCCGGGAATCGATCCCGCCCATCTGCGTCGCGTCTTCGAGCCCTTCTGGACGACGCGAAGCGATCGTGTCGGCGGCCTCGGACTCGCCATCTGCAAGCGGATCGTGGACGACGCCGGAGGCGACATCACGATCAGCAATCGACGTGACGGCGGCGCTTGTTTCCGGGTCGATCTACCGATCGCGGACTAACACTCTCGGCGAACAGCACCAACAGCACCAACAGCACGAAATCCACGCCTGATATCAGACCCTTCGTCCCGCGCGGATCATGATCGTGGGTTCAGCCAACCCCGCGCCGCTTCGCCAATCCCGGCCAGGCCGTTCATGAAGAAATGATCGACGTCTTCGATCACGACGAGTTCGGATCCCTCGATTCCGTCGAGAATCTCGCGCAGCGGGCCCAGGGGAACGTATTCGTCGCGATCACCCACGATCACGATCAGCGGCAGACCGCGAGCGGCCAGAGCCGGTCCATCGAGCATGCGAGGCGGAGGGGCGACGAGAATGAGCTTTTGAATGCGCTGTGAATCCAGAGCGATTCGGGCGGCCGTGATCGCTCCCCAGGAATAGCCGCAGCCGATGATCGGACCCTCGACGCTCTCCTCCATGAACGAAAGCGCCGCACGATAGTCGACGTCCGCGTCCGCGATCTCTCCCGAAGGGTTCCCAGCGCTCGCCCCGACCCCGCGCCAGTTGAATCGCAGCGATACGAAGCCGAGATCGCTGGCCGCCAGGGCCAGCTCGGTCGTGACGGGTGAATCCATGCTGCCACCCATCTGGGGATGGGGCGCGGCGATAACGGCCGCGCCGCGCGCTCCGCCCTCGCCAGATTCCGGCAACCAGAGGCCGTCGAGTGAGGCGCCACTGGGAAGACCCGGTGTTTCGGGCAAGGCAATGGTGGCGGGACGTTCGAAGGGGCGCGGGCTCATGCCCTTCAGCCTATCCTGCAGAGGCTGCGCGCGCCGGAATGCGCGGCGACCGGAATGAGGAGACTACGCGATGGGCGAGCGACGAGTCCAGCAAGGGGCACAATTTGCATTGGTGACGGAGCCGGTCCTGCTCCCGAACGGCCGCCGCGTCGACCTCGACTACCTGGAGCATCCGGGTGCCTCCGCGATCGTCCCTTTTCTCGACGAAGACAGGGTCTTGATGCTGCGCCAATACCGGTTCGTGACCGGCGGCGAGATCCTCGAGATTCCGG
Organism: Deltaproteobacteria bacterium UBA4427; assembly: GCA_963854795.1. Lineage (GTDB taxonomy): Bacteria > Myxococcota_A > UBA9160 > UBA9160 > UBA4427 > UBA4427. The sequence continues at coordinate 2,485 of CAWLAJ010000241.1, read as the reverse complement.
CGGGCAAACTCGACCCCGGGGAGACGCCCGAGGATTGTGCCGCCCGCGAATTGCTCGAAGAAACCGGCTACCGGGCCGGACGGATCGAAAAGTTGGGCGCGATCTGGACATCGCCCGGCTTTACCAATGAGATCATCCATCTCTACGCAGCCTTCGACCTGGAACAAGCCGAGCAAGAACTCGAGCCCGACGAGATCATCGAGCTCGTTGCGATGCCGCTCAGCCAGGCGCTCGCGGCGATTCGTGACAGTGAGATCTTCGATGCGAAGTCGGCGATCGCCTTGATGCTGGCTAGCGATCGGCGAAACCCATCGTGAAATTTTTCAATTGTTGCCCCTCGGGGTAAACCTGTCCCCGCGACTCAACAGAACTCACCGGGGCGGATTCATAGAACACCTTCATTGACCAGACATTCAACGATCCTTACTCTACCGGGCGTCCTGCGGGAGGACGCGCCCGTCCCGCCGACACCGATCCAGAGCCCACGGTTGCTGACTCAGCACGAGACGATTCAAGGAAATTCGTCGCTTGCCGAGTCGAAACGTAACGAGCCCAGAATCTAGTTGGAGTGTCGACATTGTACGGACGCGGCAGCGCGCAAATGAGCTTCGGACCCCCGCAGACCCCAGACATCATCAAGAACCTGATGATTGCGAACGGGCTGGTCTACATCGCACAGCTTGCGGGCCCACGTCTTCTCGGATTGGACGTGACCGGACTCGGCGTCGTGCAACCCTACGCGGTCTGGAGCGACTTCGAACTGTGGCGCGTATTCACATATATGTGGCTGCACAGCGATAGTTCGATCTGGCATATCGCTTTCAACATGTTTGGCCTGTGGATGTTTGGTTCACCACTCGCGCTCTTGTGGGGTGAGCAGCGCTTCATTCGTTATTACATGCTCTGCGGGATCGGCGCGGGATTCCTGATCGCCTCTCTACCGTCGCTGGTCGCCATCCTCGGCTTCGCGTCGCAGGCCACGGAAGTCTACGGATATACGCTCGGTGCCTCCGGTGCCGTCATGGGCGTTCTTCTCGCCTATTCCTTTACCTGGCCCGACCGCACGATCATGTTGATCTTCCCGCCGATTCCGATCAAGAGCATCTACCTGATCCCACTGCTCTTCTTGATGGAGTGGATGTCGAGCGGATCGAGCAACGTCAGTCATACCGGCCATCTAGCAGGCGTTTTCGTCGGCTGGATCTATCTCGTGAATGAGGGGCGCACGCCCGGCGCTCCGACCCCCCAAACCCTGCTCCTCAAATGGCGACGCTATCTGATGCGTCAGAAGATTCGCGCCGTACACCGTGAGGACAAAAACGATCGTCAGCATTGGAACGACAAGGACAAGCGTCGCAAGGACAACGACGACGATCAGAGGCGATTCCATTGAATTTCGGGCCCCTTCCAAAGAGTATTCGATCGTGAAGTTCCATCACGACGAGCAAAGTGAAGCTGAAGCGAACGGACGCGATACGGGTCCCGGATTTGGCGGACTCCTCCGCACCCTGTTCTCCAAAATGCCCTGGGGCGAACAGGTCACCCACGAAGAGTGCCTGACCGTTCCTTGCCCGGCCGGCCATGCCGTCAAGATCTACAACGCCAATGGCAAGACCCGAGTCCTGGGCGAAGATCGCGACGATATCGAGATCCGGATCTGCAAGAGCGTGCATGCAGATTGCGAAGACGTCGCAACGAAGCTCCTGGATTCGATTCGCATCCAGAGATCGGCAACCACCGAGGTCCTCGATATCGAGGTTCAGATTCCACGCAAGTGTTCCCGACACGCGGTCGCACATATCGAACTTCTCGTGCCCCACCAGACACAGATCACATTGACGTCCACCAACGGAAAGATCTGTCTCGAAGGCCTCGAGAGTGCCATTCGAGCACGCTCGAACAATGGTCCCGTGTTGATTCGAAGAGTGATGGGCGATATCGACGTCACGACGGCCAATGCAAAAGTGAAATGCAACGACACACAGGGTCATCTTCGCGCGCGGTCGAGCAATGGCAAGATCGAAGTCGACTGCCACCAGGGATCGCTCGACGCCTCGACCTCGAACGGAGTGATTCGCGCTTCGATCGATGAACTCGATCAGATCGGCGTCTCGCTCACGACGAGCAATGGCCGCATCGTTCTCGATCTGCCCGAAACAACGAACGCCGATGTCGACATCCTGGTCGACAACGGACATATCCGAAACGATCTCGAACTGATCGACCAGACCCGCAACACCGACGGCCGCGTGCGAGGTCGAATCGGATCAGGCGGAACACCGATCCGGCTTCGGACCTCGAACGGCACCGTCTCGCTCCGCTAGGAGCCTGCCCCAAGACGCGTCGCGACGCGCCTTCTCCGAATCCGAACAGGGCTAGAAAACGAAGGTCGACGGCTCCCTCGGGCCCGCCTTCTCTGCCGACCTCAGCCAGTCGACTGTCGAGCGACAGGCGTCCGCGTTTCCGTCGAGCGTCTCGAGAGAAC
>CAWLAJ010000240.1:0-6661 GCA_963854795.1 Deltaproteobacteria bacterium UBA4427 | reverse complement strand
GGCCAAGCGAACCGAGACACCGGGAGCCGAGGGTTGGGCGCGCACGGCGCGTGCCGACGATCCGAACAAGTACTTCGTGGTCTCGGCCGACTGCCACGCGAACGAGCCGCGTAACTGGGTGAAGTCGCGGATCGATCCCGCGTACCTTTCTCGTCTTCCGCATCTGGAAGTTCGAAACGGCGAATCGTTCATCATCACCGAGGGCAATCGGCCGTGGAAGATCCGTACCGACCAGACCGACTGGGGACCCGAGGACATCGAGCGCAACAAGACCGGCTACACCCCCGAGCAGCGTATCACCGACCAGGACCGCGACGGCGTCGACGTAGAGATCGTGTTCCCGAACAAGGGGATCCACAGCTTCGGCAACAACGACCCGGGTTTCTCGATGGCGATGTGTCGGGCCTGGAACGACTGGGCCCACGAGGACTATGGAGACCACGGCGACCGCATCCTGCCCATGGCCATGGTCCCCACCCTCGATGTCAAGGCGGCGATCGTCGAACTCCAGCGCGTCGCGAAGATGGGCTTCCGCGGGATCACGATCCCGTGCAAACCCGAATATGGGCCAACTGGCATGGACCACCGTAACTACAACCAACCCGAGTTCGAGCCGCTCTGGTCGGCGATCGAGGACGTCGACCTGCCGGTCACGATCCACGTTTCGACCGGGCGGGATCCGCGAGCGTCTTCCGGTCCGGGTGGGGCGATCGTCAACTACGCGGTCCATTGCTGTGCTGCAAGCCAGGAGCCGGTCGCGAACCTGTGTGCGTCGGGGGTGCTGGAGCGCCATCCGAACATGCGCTTCGCAACGATCGAGGCTGGCATTGGCTGGGTCCCATGGCTCCTCGAAGCGATGGACGAGGCGTTCTACAAGCACCGCATGTGGGTGTCACCCGAGCTGAAGGAGCCGCCGAGCTACTACTACCGCCGCCAGGGCTTCTCGTCGTTCATGGAGGACCGATCGGGTCTGGCACTCGCGGTCGAGCACGATCTGGTCGATAACTTCATGTGGGCCAACGACTATCCGCACCACGAAGGCACCTGGCCTCACTCCGCTGCAGCAATCGAACGAACGATGGGCAACCTCACGGAAGAGCAGCGTGCCAAGATCCTGGGCGGAAACGCAGCTCGCTTGTTCGGCATCGAGCTGCCCGCTGCTCGATAGTCTTCGCGGATGGGCATAAAAGCTGCGTTCGGGCTCGACGTTCGCGTATGGACATTAGGTCACGCTTCTACGGGCACGCTGCAGACTTCGTCTGAATGTTGGTGGAGGTGCGTGCCTCGACTCGGCAGTTGGTCTCTTCCGGCGGGTCGCCATGCAAGCCCAACGAAACGAGTCCAGTCTCAAGGTTAGGGTTGGGGCTTGACCGTCAAGCTGCTTCCCCGTGGTTCGGTGCAAGTCCCGCCGCATATGCGGCGGGGGTCATCTGATTGAGTGCGCCGTGTGGCCGCTCTTCGTAGATCTATTCGGGTTCCAGCAATTCATTTGGTGTCGAAGATACAGGGCGTCGGTGCGGCTCGCCTCACTGGAGGGGCGCGAGAGCGCCGTTTGGGGGTCTCTCCGTGGGGAAGTCCGGGCTATTCGGCGACTGGGCCCGGCCTGATACTTGCGCTCGGGTTCCTTGCGGTGTGCAATTCGCACGTGGCTCGTCGTCGTCGGTCCAAGAAGAATGAAGTTTCCACCGGGGCACTTTTGGCGCTGGGCTTGATTGCGCTGTTTGTTGCATACCCGGCAATCGGGGTGGGTGTGGTCCTGGTGGTTGGAGTCGGCGCGTTTGCCTGGCGTGCCGAGCAGCGGCGCGAGGCCCAACGCCGTGCGGAGCGCTTGCTCGGCTATTCACTCGGAGATCTCGATGGACTCACCGGGGCTGAGTTCGAAAAGTGGGTGACAGCGGTTCTCGAGGGCGCGGGGATTCCCGCTGAGAATATTCGTGACCGCGGTGACTTCGGCGTCGACGTGGTCGCCAGCGTAGGCCGCGTTCGCGTTGGCATTCAGGTGAAGCGTCTTTCAGGTTCTGTCGGAAACAGCGCGGTCCAAGAGGCACTCGCAGGCAGTAGCTATCACGACTGCTCCCTTGCAGCTGTCGTCACCCAGTCCCGCTTTACTTCGGCGGCCCGCAAGCAGGCCGCACGCGCTCGTGTCCCCGTACTCCTGGTCGACCGAAAACGCATTCACGACCTCGCTCGGCTCGTGCAGGAGTTCGCACGTAGTGGCAAGGCGATATAGACATAGCAAACGCGGCAGTTCGGTGTTCCTTCAGGACACGAGAAGGAAAGAATCGTTACCTGAAATCAGATCATTCCATCCAGAGGAGCAATTCGGGAATGGCAGAAACCTGGTATGCGATGGTTGTGCTCGAAGGGTCGCTGGTGTCACTCCAGATAAGCTGCCAGGCGCGACATGTCGAGGAAGCTCGACAGATCCTGAAGGCCCAGTACGGAATCAAGAGTTGGTTGGCTGGCCCAAATCGACAGAGGTTTCAGAGTTAGCAGCCATAGGCCGAGGAATTGGCGATAGCTAAAAAGTCCTTAGGAGCTGTATTTGTGGACTTTTTCGGATCCGTGAAACAACATGAAACTCCCTGAAACAGCCTGCTGGTGGAGGCGGCGGGGATCGAACCCGCGTCCGCATTGCGTCTACCGTACGCGTCTACGTGTGTAGTCTCCGCTTGATTTCGGGTTTGCCACCACCGCGGTACACGCCCCCCCGCCTTCGCGGATCTCCGCGGCAATCGCCTCGAGGCGCTCCTCGGTCCGACCGACGATGAAGACCGACTTTCCTTCGCGTGCCAGGCGTCGCGAGACCGCGGCTCCGACGCCTTCGCTCGCTCCGACGCCCACAACGATCGCTGCTTCCACCATGTGTTCCCTACCTCTATTCCCGCGACCCCCGCGGTCTCGTCTGCCGAGAGTTGTTGATCATGTCTTCGAATCGGCGCCGGCTGACTCGCGTAGGGAGCCGGGCGACGGTGGCCTGAACCCGACCGCTCACTGAACGTGTATTTGAGACTCAGGACGAATTGTACTGCCACCAGGCGCCGCGTACGCGACAACTCGGAATCGCTCTGCCTTGGAGTCGCGGAGTGCGCGTTTTCGTCGCCCCGCGACTTCGCCCGAAACAGGCTGACATCATAGATGAAGTGGTGGAGGCGGCGGGATTGCTCGCCTTCGAGCCTCGCAAGCGCGGTAAGCTGTACGATGAGTATGGCGCGAGGGTCCACTTCGCGGAAAAGCCATGCGCGCCGTGCGCAGGAGTAAAGAATGACGAGCAAGAATCAGCCGCAGCGATTGAGCGGATCCACCGAACACTACGACGTGGTGATCATCGGAGCGGGTGTCAGCGGGATGTACGCCCTGCACCATCTGCGCGAGATGGGTCTTTCGGTGCGCGCGTACGACGGTGCCAGCGACGTCGGTGGCACCTGGTGGTACAACCGTTATCCGGGGGCACGGGTCGATGGCCCGGGCAGCCCCTTCTACTGTTACACCTTCACGGATGAGCTCATGAAGGAGTGGGACTGGGCCGAGACCCAGTCCGACCAGCCCGCGGTGCTGTCCTACCTCGAGCATGTCGCCGATCGGTTCGATCTCCGCCGCGACATCCAGTTCGAGACGTGGGTGCAAGACGCCCGCTACGACGAAACGGCGCAGTGCTGGACGGTGGAGACCAGCACCGGCGTGCTCGCCTCCGCCCAGTACCTGATCTGTGCGGTGGGCGCTCTCTCGACGACCAACATGCCCGACATCCCTGGGATTAACGACTTCGCGGGCGAGTGCTACCACACCGGCCGCTGGCCTCACGAGCCGGTTTCCTTCAAGGGTAAACGCGTTGCCGTGATCGGAACGGGCTCCTCGGGGATTCAGTCGATTCCCGAGATCGCCAAAGAGGCGGCGCACGTGACGGTGCTCCAGCGCACGGCGCAATACTCCGTTCCTGCTGGGAACCGTCCCATCACGCCCGACGAGATGGCGGACGCGAGAGAGAACTGGGACACGATCCGCACGAAGATGCAGGCGCACCAAGGAGGCTTCCCCTTCGACACCCACGAGCGGATGGCCGCGGACGCCACCCGCGAAGAGCAATGGATCCGGTACGAAGCGCTGTGGCAGAAAGGTGGCTTCACGTTCTTCTTGGACGGCTACAACGACATCGCTATGAGTGAGGAGGCGAACGCCTCGCTGGCCGACTTCATCCGCGACAAGATCCGCGGGATCGTGCGCGACAAAGAGACCGCCGACAAGTTGATGCCCGACCACTTCGTGATGACCAAGCGGCCGATCCTCGACAACGGCTACTTCGAAACCTTCAACCGCGACAACGTCACGTTGGTTGACCTGCGCGAGGATCCCATCGAGCGGTTCACCGAGGCGAGCGTGGTGACCCGAACGGGCGAGCACCCCATCGACATGCTCGTGCTGGCGACCGGCTTCGATGCCATCAGTGGCTCGTTGCTTCGCCTCAATCCAAAGGGGCGCGGCGGCATGAGCCTGAAGGAGAGATGGAGCGACCGATTCCACAACTATCTCGGCCTCACGATCGGCGGTTTTCCCAACCTGTTCATGATCCACGGTCCCGGTTCGCCCGGCGTGTTCTACAACATGCCGCTCGGCGCCGAGCGCCAGATTGACTGGATCGGCAACTGCATGCGCCATCTGCAAGAGCAGGGCATGGGGGCCGTCGAGCCGACAACGGACAGCGAAGAGGCCTGGGGAAACGAAGTCAACGGGATCGCGAACGCCACGCTTTTCCCCCGCACCGACTCCTGGTGGACGGGCGCCAACATTCCCGGCAAGCCCCGCTACTTCTCCGCGTACCTGGGTGGTGCGCTGTACTACCACCGCATTTCAGAACTGACCGCCAAGGACTACGAAGGATTCGTGTTCGAGAAAGCCCGCCGCGTGGACGACGCCGAGGCGTCGTGAGCGCAGCCCGGGTCCGGCTCGATGTTCCAAGATCTCTTCCTCACGCAGCTCGCTTTTCGGCACTGCCTCCCCCCTTCCCACCTTGTCTAACAGAATATCTAGTTATCGGACCTAGGGAATCCGAACCCAAAGATATGAGCCGAATTCCCTCGGCCCAAGGTGGCCATGATCGCGTTGGCCTACCAGCTGGGGCGCGTGATTTAGTCCATACTCACCCTGGGAGTACATAATAAATTCTCCTGGGAACTAGTGTCCTTGCTGGCCTTAATTCTGTCCGTTCCCAGACCTGTTTTGGTACCTCAAAAGAAAGCCGCCCCAATTTAGTCGACGCCTCAAGACAATCGTCCTTCCCCGTCACGCCAAATGTTGAATCGCTCAGTTCTCTTGCCTGGAGATAGAAGTCCACCGCACGCCAAAGCTCCATCATCGAGTAGCAATGACGGAATCTAATGATCGATTCCTCGGATTCACGGGGAATTGAGTGAAGGTACTCGCCGTCTGGGAGATTAAAGACGTAGCTATCTGAGCATCGCGAATTTCGAAGTCTCCCCAGTGTCGAAAAACTACAGCTGATTAGATCATCCAGCTGGTCAAAAAGGGGGCACACCAAAAGTATGGTCGACAGCATTGGCAAAAAGCACGCCTGAAATGCGGTTGGCATAGACACATTATCCAGCTCGAATGTTTCCCCGATCGAAATGCGTCTCAGTGACATATTTGTACCGAGATTCGGATGCACGAATTCACAGAGAGTTTTGTATTGGCTCTGGACTACTTCCGGAAGTTCTTTGACTAAATCATTGGAGTGGAGAGCCCTGGGAAGATCAAGCCCTTCCTCCGATGGAGTATTGCTTCCGTAGGTAACTTTCTTGAACACTGTTTCTGCTGCTTTGAGTCTCTCCAGCGCACGGTGCATTTCTTTTTCTTTTCGGAGCTCTGTTAAAAGCACGGAAAATTTCTTATTGAGCCATCTATGAGAACCGATTGTCTCAAGAAGAGCCCGACTGGACAAAGCGCATAACAACATGCTTCGATCGTGAGCGGCGACTAAGCATCCACGAAGGTACTCGTAGGTCTTTTCGGCCATAAGGGCGTCGGCGTTCTCCGCTAGCTCTGTCACGCGAAGCAGCGTCACAATGCACTGAAACCGGTCCTCTCCGATATCATCCACGTTGGTACCGAGGAGTCTGTCTCTATTTTCTTTTGCAAGAGCATCTGGTTGAGCAAACGAGTCGATCCGATCATTCAAGACAGGGAACAGCTCGGGAATTTGGTTTCCTATCTCACGAAAGTCCTCAACGTATTCGCCGAACTCGTCCTCCGAAAATGTACGTCGGCAAACCAACTTGGACAACGGACGCCTTTTGCTAAGAGACAGTTTTGGATGTTCGTCTAGGCCGCCTTCTGGGCCAGGTACTCCTTCTTTCTTCGTTCCATCGTTCTTCTCTTGATCTTTGATCGCTTGCTGAGCACTTCGTATTGTCTTCCGAAGTAGACATCAGCCGGCGTGACGTTTCTGAGTGACTCGTGATACCGCTCATCGTTGTAGTAGGCGACGAAGTCCTTCAGAGCCATCTTCAGCTCCTCTGGGAAGTAGTAGTGCTGAAGCTTCACCACGTTTTTCATCGTCCGGTGATAGCGCTCGATCTTGCCCTGCGTCTGTGGATGGTACGGAGCGCCTCGCGTATGGCCCATGCCTCGCGCGCCGAGATATTCCCGGAGCTCGCCTGACAGG
>CAWLAJ010000239.1:0-6669 GCA_963854795.1 Deltaproteobacteria bacterium UBA4427 | reverse complement strand
ATTCCCGTGGCGCCTGCCCCGGCCACCGAAGCTGGACCGAGTCGCGAGCCGAGGTCGCCGAGCATTTCTTCGACTCCCCCGGCGCCATGCGCGTCTGGAAAGAGCAGAATCAGATCTCCAGCTTCGAGGGAAGAGCGACCGGCCAGCTCAAGAATGGTCTCGCTGACTCGTTCGGCGAAGCTCTCCTCGGGATCCAACGCGAACGGCATCGGGCCCGACTCGTCCGGCGCACCGGACCAGGCCAAGAGGATCATCGCAGGTTCGTCTCGATGAATGCGTCCACGGGCCAACACGCCCTCGAAGGTCGTCCCCGCGAACCCGGCGGTCTGCCAGCGAGCGCCGAGCCGACGCCCCACCTCGACGCCTGCTCGCCCGGATGCCTCGGTGGCCAGGATCAGGCCACCAACAATCGACTCTTGGCAAGAAAGCGAAGCTTCGACCATGTCGGCCAGCTCGTCGGCCATGATTGGTGGATCGATGGCTTGAGAGAAGGCAATCGCGAATCGGGCCATTCTCAATCGATACCCCGAAGTCGACCCTGGGCGCCAGCTCCTTCCACGGGATCCGGCGAGCCGGGGGCTCGCCAGACTCGCCCAGCCGACTCGAATCGGAGATCGGAGTCGAATTCTCGCGGGTTTCGGCGATGCAGCGCGTCGGCTAGATTGCTCTTCGGTCGCCAGCCCTCGGCGGCCTTTCCGTCCCCCTGCAGTCTAAGGCGTATCGTGTCGTGCTGTTGGGTAGCTGCTAGGTAGCTGTCGAGTGGTTGCCCGGTGCAGTCGGTACGCGAGGATCGAGAGAGCTGCGCGTGACCGATCCGGGTCGCGCCTGCAGGGGACGCCGGACCATGTCCGCCCGTCTAGCGAGATGGAATTGACGAGCTTCGAAATCATCAGCAAAAAATCCGAGATGGATAAGATCGCGAAGGAGTTGCTGCGCGAAGACGTCGTCGCTTTCGATACCGAAGCGGACAGTTTCTACCACTATTTCGACAAGGTCTGTCTGGTCCAGATCGCGACGCGCAAGAAATGCTGGCTCGTCGACCCGCTGGGTCCCGAAGGTCCGAAGATGCTCGAAGCCCTGGCACCGGTTTTTGCGTCGTCCAAGGTTCGAGTCCTCTTCCACGCAGCCGAATACGATATCTACGTCTTGAAACGCGACTGCGGCTTCGAGTTCACCAACCTTTTCGACACGATGGTCTGCGCACAGCTGCTCGGCTACCCGGCCATCGGTCTCGCCGCCCTCGTCGAACGACATTTCGGGGTCGTCCTTCCGAAGGAACAGCAACGATCCGATTGGTCTCGTCGACCTCTCAGCGAGAATCAACAGACCTACGCGGCATCCGACGTCCTCTATCTGATCAAGCTTGCCGAGAAACTGGAAAAAGAGCTGCACAAGGCCAAGCGCTTGGATTGGGCGTTTGATGACTTCGAAACACTCTGCGCTCGCAAGTGGCCGGATCGCGAGTTCGACAAACTTGGCTATCTGCGAATCAAGGGAGCACGCTCACTCGACCCGATCGATCTGGCAGTGCTGCGCGAGCTCTTCCTGCTGCGTGACAAGCGAGCTCGTGAGATCGATCGACCTCCCTTCAAGGTCCTGGGCAATCGGACGCTTCTCGAGATCAGTCGGTCCCAGGCGACCGATCTCGACACTCTGGCGGAAATCAAGGGAATCACGGATCTGATCTTGAGGCGCCTCGGCAAAGATCTGGTGGCGGCGGTCAAGAAGGGACTTCGCAAGCCTCATGGGCCGATACCAAAACTCGACACAGCAGTTCGTCGGCGAATGGATCGACGCTCCGAAAAGCGGTTGTCGGCATTGAAGGACTGGCGCGGTCCGCGATCCGAAGCGTTGAAGCTCGATCCCGGCGTGCTCTGCCCCAATGCGGCACTCGAATCCATCGCCGCGACGAACCCGAAGAACGCCGAAGACATGAAGGCTCTACCTGAACTCAAGAGTTGGTTCGTCCGCGAATTCGCTTCTGAGATCATCGGCGTGCTCGAACGGCAGGCCGGTGAAAGCGAAGCCGGAGATGAAGATGAGACAGCGGCAAAACAAACGGCCAGTCCGAAGCGTACCGGCCGACGATCCAATCGAAATCGCGGGGGAGGTTCGGGACAGCGAACAAACCCGAAATCAGCGAGAGATCCTTCGCCGGGTGCCAGCAGTACGAAGCCCTGACCGCAACGTACCGGTCACGGCCGCTTGACCTGCAATCGATACGACACGGTGCGTGATCTCTGAAAATCCCGGCAGTTCGTGAACGTGAATCGCCCCCTCGGCCAGATTGGCCAGAGGGGGCGATTCATTTCTTGTCAGCGTTCCAGTGTCGGTCCGCCGCACACGTTGGATAAGCCGGCCCTCATCGGGTCGGCTTATCCCGCCGAAGCGGCCTCGCGAGCGCGAGGTGGATGCGGTCAGACCTCTCGAAGCATCGAGACTTCGACGCGAACGATTCGAACTCCAATTGGACCGCTCGACTAGCCTGCTCTCGCTCTAGTCTCTGCTTGCCCCCTCGGTTCGCCCGGTTCGCCGTAGCTTCTCGCTCGCGGCAACGTCGGAAAGGAGATCAACCTGCGCAGACCGCAAACGACTCACAGGACCAACCGAGGGAGCGGGTCGATATGCCCGGGGTTTGGGATCGGGTGGGTGCAGTCTGGGGGAAAGCGCCGTGTCGGAATCCCATTCCCCGGGATGGATGACTGGCCGGCCCAAGCGAACGCGCCCGTGTTTTAACCGCCTGGGCCAGCCAGTTTCCAAATCGTTCTTCCCCTTTATAAAGCACATTGCGTGCCAACTCCGAGATCGAACTGGAATGCAACTCAACTGCTGGTGTTCACTCATTCTTTTTGATTCCACCCAAATGATGGATCGTCGCAGTGGCTGCCGCACCAGGATGCACCAACTGTCCCGTAGTGAGGAGCAAATCCGTCCCATCGGCTAATTTTGGAACAAACTCACACCCTTGGATGAAACTGCCACATGAGATTCCTGCCAACTTTATTGGCAGGCCCGCGGTGGACGGTTTTCGGTCGATCGAGCCGTCTAGAAGTGCGTAGGCGTCGTCAATGGACGACGGGTGCACGATCCGGAAATTGAGCGATGGGATAGACTGCGGTGGTGTTCGCCGAACGGCGCCAGAAATTGCTCAACTCCATGGGCCCGGACGCGGTCGCGGTCTTCGTCGGCGCACGTCTGGCTGTGCGCTCGGCCGACACCGAATTCCCGTTCCGACAAGACAGCGACTTCTGGTACCTGACGGGCTTCGATCATCCGGAAGCGATCGCGATCCTCTCGACGCGCGAAGGACCTGACTTCAGCCTCTTCGTTCAGGAACGTGATCGTGCAGCGGAAACCTGGACAGGTATTCGGCCCGGCGTCGAGGGAGCCGTCAGCGATTATGGCGCGGACGAAGCGCATCCATGCGGGGATCTCCTGTCGAAGCTCCCCGACGTTCTACGCGGCGCCAAGCGAATCTATCACTCGTTAGGTCGAAACCTCGAGATCGATGCTCGAATCATCGAGCTGCAAGATGAGATCCGACGTCAATCCCGCGGCGGCGTGCTGCCTGCCGAAGAACTCATCGATCCGCGACTCCTCGTTCATGAGATGCGCCTCCACAAGTCCGCCGAGGAAGTTCGCATCATGCAACGGGCTGCGGATATATCGTTTGAAGCGCACCATCGTGCCGCTCGACTCGCACAACCCGAACGATTCGAATATGAGCTCGAAGCGGAACTCGGCCAGGTCTTTCGTGCGCGGGGTGGGTCGGGACCAGCCTATGGCACGATCGTTGGCGGCGGCAAGAACGCAACAATCCTCCACTACATTCGAAACGATCAGCCACTTCGGGCGGGCGATCTCGTACTGATCGATGCCGGCGTCGAACTCGAGGGATACGCATCGGACGTGACACGAACGTATCCGGTTGGCGGGCGGTTCGAACCGGCCGCTCGCGATCTCTATGAAGTGGTCCTGGCAGCGCAGATCAAGGCGATCGAGGCCTCCGGTCCAAACAAGACTCTGCCCGAGATTCATGCCGTCGCACTTCGCGTTCTCTGCGAGGGAATGGTTGCTCTCGGAATCCTGAAGGGCGAGGTCGATCAGATCATCGAAACCGAAGCGTACAAGCCCTACTACATGCATGGAACGAGCCATTGGCTCGGTCTGGACGTTCATGACGTCGGTGCCTACGTCGTGGATGAGGTCGTGGATGGGGTCGGATCGGGCACCACCAAACCTCGCCCTCTCGCCAAGGGAATGGCGTACACCATCGAACCTGGACTCTATATCCCGGAAGACGATGGGAATGCACCCGAAGCGTTTCGGGGTATCGGGATCCGAATCGAAGACGACATCGTCGTCACGGAGGACGGGGTTCTCAATCTCAACGCGAAGATCCCCAAGAAGGTCGACGAGCTCGAGGCTTGGGTCCGCGGCGACTAACACACCGATATCGTTCGAAAGCCCTCTCACCTCTGCGCAAAACGAAGGAACGACTCCGAATGCCCGATATCGAATCGCTGCTCAAGGAAAAGCGAGTATTCAAGCCATCCGCCGAATTCACGCGCGCCGCAAACTGGAACAAGCGAACGACGGCTGAGTACCGAAGGCTCGGGGAAAAGAGTCCGACCAAGTTTTGGGCTCAGATGGCCAAGGAGAACGTCGACTGGTTCACACCGTGGAAGACAGTCCTGGACTGGAAACCGCCCTTCGCGAAATGGTTCGTCGGCGCAAAGACCAACGTCTCGTATAACTGTCTCGATCGGCATCTCGAGGGGCCCAACTCCTGGCGAAAGAACAAAGCAGCCATCATCTGGGAGGGAGAGCCCGGCGATACTCGCGTCATCACCTATGCGGAGTTGCACAAGGAAGTCTGTCGCTTCGCCAATGTTCTCAAGGCGCGCGGGATCAAGAAGCGTGACCGAGTCTGTCTCTACATGCCGATGGTTCCGGAACTGGCGATCGCGATGCTTGCGTGTACTCGAATCGGCGCTCCACATTCGATCGTCTTCGGTGGCTTCTCCGCGGAAGCGCTCAGCGACCGCATCATCGATGCCGACGCGAAACTCGTCGTTACGGCCGATGGCGGCTATCGCAAGGGTGCTCCATTTGCTCTGAAGGAAACAGTCGACACCGCCGTCGCCAAGTCTCCATGTGTCGAAACCGTGATCGTCGTCGAGCGAACCAAGCAATCAACGAAGATGAAGACCGGTCGGGACTTCTGGTGGCATGAAGAAGTGGCGGGAGCCAGCACGCATTGCCCGGCCGCCAAACTGGATGCCGAACATCCGCTCTTCATCCTCTACACGAGCGGTACGACCGGAAATCCCAAGGGCATCCTCCACACGACCGGCGGATACCTCACGCATGTCACGACGACCTTCAAGGCGATCTTCGACATCAAGGATGATGACGTCTACTGGTGCACAGCCGACATCGGCTGGATCACGGGTCATTCCTACGTCGTATATGGTCCGCTCGCGAACGGCGCGACGACCGTCATGTACGAAGGAACACCCACGCATCCCGGACCGGATCGCTGGTGGTCCTTGATCGAAAAGTGGGGCGTATCGATCTTCTATACGGCACCGACTGCGATTCGGACCTTCATCCGGCTCGGCGACGAACTTCCAAAGAAGCATGACTTGCGAAGTCTTCGCCTGCTCGGTTCGGTTGGCGAACCGATCAATCCCGAAGCTTGGATATGGTACAACCGCGTTATCGGCGGCCGACGCTGCCCGATCGTCGACACGTGGTGGCAGACCGAAACGGGCGGAATCATGATTTCGCCGATCCCGGGTGCCGTCGACACGAAACCCGGATCGGCGACGAAACCCTTCCCGGGAATACACGCGGGAATTTTTGACGAAGAAGGAAACGTACCGGACGGTGAGAGCGGCGGCTTTCTGGTCGTGACACATCCCTGGCCGGGAATGCTCCGTGGCATCTGGGGTGACAAGAAGCGATTCAAGGAAACCTATTGGAGCAAATACGATGAGACGTATTTCGCCGGCGACGGCGCTCATCGAGACAAGGCTGGCTACTTCTGGATCATGGGTCGAATCGATGACGTCATGAACGTCTCAGGACATCGAATCGGGACCATGGAAGTCGAGAGCGCACTTGTTTCCTCGCCCGACGTCGCGGAAGCCGCCGTCGTTGGACGACCCGACGAGATTACGGGCACGGCAATCGTCGCCTTCGTTTCGCCCAAAGAAACCACGACGGCCGACGACGCCCTGGTCGCACGACTCAAGCAGCATGTGACGAAAGAAATCGGTGCGATCGCCAGACCGACGGAGATTCGCTTCACGAACGCACTGCCGAAAACGCGCTCCGGGAAAATCATGCGAAGGCTGCTGCGCGACATTGCCTCTGGGCGAGACCTGGCCGGCGATACCAGTACCCTCGAAGACTTCAGTGTTCTCGCTAAACTTCGCGACACTGAAGAGGACTGACTGTACCGCAAACGGACCGAATGCATTTGGAACGATTCAGGTAAAGAAGAAACGATGGCGCTCTCGAAGACCCAGCAAGCTCACGCAAACGACTACCTCGAACGCTTCATGAGTGGACTCAAGCGACGCAATCGCGGTCAGCCGGAATTTCAACAGGCCGTGCACGAGTTCGCGCGGGACGTCGTACCTTACCTCGAAGACAAACAGG
>CAWLAJ010000238.1:0-6671 GCA_963854795.1 Deltaproteobacteria bacterium UBA4427 | reverse complement strand
TCGCCGGGCTGATGGAATCGGTGATCGCGAAACATCGAATCACCTCGAACTTCTAGCGACGAGGTCGCCCTCCGCTATCCTCGGCGCCCGTCGTGGCGAGGTAGAAAGATCGCATCCGACCTGCTCCGACATCCACCCGTATCGTAAACCCCAAGCGCAAGGCGACTCCGATGGCGACCACCGACACCTCTCAATTCAGAAACGGCTTGAAGATCGAAATCGACGGAAATCCGTTCACCATCGTCTACTTTCAACACGTGAAGCCCGGCAAGGGCGGCGCCTTCGTGCGAACGAAGATCAAGAACCTGCTCAATGGCCGCGTCCTCGACCGAACCTTCCGCTCCGGCGAAAAAGCGGAGATTGCCGACATCTCGGAAAGTCGGATGCAATATCTCTATCACGACGGTGAAAACCTGGTCTTCATGGACCAGGAAACCTTCGACCAGATCCCGATCGCACCCGACGTGATCGGTGACCAGATCAACTTCATGCTCGAGAACATGAACGTCGAGGTGCTCTTCTGGAAGGGCAACCCGGTCAACGTCCAGCTTCCGAATTACATCGAGGCCAAGGTGGTTCAATCGGACCCCGGCATCAAAGGCGACACCAGTTCGGGCGCCTCCAAACCGGCGACTCTCGAATGTGGTGCGACGATCAGCGTTCCGCTCTTCATCAAGGAGGGGGACGTGCTTCGCGTCGACACCCGGACGGGTGAATATTCGGAACGCGTAAGCCAATAGGCGAAGCAGCGAGGAATATGTCGAACGGCAAGCCGAAACGCGCGATTGTCCTGTCTGGGGGCGGTGCGCGCGGTGCTTACGAAGCGGGCGTTCTTCGCTTCATTCTCGATGAATTGCCTGGGCGAACCGGCATCACGCCGGACTTCGAGATCGTCTCTGGAACCTCGGTCGGTGCGATCCACGCCTGCTTCCTCGCGGCCACCGCCGACGAAACCGAGAAGCGAGGTGAACGTCTCGTCGCGATCTGGGATCGCATGCGCGTTCAGGAGATCTTTCACTTCACCCTGAGAGATTGGCTCAGGCTCCCCAAACGCTTCTTCGGTGTCAAGGAGGTCGCGAAGCGGCTTCGCGATGGCCAACGCCCCGACCGACTCTACGGTCTACTCGATACTGAACCCCTCGAACGGCTCGTCTTGCAAGCGATCCCCTGGCCGGGTATCCGCCGCAATGTCCGCTCCGGCCGGATCGACACAGTCTGCGTGGCCGCGACCCAGGTCGCGACCGGTCGCGCTGTGGTTTTTTGCGACAGTCATCGGCCGGAACTCCCACCCTGGGCCAGCATGACCAGTTCCCATATCCGCATGCAGCGAATACGTCTCTCTCCGCTACACGCGTTGGCTTCGGCCGCAATTCCCCTGCTCTTCCCATCGGTTCGAGTGGGCGCGCGCTACTACGCCGACGGCGGACTACGACTGAATACGCCGCTGGCCCCGGCCGTCCGGCTCGGCGCGGATCGAATCCTGGTCATCGGCCTCACCCAGGAGTCGGGTCCGACGTTGAGCGAAGCGCTGGCTCAGGAGCGAACGGCCGAGTTCGGCAATCCCATGTACCTCTTCGGAAAAGTCTTGAACGCATTGATGCTCTCGCCCATCGATGCGGACGTGGCGCGACTCCATTTCGTCAACGACATCATCGAGACCGGGATCAAGGTCTTTGGAGACGATTTTCTCAGCCGACTGAATTCCGGGCTCGATCCAGAAGGGGAGCGTCCACTTCGCCGAATCGAGGATCTCGTGATTCGACCTTCCGAGGATCTCGGACGGATGGCGGCCGAAGTCGTGCGCAACGATCCAAAGCTCGAGCTCGGCGCCTTTCTCGGCATATTGCGACGCTCTACCGGTGCCGGATCGACGGCCAAGGAAGCCGACCTTCTCTCCTACTTGTTATTCGACGCCGCCTATGCCCGCCCGCTTGCCGACCTCGGCTACCAAGACGCCGAGTCCCATCTGGAGGAATTGGCCAATTTCTTCCGGGACTAGGGCTCTGCGGTCCATCACGCTTGCGCGCGTGCCAGCCGACGACTGAGAAGGTACGTTCCACTCCATGCGGGGAGACCAGCTCGCACGACAGTGGCTCTTGATCCAGCGTCTCGCGAGAAGTCGCGCCGGCGCGGGGCTCGAAGAATTGGCAGAAGAACTCGGCTGCGTTCGCCGGACTGTCTACCGAGATCTCGATGCGCTGATGTACGCCGGCTTTCCGGTCACGAGCGAAAAGCGAGACGGCAAGGCCTACTACCGGTTTCTCGACTCTTTCGAGATGGGCCAGATTCCCTTTACCCCCGACGAACTGCTCGCCCTCGCCTTCAGCGAAGACCTGCTGGCGACGCTCGAAGGAACGGTCTTTCACGATTCGATCCGCGCCGCGCTTGCGAAGATTCGCGCGGGACTGGGACCCGACCTGTCCGAATATCTCGAGCGGCTGGCCGGCGGCTTTCGCGTCCTGCCCGGCCCGCACAAACGCTACGAAGCCTTTCGCGAGACCATTCGCGCACTGAACGAGGGCGTCCTCGAAAACCAGACGCTCGAGATGAGGTATCGAACCGGGCGCACCGGCGAGGAATCGACTCGACGAATCGATCCCTACAAAGTCTGGTACCACACGGGAGCCCTCTACGTGATCGGTTTCGACTATCGCTCACGAGAAATCCGCACCTTCTCGATCGACCGAATCCAGGCGATCAGCGCCACGGAAGAACATTTCGTCGTACCCGCGGACTTCGACTTCGACGCCTACACGTCGTCGAGCTTCGGCGTCGTCGCGGACCCCGCCGTCCCGGTCCGCATTCGGTTCAGTGCCGACTGGGCATCCTACGTCGACGAACGACAGTGGCATGCCAGTCAATCGACTCGGCAGCTTCTGGACGGCGGGCTCGAACTGGCCATGGAAGTCGGCGCCGGCCAGGAACTCGCGAATTGGGTTCTCTCGTTTGGTGGCGGAGCGGAAGTACTCGAGCCCTCGTCCCTGCGCGAAGAGGTCCTGGCGTCACTCAAGGCCGCCCTGGCCAACTATTGTGAGGGCGCGAGTGAGGGCGCGAGTTCCAAAGAACGCGCGCCCTCCACTTCGTGACGCGGCAACCGCCCTGAATCAGCCGTCGTAGATCATGCCCAATCGGCGCCAATGATCCTCGGTCCGGGAGGTGATCAAGCCGAGGTTTCGAAGATTCGGCACGACCGTATGCATGTAGATGGGGCTGTTGATCTCCGCGAAGTTGGGCAGCGTCGTCGTCATCGCGACGACGGCTTCGGCGTCGATGTCGTATTTCGGACCGATCAGTCGCAGCATCTCGAGTTGTTGGTCTGCATTGAGTGTCTCGAGAATTCCGAAGGCCCATTCCTCCATGTTCTCCATCTCGGACTCGCCGGCGTCCCGGACGATTCGACGCATATTGAGCACGCCGAATGCGGCATGACGGGCCTCATCCTGTCCGACTCGAAGGAGCATGTTCGTGAGCAGCGGATTTCGGCTCTCCGTACGCATCATGTCCATGATCCCGACAGCCATCCCCTCGAAGAGTGTCTGCATGCCGAGCACTTTCTTCTGCATTCCCTTCGCCTGAAGGAGAATGTCGAGCAGCGTCTTGAGACCGCCACCAATCGGATAGATGGTGCCGATCTTCTCAGTCAGGAATTTCGCGAAAACCTCGATATGACGCGCTTCATCGATCGTCTGACTCGCGGCGTAAAACTTCTGGTCCATCTCCTCACAGACATTGGTCAGCTGTCCGCAGAGCTGGAGCGCCGCTTGTTCGCCATGAAGAAGTTGTGAGAGGTTGTATCCCAGTTCGTCGAATGCGGCGGCCTTCTGCGTCGCTTCGTCCTTGCCCATCATCTTGCAAATTTGTCCGAGCATCGAAGCTTCGGGGGTGAGCTGCCACTCGTCGGCGGAACAGGGCGTGTCCCAATTCAAGTCGGTCAGCGCGTTCCACTGGCCCTCCTTGCCCTTTTCGTAGAGCCGGCGGAATTCCTCCATCTCCGAACCGTAGGACCAGGTCCAATGGAGATCGACCGGGATACTGACGTCGACCTGTCTTCGAAGTTCTTCGATCGGGCCATTCGTCTTGAAGTCGACGACTTCAAATTCGCCCAGCGGTCGTCGGTAGTCGGAAAGAATCTTGTCCATGTCGAGCTCCTATCTCACTGTCACCCTTGACGGGTTCTTTGAAGTCGATGCCAGCCGAGGCATCCGTTCAAGCGGTCATCAGCAGAATCGTCAAATCCAGGCTCAGGCCAACAGGCCTCGCCGTATGAATTCGGAAACTTCGCGCCGCCGCCTATCGACCGCGCTCCCCGAAAAGATTGGTTCTCCGATCAACGCCTCTCCCAGATCGCCCGAGGCGAAATGAAAGACGATCGCGCCGATCGTCGACTGAATCGCATCACCGACCGAGACCGGTCTAAAGACACCATCGGCGATCCCTTCCTCGAGAAGCGTCCTGAACCGATCGATCACGCGGTCGAGTCGGATCTCGAAAGACATCGGCTCCCGATCGGTCGGCTGGAATTCGATTGCCGGAAATGGATCGTCGTCGACCAGCGCGCGCAGCAACAACCGGGCGGCCGGCGCGGACTCCGCCAGCGTCCCCACGATCGACGCGATCCAATGGTCGAGCTGATCGGCCGCCTTTCCCGGATGGGCGGCTTCGCCGCAGAGGCCCAACTCGAGCCGTTCGATCACTCGATCGAGGACCTCGGCATAGAGTTCGAGCTTGGTCGGAAAATGATGGAAGAGAGACGATTTGCTCAAGCCCACCGAAGCGGCGATCTGGCGCATGCCCACGCCGGCGTATCCGCCGACTGCGAAAAGGGATTCCGCGACCTCGAGGATCTTCTCGCGGCTACTCGGCGGGCGCGCCACGAAGGGGTTCTCGGGACTCGAATCGGATGCCGGCAATTGGGCCTCGGTGGCTGTATTCGGCAACACTTTGACCGAACGCATTCGAATTTACAGACCGACCGATCGGTCGGCAAGGCCCCGATCTTGAATTCTCCTGATTCGAGGATTTTGCCTCCGCTGGGAACCGATTCTCCCCAGTCATGTTCAGAAGTCGGGGGGAAGCAGACCGAACGCAACAAAGCCGCAATTTTAAAGAGGATTCGGGCCCGCGAAGGGGGAGTCGGCCCGAGGATCTCGCTATTGTCCCGCCTCGCCTGTGGCCTGTGAATCGACAATGGGTCGACCCGTCCAGGGCGCGCTCGCTGAACATGGGCCTCGAGAATTTCACCGCGCTTTCAGACGGGTGTGCAGCTTCCCCTCGCACCCGGCTGAAAAGTCACATTATTTCGAAACGACAGGCAATTCCGAGAATGCTCCGGCCGCTCCAACTCCATTCCCCACGACCCAAGCCGCAGTCCGCGCGGCTCGGAGCGCAACGCACGTCGCGTCGGCATGGGCGGACGGGTGTCGGCGAGAGACTGCGATTCGATCTCCTGTTCAGCCTCCTGTTCGTCGCGTTCGCAGCGCCCAACTCTTCGGCGCAGGTCCTTCTCCTGCCCGAGGGCACTGGACCTCTCAACTACCTCGTTAGTTCCCTCGAACTCACCTATGCCGAAGAGCATCCCGACCAGCCGGCACTCGAATCCCTGTTGCCCATCGAAGTCCGGCTGAGAGAAACAGAATTCGGCTGGGCTGTCCCGCGCTCTAGCGAACCCGGCACACCGATTCAGTTCGCGGCAACCGAAGGTGAGCCTCGTCGACTCGAAGCGAGTGGACTCGCCAGAGTCCTGCGCGGCGTCGTGGCGGCACTCCTCGATGCGGGCCTCTACGGGGTCGACGTTCGCCCTTCTCCACGCGACATCGATCTCGAAACCGAACGAGACCTCCGACCCAAGGACCGTACCCGGCTCTCCATCATCGTCAGTGTCGGGCGCATCAAGAAGATTCGAACGATCGCCATCGGCGGGCGCATCCAGGACGACTGGAAGATCGACAACGAAGCCCACACTCGAATTCTCGAAGCCTCACCACTGCAGCCCTCGGGTGCCGTCGACGACGACAGCACCGATCTCTTGAATCGACACGAACTCGAGAACTACCTCTACCGACTCAATCGCTATTCAGCTCGCCGAGTCGAAGCCGCGTTGTCGCCGGCCGAAGAACCCGGCGGAATCGTGCTCGACTACCGTGTGCTCGAGTCGCGCCCCTGGTCTGTCTACGCACAGACCTCCAACACGGGAACCAACCGCACAGATACCTTTCAATCTCGCATCGGCTTTACCCATCGACAGCTGACCGGACGAGATGACACACTGTCGATCGAGTACTTGAACGCAGGCCTCGATCAAGTGAACCAGATTCGGGTTCAATACCAGGCGCCCTTCTTCGGGCCCGAGCGCCCGGATTGGATGAATCGGCGCAAGGGGGACCCGAAGCTTCTCGATTGGTTTCCTCGCGAGAAGATCCCCTGGTGGGGAGTCGATCGCTTGCGCTGGGCGGTGGATTTCGGCTGGGGAAAGTCCCGAGCGGATCGCGATTTTCTGGGCAGCGAGCGCGTCACCAGCGAACAATCACAGTATGGCGGGCGCCTCATCTACGAGGTGTGGCAGCACCGTGATTTCTTCGTAGACGTCTGGGGCGGATTGCGGCTACGCGATCTCCGGGTCCGTAACCAGGCAGCTGGAGATACGGCGCGCAGTGTCGTTTTCGCGATTCCAA
>CAWLAJ010000237.1:0-6719 GCA_963854795.1 Deltaproteobacteria bacterium UBA4427 | reverse complement strand
TCGGCTCTGACAAACTCTTTCTGCCCGTCGACCGCCTGAGCCGCGTACAGCGCTACGGGGCCGCCGACGGCGTCAAGCCGCGGCTCGACAAACTCGGCGGCGAAACCTGGGAGAAGACCAAGGGCAAGGTCAAGGCGAGCCTGCGTAACATGGCCGGCGAATTGTTATCGCTCCATGCGGCGCGCGAACTGGCGCCGGGGTTCTCGTTCTCGGCTCGCGACACGCACTTCGAGGAATTCGAAGCCGGCTTCGCGTACGAAGAAACCCCCGATCAGATGGCGGCCATCGACGATGTGCTCGAAGACATGCAGTCCGGAAAACCCATGGACCGACTCGTCTGCGGAGACGTGGGCTACGGAAAGACGGAGGTGGCCATTCGAGCGGCACTCCGCGCCGCGCTGGACGGAAAGCAAGTCGCGATCCTCACGCCAACGACCGTGCTCTGTCAGCAACATTTCGAGACCTTCCAAGAGCGCTTCAAAGACCAACCCATCCAGGTCGAAATGCTCTCGCGCTTCTGCTTGCCCAAGGATTCCCGCGCGACACTCGAGGGCATGGCCACCGGTCGAGTCGACATCGTCATCGCCACCCACCGGATCCTGCAGAAGAATGTCCATTGGCACGACCTCGGTCTACTCGTCGTGGATGAGGAACAACGATTCGGCGTCGCTCACAAAGAACGCATCAAGAAGATCAAGAAGACCGTGGACGTCTTGACCCTCACGGCCACGCCGATTCCGCGAACTCTGCAGATGGCCTTTACGGGAATCCGCGACCTCTCCGTCATCGAAACTCCACCGGTCGATCGACTCGCGATCCGAACCCAGGTCTGCCGCTTTGACGAAGGTTTGATTCGGGAAGCCATCCTGCGCGAGATTCGTCGAGGCGGTCAAGTCTTCTTTCTCCACAATCGTGTTCGAACGATCGAAGCGATGCACGAGATGCTCACACGCATCGTTCCCGAAGTGCGCATCATGGTCGCGCACGGCCAGATGAAAGAACGCCTGCTCGAAGACCGGATCCACGCTTTCCTGCGAAGGGAATCCGACGTTCTTCTGTGCACGACGATCATTGAGAACGGCGTCGACATGCCGAACGTCAACACGATTCTCGTCAACCGCGCCGACGCACTCGGATTGGCCCAGCTCTATCAGCTGCGAGGACGTGTCGGACGAAGTCCCCGCCGAGCCTACGCCTATCTACTCGTTCCGACGCAAATAGGCTCCCTTTCCGGGGACGCTCAGAAGCGGCTCGAAGCCATTCAGGACCTATCGGAGCTAGGTGCTGGCTTTCGCCTGGCGAATCTCGATCTCGAAATTCGCGGCGCCGGCGATCTCCTGGGCAGCGAGCAGTCGGGAAACCTCCGATCGGTCGGCTACGAGACCTATATGGAGATGCTCGAAGAAACCATCGAGGAGCTCTCCGGACGTGCCCATGAAGAATGGATCGACCCGGAAATCAAACTCCCGGTCGTCGGCCGACTGCCCGACGACTACGTCGCCGACGTGAGCCAGCGACTCGTGCTCTATAAGCGCCTATCGAGTGCGCGAGACGAAAACGAAGTCGCCCTGATTCGAGACGAGCTCCTCGATCGCTTCGGACGACTGCCGGGAGAAGCCGAGAATCTCCTCGAGGTGATCCGAATCAAGATCCTGGCGCGGCGGCTCGGCATCGTGCGCATCGAAACGGCGCGAGGAGAGATCGTTTTGCAAGTCGCCTCGAAGAGTCAGATCGATCCGGATCGACTCGTGCAGTTGTTGTCGCTTGCGCGCGGAGGACTTCGCGTGACGCCCGAACAGCGACTCATTTCGAAGGCGCCCGGACCGGAGGGGGGGCCGGCGGCGTTGTTCGACGCGACGCGGACGCTGCTTCGGAAATTGTCGGGGAACTGACTTCGATCCGAGCAGCGGGCGCGCCGGTGTCATTGGGTTGCCGGGTGCAGGCTCGAAAGCGTCTGCACGAGTGCGACGGCGGTCGCCCGGCTCGAATCCTCCAGCCACCAGAGCAGCGTGCCCGCCTCCATCGATAGATAGGCACGCGCGGCGAGTTCGACATCCAGCTCGACTGCGACCAGGCCCTCGGACTGCAGTTGGCGAAGTGCACGGGCCAGCGGCCTTGCGGATTCCGAAACCACGGGTCCGTGGCGTGCGGCGCCTGCGCGTTCGCGGCCGAAGGTGACTCGATACGCCGCGGGATGCTGCTGCGCGAAATGGACCGCGGCGGCGATGGATCCGTGCGCCTGGTCGGAGGGATTTTCGCCGGCGCGGTCGAGTGCTTCGAGTCGCTCTGCGCGCAGACCGGCCAGCGTACGGAGTTCGATTTCGCGAAGCAGGGCGTATTTGTCGGCGAAGTGGGCGTAGAAAGTGCCGACGCCCAGGTCGGCGCGACGAGCGATCGAGTTGCTGTTGACCCGCTCCGTTCCCTGTCTTGCGAAGAGATCCAGGCCGGCGGCGAGCAATCTGGACTCGGCTTCTTTCAGTCTGGGCCGCGACATGGTTCAAGTTTAACAGATTTATCAATCAATAACTATCAATCGCCCTCAGCTTCGAGTTCCCAGTCGATCACTTCAAATTTACTGATTTATCCATCTAAAACTGCATGATTCAGAATTCTTTGCTCTTGCCTGGGCTTGTCGAAGTGTTTGCGAAGCCATTGCCCCTGTTCTGCCGATGAGTGCGCGAGACGACGATTGCGCTCGGGTGAGAGAATTCGTTTCCGGCCGAAACGGAGTGGATCGCCGTGAGTCCCCGGAGTGATGAGGGATCGAATTCAGCCAGCCAGCCCGGCCCAGCGAAATGAAGAAGACGATCGGCATCATCCAGGCCCGGATGAGTTCGCAGCGACTTCCGGGCAAGATTCTCGCACCGCTCGGCGGGCGGCCCTTGCTCGCACAGCTCTGCGCCCGGATCCGTCCCGCACGCGTGGACGAATGGTGGTTGGCGACGACTGCGGACCCCGCCGACGACGTGACCGAAGCCTGGGGTTTCGAACTCGGACTGCGTGTCTTTCGCGGCGACCCAACGGATGTGCTCTCGCGATTCCTCACGATCGGCGCAGAGGCCAACGCGGATTGGATCGTCCGAGTCACGGCCGACAACCCCTTCCTCGATGCCCCGCTGATCAACCGCCTGTTCGACGCCTGCGATGCGAGCGAAGAAGCCAAGAACGCGGATGCCGTTCGTCTTCGTGCCAACATGCCCCTCGACATTCAGGTCGACGACTCATCGGATCCCGAAGCGCCGCCGACGACACTGACGAGCCCTGGTCTCCCGCTCGGTTACGGTGCGGAGCTGGTTCGTTTCTCGGCGCTCGAGGCGGCCTCGCAGGAAATTCCCGAGGATCAATTTCACCATCGCGTGCATGTCACGAGCTGCCTTTCCGCGGGCGCGGCGACCGCTTCGGATGGTGCAGGCGGCGCGACTTTTTTCGATGTCCCAACGCCCGCCGACTGACCGAATCGGCCGGAGTGGCGCTGGACCGTCGACACCTATGAAGACCTCGCCATGGCGCGAAGTGCGTTCCGCGTCTTTGGTCTGGAAGCCGCGACCCTCGACTATCCGACGATGGTATCGCTGCTCGAATCGCATCCGGAAATCT
This sequence comes from Deltaproteobacteria bacterium UBA4427, assembly GCA_963854795.1. Classification (GTDB taxonomy): domain Bacteria; phylum Myxococcota_A; class UBA9160; order UBA9160; family UBA4427; genus UBA4427. Next base: position 3,122 of record CAWLAJ010000237.1, on the reverse strand, counting down.
TCGCGATGAATCAACACATCGACCAGAAGTCATTGGAGCAAGGGTGAAGGCCTCACGATCGGCGACGCTGGCGCATGCATTCGAGGGTGCCGGAATCGGCGTGAGCGGCGGCGGGACCCATCTCGGCCGAGCGATCGCGCTGGGACTCGCGGAAGCCGGCTCGACCGTCGTGGTCTTCGGTCGCAGGCGAGGGCCGCTCGATGAAACCGCGCAGCTGGTCAGCGGCTTCGCGGGATCCATTCACGTCGAAGTCGCAGATCAGCAGGACGATCAAGACCTCGAACGCGTATTCGATCGCATCGAGAAGGAGGCGGACGGAATCGCGGGCTGGGTCAACAACGCCTGTAGCGGTCCGAATTCGCCCTTCATGGACCGGTCGCCTTTCTTCTCTCCCCGATGTCGAGTTTCGTCACGGGACACAATCTGGTCGTCGATGGAGGATGGACAACGTGGTAGCCATGGATCTCTCTACCTGACAGGGGATGCGTTCACGCGATCCTCGTCGTCTCACCCTCGGCAGTGCGCAGTGGGGCATGCCTCACGGCATCGCTAATCAACACGGCGAACCCGACCGCGATGAACTCCGCGCCATGCTCGCTCGAGCCCATGATGCCGGACTGACGTCGATCGATACCGCCCGAGCGTACGGCCAGAGTGAAGCTCGAATCGGTCAAGCTCTCTCGTCCAGCGACGGGTGGCGGATCGTCACGAAGTTGGATCCCGACGTCCATCGCGACGGCCTGGATATCGCAGAAACCCTCGGCCGCGTCACAGCGAGCCTCGAAGCCAGTCGACGCGCGCTCGCGATCGACGCCCTGCCGACGCTCTTGCTCCATCGCTTCGCCCATCGCCACGCCTGCGGCGGTCGACTCTGGCGAATGCTGTTGGCCGAGCGCGAAGCCGGCCGGATCGGATCGCTCGGCGTCTCCGCGGCCACTCCCGAAGAGGCCTGGGCCGCGCTCGAAGATCCGGATATCGAGGTTCTCCAGGTCGCGTCGAGTCTGCTTGACCTGCGTCTCTACCGGCAGGGGTTCTTTCCGCACGCTCGCGAACTCGGCCGCACGATCTATGTCCGTTCCGTCTTCCTACAGGGTGTGGGTCATCTAGCACCCGAGACCTTGCCGCCGGCGCTCGTCGATCTGGTCGAACCGATGCGGATCATCGCCGCCTAAGCCCAGCGCCTGAACGTCCCGGCGCGCGCGCTCTATCTTGCCTTCGCGCGAGAAATCCCCGGCGCTCATCCGGTCGTGGGTTGCGAAACGGACGCCCAGCTCGCGAAGCTCCTGGCGGACTGGGCGAGCGAAACGATCGATAGCGCAGCGATCACCCAACTCGTGGAAGCGCTGCCGACTCTGGAAAGCGACGCAATCGATCCCTCGACATGGGGCGAAGCCGAAATCGGAAGGTCGAAAGTCAGGAACCAGACGGAAACGACGAGCATCGCTACCATCGGAATCTAGGAATCCGACCGAGGTGCCAGTGCGCCTCGGACGCGAATCCTCAATCGCTGCATCGAATGAAGAGTCGACATCGAGGACTCTGATTTCGGGCATGGCGAGTTTTCCGGAGGCTCGATCCTTGAACGATATTCGTGAAGTGGCGACCGCCACGGCGACCCGCGGCGGGTTGCGCGTCGTTTTGTCCATGATTCTGGCTTCAGTCTTCTTTGGCGCGCCCGTCCTTTCCGCCGATGAGCGACAGGTCGAAGCCATCGCGGCTCAGGTCGGCAGCGAAGTCGTCCTGATGTCCGAAGTCATCGAACTGTCCGCACCCGTCGAGGAGCGCGCGCTCGCGAACGGGGCACGCCCGCGGGACATTCAATCGATCCGCAAAGATGCCCTCGAACGATTGATCGAAACGAAGCTCCTCGGCTCGGTGGTCGAGCGGCTCGAACTCGGCGCGGATCGCGACGAAGTCGATTCAGCGATTGCGGCGATCGCCGAGGACAACGGTATTTCCATCGAACAATTGCTGCGCAGCATCGTGAGTCACGGGCTCCAGATCGAGGAATATCGCGCGAAGATCCAGGGCGAGATCGAACGCAGCAAGGTCGTGAACGCCATGGTTCGTTCGCGCGTTCAAATCACCGACGAGGAAGTCGAAGCGCTCTACCAGGAGCAATTCGGAAAGCAGCATACGGGCGGCGAAGAATTCTATCTGCGACACATTCTCGTGTCGCCCGAAGGACCGCGTGCGAAATCCCAGAATGCCGCCTGCCGGATCGTGGGCGACGCACGGACACGAATCGACTCTGGCGAATCCGACTTTCGCGAAGTTGCCCAGCTTGTTTCCGACCTGAATCCCGAGCGCGGCGGTGAACTCGGCTGGATGCATCGCAGCGATCTCGCCGCTTGGATGGCGGACCGCGTCGACAAAATGGAAACCGGCGACCTCAGCGAAGTGATCGCCATGCCCTTCGGATGCAATCTGCTGCAAGTCGTCGATCGACGACCCTTCAGGCGCATCGAATTCGAGGACGCCAAGAGTCAACTCCAGAACATCGTCTACCAACGCAAGACCGAAACCGAATACATCGAATGGCTGGACGAGCTTCGAAGCCACACCTATATCGAACGCAAGGCCGGCTTTGGCGGCTAGCCGGGCGTCCATTGATTCAGCAAAGATCGCAGCGCGAACCGCGCGCGACTTCGAAACCATCGCCCAGCTGGCCAGGGGCGGCGATCCGGTAGAGATCACCATCCAGTGTGCCAGCACGCATAACCTCCAGAATATCGATCTGCGAATTCCCCGTGACCGCTTCGTCGTCATCACGGGTCCCTCTGGCTCGGGAAAATCCAGCCTCGCCTTCGACACGATCTACGCCGAGGGTCAGCGTCGTTATGTCGAGAGCCTTTCGACGTATGCGCGGCAATTTCTCGATCAACTGGCACGACCCGACGTCGAATCGATCGAGGGGCTTTCTCCTGCGGTGGCGATCGAACAGAAAGGCGTCGGCCGCAGTCCACGCAGCACGGTCGGAACGATCACCGAGATCGCCGACTATCTGCGCCTGCTCTATGCGCGCGCGGGAACCGCCTATTGCTGGAAGTGCGACACCCCGATTTCCAGTCAAGCACTCGAGGAGATGGTCGATCGCATTTTCGCTCTTCCGGAAGGAACGA
>CAWLAJ010000236.1:0-6735 GCA_963854795.1 Deltaproteobacteria bacterium UBA4427 | reverse complement strand
ATACGATCGCGACCTCGTAGCGCGCGTCTGCAAAGAGGAAGGCACGAAGTGGAAGAGACGGCGGAAGCAGATGCGGAATCGGTCGAAGGGGCCTCGCCTTCCATTTCGCTGCGGGTGACGGCCATGGCTTCGGGCGGCGAAGGGGTCGGTCGACTGGAGGATGGACGCGTCGTGTTCGTCGACGGCGGTCTGCCCGGTGATCACGTTCTGCTCGAAGACTTGAAGACGCGAAAGAAACTCGCTCGCGCGCGGATTGGTCGATTGCTCGAGTCGAGTCCCGATCGCGTCGAGCCGCGATGTCCTCATTTCGGTACCTGCGGTGGCTGTCAGTGGCAGCACTTTCGATATGAGGGGCAGCTCGCTGCGAAGGGTCGAATGGTGCGGGATGCCCTCGAGCGAATCGGCGGACTCGCACTGAGTCGAGACATCGAGATCGAAGGATCGCCCGATCCCTATGGCTATCGCGCTCGTGCGAGACTCGTCGAGTCGCCGGGCGGTCTTGGCTATCGAATACGGGGATCGCGCGAAGCTCTCACGATCGAAGAATGTCCTGTGCTTCTCGCCACGGCACAAGACGGACTCGCCGAACTATTGCGATCGGTGGCCATCGACCGAGCGAGCGAACCCGATGCGGATCGCGAGAAGAGTTCGAGGCCGAAGGCGGGCAAGAGGCGCTCGCCGAAAGAATGGATCGTCTCGGCTGGGACCCAGGGACCGGCAATCGTTCAAGAAGCTCCAGGAAAGTCGGAACGTAAGCGGAGGGAACGGTTCGAGCGAAAATCAATCGTCATCGAAGTCCTCGGCGAAGAACTGCGGGTGAGTTCGATGAGCTTCATGCAAAGCAATGCATTGCTTTGGGGCGCACTCGCCGAAAACGTGCGTCGCGAATGTCTGGCCGAGACTGAACCGGCTTCCTCGCCCGACGAATCAGAGCGACCGCAACGTTTCGTCGAACTCTATGCGGGCATTGGATTCTTCACGATCGCCCTGGCACGTCAGGGTCTTTCCGGGGTCGCAATCGAGAGCGATCGATCGGCGTTGTCGGATCTCGAGTTCAACCTCTCCGCTTGCGGACTTTCGAAGCAAGTCGAGATCGTCCGCGGTCGCGTCGAATCGAGACGCGATCTTGGAAAGCGCCTCTCGAAGAGCGATCTCCTGCTCGTCGATCCTCCGAGGATCGGACTCGAGACGCGGGTCCGTGATGCGATCGCCTCCGACGGCCCGGCTCGACTCGTCTACGTGTCCTGTGATCCAGCCACCCTCGCGAGAGATCTGCGTGGCTTCGCCGCCGCCGGCTACAAGCTCTCCTCGATTCTCGCGATGGACCTCTTTCCCCAGACACCCCATGTCGAGGTGATCGCTCGTCTGGATCGGTAGCCTGTGGAAGGCGTCGTCCGCATGGAATCCACGACGATGAGGGAACGCAGAGGAGAGTCCCCGTTTCGGTGGGGTTGGAGGCGTCTGGCCCTAGGGTTCGATGAGCCCGTGGCGGAGCGCGTAGCGGACGAGTTCAGTCGCTTTTCGCACGTTCAGCTTTCGCATCAGGCTCGTGCGATGCGCTTCGACCGTCTTGGTGCTGATCGAGAGTTCGACGGCGACTTCCTTTGCCGAGAGGCCGTCGGCGATCAGATGCAGAACTTCCCGTTCGCGACCGGTGAGGAGGGAGAAAGGATTGTCGGATTCCGATTTCGGAGAGCGGAGCTGTTCGACGATTTCCTTGGCGACTACCGGACTGAAGAAACTGCCCCCGTTCATGACTTCCCGAACGGCCGTGACGATGTCCTTCGCCGGCCCGTTCTTGAGCACATATCCATCAACCCCGAGAGCGACCGCGCTCTGTATGAAAGCTGGATCTGCGTGCACCGAAAGTAGAACGACCTTCGTGTTCTTGTGTTCCGCACGGATTCTCTCGAGCGTTTCGAGGCCACCGAGTTTCGGCATCGTGATGTCGAGTACTGCAACGTCTGGCTTCGAGTTCGCGATCTGACGGAGGACTTCGCGACCATCCGAGGCCTCGGCGCAGACCGTGAAGTCGGGCTCGGTCTCGAGCAGTCGGCGCAATCCCTCGCGAACGATTCCATGGTCATCTGCAACGACGATCGAGATCATCAATCAACGATACCGGCCGCTCCGCCCCGATTCAATCGTCCGCAAGGCACCGGCGCCGGCAAGGGGGTCCGACCCGTCAGACTCGTTCAGGTCTCTTTCTGATGCCATTTCAGAGTCGGGATGACAGTCGATCAGCGGCAGACTACGTTTCGGAACGTGTTGGCCAAGGGTCCCAAACGGCGTCCCTCGCGCTCTAGCTCGGGAAACCGGGCCGGTGGGTTCGTTCTCTACGTCGAGGGCGCGCGCGATCGCGAGATCCTGGGATGTTGGGCTCGCCGCGTCGATTCCGCTTTGACGCGCTGCATCGAGAAGAACACGGTGATTCTCGGCGGTCGTCGCCCCGCCCGCGCGATCGAAGATTTTCGAAAACGTGGCGGCGTTGCGGCAGGATACTCTGGCTTGATCGTGCTCGATCGCGACGATCATCCGCATGCGGAGACCGCACCGCGCCTTCATGAAGCGAACGGATCCTTAAGGTCGAGTTCCTCGACCAACGCGGCCGCCACTGCGTCCGTCGATCGGACTATCGATCGCCCGGCAGAGTCGAACGACGCTGCGACGGAAGCGGGGCTCGAAGTCTTCGTCTGGAGTCTTCGCCACATCGAGAGCTATCTCCTGGTCCCCGAAACGATTCGACGAATGCTGGGACTCGATGCCGACGATCGCCGTGTCGAGCGCTCGATCGAGGCGAGCATGACGCTCCAGGCATCCCTGCACGCGAAGCGGACATTGGGTTCGGGTGGATCGCTGTCCGAGGCGCTCGGGACGGAGTTGCGGGCGGGGGAGATCGCACGGGCCATGCGACCCGACGAGCTTCATGGCGACGTGCGGACGCTGTTTGATCGGATCGGAAGGCTGTCGGGGCTTTCGAAGGCGGGGCCCGAGGTCGTCATTCGTTCGTGATCCACCCCTCAAGGATCAAGAGCGTCTCGTAGAATCGGGTGTCGGACGGATTTAATGTCGATCGGGTTCTTTCGCAGGTCCCCAAGCAGCGCGACCGCCCGCTTGAAGAACACGACCCCAATCAACACGTGCATGACCAGGAAGATCACGTTCGTCCACAGCGCGAAGGCGTAGAGGGTCGGCTCGTCGCCGTAGCCATGGAAGACATTCGCCCAGACGATTTCGCGTGTTCCAAAATTTCCGAACGACGGCAGCAGCATCATGAGATAGAGGACGGGAATGCCCGCGCTGAGTGCGATCCAGTCGATCGGGTTGCCAAAGGCGCGCGTCGCGGCGCCCTGGATGAAGATATCCGCTACGGCGAAGGCAGCAAAGACCCAGAAATAGGGAAGAAGATCACGCAGTTTGATGCGATTTCCGAGCCAATCGAGACGCAGAAGGGTGTAGAGCCGATCGACGGCGCCGAGGGCTCGTGCGATCACGAATGCGCCGACGAGCGTCCAGCCGAACGCGACGGCTCCGCCGATGGCCGACAGCTGGACGACGCCCTCTGGAACGAAAGCGAGAGCGAGAGAGCCCTGCAGCAGCAGCACCAGGAAATGAGCGACGAAGGGCAGAGTGGTGACGGCGACGACGGATTGGAGGGGCACGCCGCAAAGCTGCCAGATCCCCAGGAAGAACGCGGCGTCGGAAACCGAGTTGTTGAGCACGCGCGCAAGTTCGGCACCGCCCTTGACCGCGATGATCTGTCTGCGTGGAACGGGCGCCAGGAATCGTCGAATCATGGAGGCCTGGACGAGGCACCAGACGAGAAAGAAGACGATCTTGTCGAGCACGGTTATGGCAATGAAGAGCGGGATGTTGGCACGCTCCGTCACTTCGGGGATGGATTGCCAGTCGATCGCGAAGCCGAATACGTACACCAGCGCGCAGCCGGAGACCACTAGCGGCAGGATGTGTCGAACGAGTATCCGTTTCAGGCGAGACACGAACTCCGAGCATAGCCGCTTGCCTTGGCGCCGAAGGAACCGGAATGTTCGATTCTTCGTTCGTCGGACCCGAGCGGCCTTGGCCAAGACCGACGGGTCGTTCTATTCTCTCCAGACGATCACCGCGGAGGTTTGAGGTGGGCCGCCGACCCCCTCGTTTCAGTCCGCTTCGATTCGACGCCCAATCGCTCACCCAGTGGCCCAGAAGGGACCGGTATGGATCTCGGTTTTCGCATGCACGCCGAACGGACTCCGAACCCGAACAGCATCAAATGGGTTCTGGGGCAGACGGTGGCCGATGATTCCGGATCGGCTTCATTCTCGAAGGATGTGACAGCGGAGATTTCGCCGCTGGCGGCCTCGATTTTCGAGACGGAAGGTGTTCTTGGCGTTTTTTTCGGACCCACCTTCATCACGGTGACCAAGGCCGAAAAGATGGAATGGACGGATCTTGCCGTCCCGATCGTGGCGGCGATCAAGGCCTGGGCGGCGACCGGCGAGTCGGCCTTTGGTCCGGCGTACGTGCCGCCCGAAAAGGCGGACGACGATGAGGTGACCGCCCGGATTCGAACGATTCTCGAACGAGATGTTCGCCCCTACGTCGAAGCCGACGGCGGCGAGATTGTTTTTGTTGGGTATCGAGACGGCGTAGTGGAGGTCGTCCTGCAGGGCGCGTGTGCTGGCTGCCCTAGCTCGTCGATCACGCTCAAGCTGGGCATCGAAGCGCGGCTGAAGGAGGAGATTCCCGAGGTGCGATCTGTCGTTGCGCTCTGATTCGAATTCTGGAATCTACGTTCGCTTGCGTCGCTCTTCGCGTTCCATCCTCAGTCGTCGCCTCGGTCGATCCGGGAATCGTCGTCGTCGTTCTGGACTGACCCGTCTCGGTCGTCTGACACTCGTCGTCGTCGTTCTCGGAGTGCTCGGCGCGGGCTGGGGTACCCGCTACGCCTGGCAAGGCGGGCGGAGCGATTCCGATCGAGAACGACCGCACGCTTCCGCCGCCCCGCCGCCGCCCCGCATCGCCGGCCCGTGGATCAACGACCCTCCACGCTCGCGCGAACGCTTCTTCGTGGCGCGAACCCGCGCCGGCGCCTTTGATCCCTCGGCCCTTCCGAGACTCGTCGAGTGGCTGAATCCGATTGGTCCGGCGTCCTACCTGCGATCTGGAGACGAGTTCGGACTCGTGTCGATCGGCGCAGCGAGTGCTCCGGGGGGATTCCGGAATTCATCGGTGTCGTCTCGGGTGGACGGACTTGGTGCTCTACGCATCGAATACAGCCTCGACGAAGCGCTGACAGAAGAAGTCTTCGAGATCTTCCGGCGCGGTCGCGTCGAGCGGGGACAGGCGATCGTTCTCGACCCACGCAGCGGGCGGATTCTCGCCTACGTGTCGACGGATCTGGAGGCGCTCCCCCCTGAGCGCACGTACCCGGCCGCTTCGCTCGTGAAGGTCCTGACAGCGGCGACGCTCTTGCAGGAAGCGTCGGCCGAGGTCGAGCGCGGCTGTACCTATCGCGGCAACAAATATCGATTGAGTCGGCGTCGGCTGAAGCGGCCGAAAAGCGGACACGAAACGACCCTGGCGCGCGCGCTGGCCAGTTCGAACAATCAATGCTTCTCGCAATGGGCGGTGCAGGTGCTCGGAGAAGAAAAGCTGCGCTCGACCTTCGAACGATTCGGTTGGCTATCGGAGCCTGCGCCGGGACATGAGGCGGGTCGGCTCGATCCCGTCGAGACGAGCCTCGACCTGGGGCGACTGGGCAGCGGGCTCGATGGCATTCGCATCAATCCGCTTCACGTCGCCTCGCTCGCTTCGATTCTGACCCATGGGAATTGGATCGAACCATGGTGGATCGATCGGGTCGTCGACTCCCAGGGGCGATCCCTTGCGATGCCGCCGCGCTCCGATGCGCGACCCGTGATCTCGAAGGAGATCGCCAGCAGACTGCGCACGATGTTGATCGGGACGACGACCCGTGGCACGGCCAAGAGCTCGTTTCAAACGCGCCGCGGAAAGAGGTTGCTCGGAGAAATCGATGTTGCGGGAAAGACCGGAAACCTGACGGGAAGCGATCCCTATGGTCGGTACGAGTGGTTTCTCGGTCTCGCGCCGGCTGAGAATCCGACGATCGCCGTTGTCGTACTCCAATTACAGAGCAATCTCTGGTGGTCCCGGTCCAGCGAACTCGCGGCGAACGTCCTGCGCACCGTCTTCTGCGATGAAGAGGGTTGTCGGACTTCAAGATCCGATCGATTGACCGGTGATCTGTCGGACTGGACGGATCCGCTCCTGATGTCGGAGCTCGAGCGCCCCCTCTTCATCTCTCGTTCCGACTGAGTCGGCTACGATTCAGAGAAAACAGGAATCGCTCCAACCCGCTATAGTCGTTTCGCCATCGCAATACGAGACGCAAACCAGACGTCCGCCTCCGCGATGACGCGCAACTCGAGGAAACGGTCGATTGAGTCAGAGTGGAAACAGCGCTGGAGCCGGTAGCGGTCGCAGTGGCGGTCGCAGTCGCGGTCGCGGTAGCGGTAGTAGTAGCGGTAGCGGTAGTAGTCGGAGTGGCCGCGCACGCAGCGCCACCGGCGGCGCATCGACCACCAAGACCGGCCAAGCAAGAAAGAGCGATTCCCCAGATCGCCCCGGTGCATCGGGACATCGTTTCGGTCCCGAGCTCGCTTGCTCTGAATGCGGCATCCTCTGGGACGTGCACCAGCGCGAACCGAAGCC
>CAWLAJ010000235.1:0-6736 GCA_963854795.1 Deltaproteobacteria bacterium UBA4427 | reverse complement strand
ATCGATTGAAGCGTTCGACTTCCCCCGCTCTATTCACGGAAAACCAGGCGGCCTTTCGATCACGCGTGAGCGGACCGATCGTCCGCAATCGGGTCTCGGCGATTCGCTGCCAATGGGGTGCCTCCAGCGTGTCGGTGAGGACCGCGTCGGCGTGACCGTGCAGGAGCTGGTCGAGGACCTCCGCGTTATTGGCAACCGGATGGATCCTTGCAGCGGGAAAGAGTCGTCTCGCCACGCGCTCGAGGTGGCCACCCGCATTCACGGCGATTCGAAGGGTTGACCGGTCGAGATCTTCGGTGGATTCGATTGGCGATGCCTCGTGGACGAGCGCGATCGCGCCGCTCGTCGTAACGGGAAGGCTGAAGCGCCCCCTCGTCGATCGATCGGGCCGGACCGTAATTCCTGAGACGGCGAAGTCGAAGCGATCGGCTTCGAGATCGATTGCCAATTCGGGCCAGGCAAAGTGGATCCAAGCCAGATCGACGCCGCGGGCCTCGGCGTAGGCCCTGGCGATCGAAATGGAAAATCCCGCCGGTTCCGATTCGTCCGCTGGCCACCGACTAAAGGGCGAATAGTCGCCGCTGGTCCCGATTCGAAGCACTTCCCTCGGGGCTGGATTGGCAAATCGATCTCTTCCGTTCACTGCCGGCTGGCAGCCAGTGAGACTTCCGATCAGACCCCCGACGAGCGCGACCAAGAATGAGAACACGATCGCGTACTGTAGATTTAGCAGGCTATATCTTCTGGAATGGGTAAAAAGACTCGGTAGATCAGCAACTTGGGAACGCGCCCCGATGTCCGCCCGGCCTTCCAATTTTGTTGACCGCATCGGGGACCTCCTCTATTCTGCGCGCCCGCAGCTTCCTTGCATTACCCATGGGAGTTCGCCCCAATCGCACCCGCAAGCGGATTCGCCTCACCTCGACACAGCGCCGAGCCGTCAATCCGATCAATCGCCTGATCGGAATTCGATCGGCAGCCAGTCGGAGACCGAATTGACCGCTCGCGGACAGGAGAAGCGTCATGCTGACACTCGATGAAATTGAATCCGGTCTCTTCGTGACCCACAAGAATACCGGGCTTCGCTATAGCGTCGTCGAGGCCGAAGATGGTGAGGTCCTGCTCTCGCCTGAGCAAGAGGGACTTCAGGATTTGACTGTGGTACTGGATCTCTTCCGCAATGAATTCGTCGCCACCGATCGCTTTCGAGCGCCCGGTGGTCGGCGCGGCGGACGTGGGCGAAAGCGCACTCCCGCGGCGGGCGGTGGGCCGACGGCGGCTCCGAGCGGTCCGAAATGCCGAGGCAAGATCAAGAAGATGGTCCGCGATCGCGGCTTCGGATTCATCCGCGGAGCCGACGGCAAAGAAGTCTTCTTCCATCGCTCGGGCTTGAACGCGAGTGACTACGATGGACTGAACGAAGGGGACTTGGTCGAGTACGTGGTTCAAGAAGGTCCGCGCGGGGCGCGAGCAGAACACGTACGCCACGCGACGGCCGAAGCCGTCGCCGCCAGCTGAGCATCCGCTGGCCTAGCCCGAGTATCGATGAACGATCGGAAGGCGGCGACCGCGTCCAAAGGCCTTCCTCGAGGTTCGTAGGACGAGCGGCGTCTGGCGCCTCTTGTATTCGTTCCGGTCGAGGCGATTCACGATGCCGAGGGCGACCTCTTGGGAGACGCCGGGCGGAGGGATGATCGAGGCGCGACTTCGGCCCCCTTCGATCGCCTGCTGAAGCACATTGTCCAGAACGTCGTACGACGGCAGGTCGTCCTGGTCGAGTTGGTCCGCGGCGAGTTCCGCTGAGGGCGGCTTCTCGATGGTATTGGCTGGAATGCGCTCGGCGTCACGATTCGCATATTCCGCGAGCGCATAGACATCGCCCTTGTAAACGTCGCCCAATACGGCGAGGCCGCCCACGGTATCGCCGTAGAGCGTGCAATAGCCGACGGAAAGCTCGCTCTTGTTCCCGGTCGCCAGAACCAGGCGATTCTCGTCGTTCGAACACGCCATCAGGATTGCTCCGCGGATTCGCGATTGGATGTTCTGCTGTGTCAGGCCGTAGTCGTCGCGCTCGCCAAAGAGCTGGCCGAAGAGTTGGAGATAGGCTTGATAGAGGGGACCGATGTCGGCGCGACGAACTTCGATCCCGAGCCGCTCGCCCAGTCCGAACGCGTCGTCGATGCTGTGTTCCGAAGAGAAGGGCCCTGGCATCGCGATGCCCAGGACTCTTTCGGCGCCGAGCGCGAGTACGGCAAGGTAGGCCGTGACGGCGGAGTCGATTCCCCCGGACAGGCCGATCACGGCGTCGGGCGGCAGGTTCTGCTTGAGAAAATAGTCACGAATTCCGAGTACCAGACCCGATTGCAGTTGTGCGACTTCGATCGGATCGTCGACTGCGTCGAGTGGGGTGCCCGGGGGGAGCGGGATGTCGCAGATGGCCAGCCCGGTCTCGAATAGTGGCATCGCGGCGTGTACGTTGCCCTTCGCGTCGATCACGCAGGAGCCGCCGTCGAAGACGAGTTCGTCGTTACCGCCGACCTGGTTGACGAAGACGACGGGCGTTTCGTTTCGGATCGCGACTTCAGCGAGCATCGCGCGCCGCTCGGCGGCCTTGCCGACGTGCCAGGGTGAAGCCGAAGGGTTGATGATGAGATCGGCACCTCGCGCTGCGAGTTCAGCGACTGGATCGACCGGATAGGGCTTGGTCCGAAACCACGTATCCTCACACACCGCCAGCCCCAGTGAGAGATCGACGTTGGGGACATGGACGGGCGACCAATCCTGCGTCTGCGTGAAATAACGCTCTTCGTCGAAGACGTCATACGTCGGCAGAAGTGTTTTGCTGCGAAAGGCGTGGACTCGCCCTTTCGCCAAGACGACCGCGGCGTTGAGCAATGACTTCGGATTGGCGTCGTCGCCACGCATCACCGCACCGACGACGATCGCGATTCGCCTCGACGTCTTGGCGAGTTCATCGAGTTCGGCGAGCTGATCGTCGATGAAACGGTCGCGCTCCAGCAGATCCATCGGTGGATAGCCGGTGATTGCCATTTCCGGGAGTACGACACAATCCGCACCGGCGGCCGCCGCCTGCTCCGCGGCCTTCTGCGCCAGTCGACGATTTCCAGACAGGTCACCGACCGTGGGATTGATCTGGGCAAGCGCAATCTTCATGGTATCGAGCATACCCCCGGCGCCCGGGCGCGCTCAGTCTGGACGGACTGGTCCCGGCATGTTGGGGCGCATCAAGGAAAGTAGACGAAAATCAGCTCGCCTGTGCAGGCGGGTCGACTTGCGCCCTCGATATCGAAGCGAATTGTGAGCCCCAGGCGCATCGCACCGCCGGGCACACGCCGGACTCCCTTGATGCTTGCCCCCAGGCGCACGCGACCGCCCGAAGGAACGGGCTCTCGCAGGCGCAATTTCTCGATTCCAGAGTTCACGATCTGAGAGCAATTCTCGACCACGATCAGTTCCGGCAGAAGTGCCGGAGCCAGAGCGATCGTGAGGTAACCGTGGGCAATTGTCGTGCCGAATGGGGATTCCTTTTCGGCGCGCTTGCGGTCGACGTGGATCCACTGTTGATCGCCCGTGGCGGCCGCGAAGGCATCAATCTGCTTCTGATCGATGCGACACCATTCTGTGGCTCCGAGATCGTGGCCTTCGAAATCGGGCAGGGAGGCCACGTCCGGAATGATCAGCGGAGTCGCCATCCGGATCCGGGTCCTTTCGGGTGGAGACGTTCGGCCCCTATACTTGGCCAATCAGTACGGACTTCGCAACGTGAGCGAATCGAGGGATCCCAAACGCAAAGAGGGCAAGCCGATGGCATTCGAGAAGGGCCGCACGAGTCGTAGGATTACCATCATCATGTTGATCTCGCTAGTCGCGGGTTATGCATTGAGCGGCAACTTCATCTATCGCACGGCAATCGGTCTGGACGCCAGCGCCTTCCCGGTCGGCGAATGGCTTCAACGCACAATCGCCCCGGACATGCCGAATGCGGTCGGCGGCTTGTTCTGGGGAGTCGTGACACTCGCCTTGATCGCCTTGATCGCGGTCGTCTATTCCGTCAGAGCGGATTCGAGTTCCGAATCGGACGAAACCAACGCGGGCCGGCGACGATTCCTCAGGACCTCGGCTGCCGGAGGCGGAGCCCTCTTCGCTGCCGTGATCGGAAGTCTCGGAAACGCGCTCTTCGGCATCGGCAAAAAGGGCGACGGTTGGCTCGCCACCGGCTCCAAGATCTCTGCAGACACCGGTGTCGTCAAGACTCATCCGAACTGGGACGATGCCTGGAAGACTGCGCGGGTCGAGTCGTATGGGCGCCTGGGTCGGACCGGGTGGAAAGTATCGGACACGGTACTCGGCGCCGGTCGCCTACGCGGCGACGAAGCCTGGAAGATCGTTCGCAAGGCACTCGATCGTGGTGTCAACTACATCGACACGGCCCCGGACTATTCGACGACCGGGAGTGAACTCGTGGTTGGACGGGCCTTGAAGGATTTCCCGCGCGATCAGGTCTTTCTGGCGACGAAATTCTGTACACCGATAGGTCATCTGCCCGCCGGAACCTCGGTTGCCCGTTACAAGGAAATCATTCACGACAGCCTTCGCCGGCTCGAGACGGATTACGTCGATCTCATTCATATCCATTCCTGCGACGAAGTGGGCCGACTGATGGACGAGAATGTCCATGAGGCGTTCGATCAGTTGAAGGCCGAGGGCAAGGCGCGCTTCCTCGGCGTGTCGACTCATACGCCGCGGCTGGTCGAAGTGGCCAACACCGCGATCGACTCTGGCCGATTCGATGTCATGATGCTCGCCTATCATCACGGAATCTGGCCGCAGCTCTCGAGCATCATCGATCGTGCGCACAAAGAACAGGACATGGGCATCGTCGCGATGAAGACCCTGAAGGGCGCTCGTCATCGCAACCTGGAAGATTTTCACGACGCGAATACTTATGCCCAGGCGGCGCTGAAGTGGGTTCATGCGAATCCGAGTGTTTCCTGTGCGGTGATTTCGTTTTTCGAGATGCAGCATATCGACGAATACCTCTACGCTTCGGGGCAGACGCTGGGGACCGAGGACGTGGCGATACTCGATCGCTATGACCGCGCGGTGGCGGGTTCGTATTGCGCGCCGCATTGCGGAGTCTGTCTGGGAAGCTGTCCAGAGAATGTTCCGATCAACGATGTTCTGCGTCATCGAATGTACTTCGAGGACTACCGATCCGAGAAAGATGCGATGGATCTGTACGCCAAGCTCGAAGTGAACGCCTCCGCGTGTGCGGGTTGTTCGGCTCCCTGCCTGGGAAGCTGCCCGCTCGGCATTCAGATCCAGGAACGCACGATGGGCGCACACCAGCTGCTCTCGGTCGGCTAGGCGCCGCCGAATCGGTCGATGGCTGTCGGGTCTCGCGATGGGTCCGGGCTAGTCGACCGCGCGCGCGATGCGGTTCATGTGCGCGGCGAGCTCGAAGTCGAGTTCGGTCAGGCCACCTGCATCATGCGTCGTGAGATGGACGTCGACTCGGCTGTAGACGTTCGACCATTCTGGATGGTGGTCCATTTTCTCCGCCAGAATTGCGACTTCCGCCATGAAACCGAAGGCTTCGGCGAAATCGCCGAATTTGAATTTGCGGTGGAGTTTGTCGCCTTCCAGCTCCCAGCTCGGTAGCGCGCCGAGGCGCGATGCGATTTCAGAGGCTGGAAGTGCGCGGGGTCGAGCCATCGCGATCAGTCATCGTCTCGATGGATGGCGCGGACAAAGGCGTCATAGAGTGCGCTTCGAATCTGCGCGCGATCGGCTCGACCATAGACCTCACGAAAAGCCTTCAAGGGAATGATGCCTTTCGCCATGGACCGATGGCCACCGCCGACGCCCAGACCTTCGACCACGGCCTTCACCACTTCACCCGCGGCGCGGACATAACCGACATTGCGAACGGAGAACACCAGATTTCTTCCGACCGTGCCGACGGCGATCGACCATTCCGCGCCCTCGGCCTGAAGCGCCATGTCGGCTACCTGTGGAATCACATCTTCGCGTACCCGACCGAGTACGAGGATATGAATCCCGTCGCGAACATCGGCTTTGGACAATGCACGACCGAGCGCTTGCAGGCCGGCGAGCGGGAGCGCGGGTCGCTCGATCCGACGAAGGAGTGCGGGGCTGTGCGAAGCGTGAAGGAATGCGAAGGACTGCATGTCATGGTTGCTCGTTTCGCGTCCGAGGTATTGCGTGTCGCTCTTGATTCCGTAGAGCAGAGCGGTCGCGAGACGCGGATTGATCTCGGTATTCGTTGCGCGTAGGTACTCGGTGAAGATCGTCGAGGTCGCCCCATAGTTCGAGCGAATATCGCTGATGGTCGCTTCGTAACCGGTCCGCTCCGGGTGGTGGTCGATCACGACGTCGATGCTCTTCAGGCGCTCGGGTGGATCGTCGCCAAAGACATTGGGTTGGACATCGACGAGAACCAGTCCGTCGAATTCACTGATCTCGTCGGGCGTGATGACGCGAACCTCGATTCCAATGGCCTCGCAGAGCGCCTGGTTCTCGGGTCGCTGGACGTCACCGAAGGAGATCAGGGGAGCCGTCGTTCGCTTTCGACCCAGGAGTGCGCGAAGCGCGTAGGCACTCGCGATGCCGTCGGGGTCGGGGTCGGGCTGAACCAGGATTCCGATGCGCTCACAGGGGGCGAGCAGTTCTCGAATCCGCACCACTCTCTGTA
>CAWLAJ010000234.1:0-6910 GCA_963854795.1 Deltaproteobacteria bacterium UBA4427 | reverse complement strand
GCTGGCCCGGTGAGGCGGACGCACTCGGCAGAAAGCTGCCGATGTGAATGGCAATCGGAACGTCTGCTTCCTGGGCGACGGCCCAGAATTGATCGTCTTCCTCCATCGGGTCGAGCGTGCCATTCGGAAAAGCGGAGATGATACGCCATGGTGGTTCCCTTTGATTGCGCGTTCGAGTTCGACGACGGCGTCTTGAATTCCGGTGGTCGGGATGATCGCCTGCGAGATCAGACGGCCGGAGGAATCACGACAAAATTCCTCGATCCAATCGTTATAGGCGCGCACGCAGGCGATCTGGAGCTCGGGCTCCTCGGAATAAATCCGAGCCCCCTTCAACGCTCGGGTACAAGACCTGTGCATAGATTCCGTCCGTATCCATTTCGAGGAGTCGCGCTTCGGGGTCAAAAGAAGCCGGACGCATTTCGCGATAACCGCCTGCGAGCATCGGGCTGAACTGAAAAAAACGAAAGACCCGCTGTCGCAGTGAGTCCGACAGGCCATTTGTCACGGCCTTCGTCAAAGGACCAGACGTCGCCGTCCTCCGTGTGCAGAACCTTGGGCGCGCGCGCCTTCCACTTGGCGGGCACGCGATCCTGCCACAGATCCGGCGGCTCGTTGACGTGCGCGTCGGAGTCGATGATCGGATAGTCGATGCTGTAAGCGTCGTAGAATAATTCACTCATGGGGATTCCCTTCCAAACTCGGTCGAACGCTCACGCGTGAGCCTCCAGCCTGGCCGTACGCAGCGCCGTTCGTCGCACTTTTCCGGCCTCGTTCCGCAAATCGCTGGCCACCGATTCGAAAGACCGTGGAACCTTGTACTCGATCAGTTGGCTTCCGAGATGTCGCCGCAGTGCCACTTCATCGAGTTCCCCTTCGCACTGCACGATGGCGTGAATCCGCTCTCCGAACTCTTCGTCCGGAAGTCCGATGACCGCACAGGATCGAATCGACGGATGTGCGACGAGCGCGGCTTCGATTTCCGCGGGATAAACATTGCGACCTGCCGTCACGATCATGTCGCTGCGCCGATCCCCCAGATAGAGGTATCCGTCTGCGTCGAGGTAACCCATGTCGCCGACAGACTCCCAACCATCATGACGCTCGTTGGCCTTTGCGCCGAGATAGTGATAGGTCGATCCCGGACCGCCGGACGGCATCATGAAAATTTCGCCCATTTCGCCCGGCGCCAACTCGTTTCGCTGCGCATCGAGGATCTTGATGCCTCCCGGGTTCGTCGAACGACCGACCGACCCAGGGTGCTTGAGCCATTCCGTCCCACTGATGAAAGTGCCGCCGATTCGCTCGCTCGGACCAAAGGCCTCGTGCATCACCTCGGGTCCCAGCCAATCGATCCAAGCTTGCATGAGCCACGCCGGCAGGGGTGCGCCGCCACTCATGACAAACTCGAGGGACGAAACGTCCCGGGCCAGGCGACTCGCCTCGGGTAGGCGCCAAATCCTCAGCATCATCGTCGGCACCAGACTCACGCGATCCACACGGTGAGCCTCGACCAACTCAAGGAATCGGTTCGGATCGAAGCGTCGCATCAAGACGACTTCGCAGCCTGCAAGGATGCCTTGGAAGGTCGAACTGAAAGGAACGGCATGAGACAGCGGGCCCGGTACGAGTACGGCGCGTTTCGCTTTGAAGAGCGGCGACGCGCTATCCCGGTCATAGACGGCTTCGCTCTTCGGCATGATCAACTTCGGGAGTCCCGTGCTTCCACCCGAGGCGAGGGCACGCTCATGCGGGGCCGTTCGATCGGGCAGTGGATCGTCGGAATGCGCATCGTCCGGAACGAAACCCCTCGGCAGGCTTGCCCTATTCAGGCGCCCATCCGGCGTCACCCCCACCACGAGCGCCGCCGCCCCGACCGAAAGGATCGCGTCTCGCTCGGGCGCGGGCATTCGATCGGAGAGCGGATTCGGAACCGCTCCGAGTTTCCATGCTGCAAAACAACCCGTAATGAGTTCGATTCCATTCGGAAGACAGAAGCTGACGAGGTCTTTGGGCTCGACACCGAGCTCCGCATAAACCCGCGCCATTCGATTCGAGAGCGAATCAAGTTCACGCAGGCTGATAGATTCTCCATCGCAGACCACCGCGATTCGATTCGGGTCTTCCGAGGCCAAAGTCGCAAGCGCGCAGCCGTAGGAAAGTCCAGCCATCGAATCCACCCCTCCCGTCTACTTCCGGCGCCGGCGCGACGCCGCTGAGTCGAGAGACTGCGCGAGACCTTGGAGAAGATGATCGGCGGCTGTAGAGAAGATCTCATCGATCTCGATCTCCGCGAAGAAGGGCAACAGCGCGGCGAGCTCCGGCGTTTGCGCGAGATCATCCGAGGAGAGCTGATCGAAGGAACCTGAGTACGAAGCTGAGTCCGAGCCTGTCAGGCTCAGCGAATTCTTTGCGAAGGACTGATTGCTCATCTCATTCGCGACGAAGGACATCGTAAACCACGCAACCTCACGACAAGCCAGGGCCGCCCCGCGGCCTTCGAAGCCTGCATCGAGCATGACTCGAATCAACTCGTCGAGAACCTGAAAGAGCGTGGGCGCGAGTGACCCACGTAGCCGTAGCAGGGGGGCCACCGCGGGTTGGGCATGCAACTCGCGACGCAGGGAGTGCATCCAGATGCGGGCGCGGTCCAGCCAGTCGCCTTCTGGGGGAATCTCGAGCTGGATCGACTCGAGCGCGAGAAGATTGATCCCTTCGAGCAGATCTTCGCGATTTCGCACGTGGCGGTAGAGCGACATCGGCGCCGACCCGAGTTCCTCAGCGAGCGAACGCATGCTGATATCCGCACGGGGGGACCGCTCGAGGAGCGAGAGTCCGGTCTCGAGAATTCGCTCCCGCGTCAGAGCCGGCCGTGACCGGCTCTTCGTCCGTCGCGTCGACGTCACCATGATCGGGGCCTCGCCTGAATTTGCGGACAGGGTTGTGATTCTTGCGTACAGTGTACTCTATCACAGTCAGTGGGCGGCCGAACAAGGCGATCTATGATCGGCCCATCCCAAAGCGAGAGGCGCCATGGACCAGGACTTGCCGCGAAAAAAGAAGCGCCGCTACCAGATCATCTCTGCCGACGGCCACACCATCGAGCCTCCGACTATGTGGGAGCGCTACCTGCCCAGCCGCTACCACGACCGAATGCCGAAACTGGTGAAGGACCCCGAAGGCGGGGACGCATGGGAAGTCGTTCCTGGACAACCGGTGATGCCGATCGGGCTGGTGACCAATCGAGGTGAATGGGGTCGGCGGTACGAAGACAACTCGTGGTTTGGAACGAGCTACGAGAACATGCGTCAAGGCGCTTTCGACGGTGCGGCGCGGCTCGACGAACAAGCGATCGACGGTGTGGACGCGGAAGTGCTCTATCCGTCACAGCGCACGATGGCCGCCTTCATGTCCCAGCCCGATCCGGGATACCATCTCGCCGGACTCGATGCCTACAACCAATGGATGTGGGAGGAGTTCTCAGCCGCCGACCGCAATCGACTCATCGGGCTCTACCAGATGCCCGGTGTCGATATCGAGAGTTCCTTGATGCGGCTGAAGGAGGCCAAGAGCCTCGGTGCGAAGGGCGTCATCATTTCCGCCCTGCCCTCAGGCAACAAGGAATTGTCGGACGAGGACGATCCCTTCTGGGCCGCCGCCGAGGAAGCCGAACTCCCGATTCACATTCACGCCGGACTGAAGAACGCCGGCTTGGCCGCGAGCGGCGAGATCCCCAAAGTCAGAAGCCCGGACCACGCGATTGAATTCGCCGTGCCGAGCATGCAGCTCATGGGAGGCGCCGTCGCCGAGTTCTCGGGTGTCTTCGCCAAGATGATCTACTCCGGCCTATTCGACCGTTACCCCAGTGTTCAATTTGTGATGGCAGAATGCGGCGCAGGCTGGATTCCACACTGTATCGAACATATGGACGATCATTGGTGGCGCAACCGCGTCTGGTCGAAATCGAGCCTGAAAGAACTTCCCAGCTACTACTTTCACCAGAATTGGAAGGTGAGCTTCATCCGCGAGCCCTTCGCCGTTCAGAATCGAGCTTGGTTTGGCGTCGACAATCTGCTCTGGTCAAATGACTATCCGCACCATCGCCACGACTGGCCCTATAGCCGGCGCATCATCGAAGAGTCCATGGCGGGCGTCGACCCGATCGACAAATTCAAGATGATCTGCGGTAACGCGCAGGCGCTCTACGAGCTCGAAGCGTAGGCCGCGAGTGAAAAGTCTGCGACGCCCGAGAGCCACATCTTATTAGGCGGAGGTAGACCCGTCACTGGCCGTGCGTCCATTCGAGAGCGCCCGTCGAGCGTCCTTATTCGAAGGGCGTAGAGAAGGCATCGGCCATTTGCTGAACGACATCTCCAATCGTGACGAAGCCCGTCGAGTAATCCGAGGGGCTCTTGCCGCCCCCTCCCCTCTTGAGTGACAGGTCCACGTCCTTTGCCTGCGCGCGCAGCGCGCCCACTGTGCACTCTGCGCGTGGGACATGGGCGAAGGGATCGTAGTTAAAATGTTTCATGGCGTTCAGATGAGTCATCTTGTGGATATCCTCGTCTGATACGCCCGCGAGCGACTTCCAGAGCCGCTCAGGTGACTCGGGCCACGTCGTGTCGGAATGCGGGTAGTCGCATTCCCAAGTGATGTTGTCGATGCCGATGAGGTCGCGGGTCTGTACGCCCACCGCGTCATCAATGAAGCAGGTCACGATGTGCTCCCGAAACACATCGCTCGGCAGCTTATTTCCGAAATCCTGCTTGGTCCAGAATCGGTGGTGCTCGTAGACGTAGTCAGCGCGTTCGAGGAAGTACGGAATCCAGCCGGTCCCGCCCTCTGAGAGCGCGAATTTCAGATTGTCGTACTTGCGGAGAAACTTCGAGAAAGTGAGTTCCGACGCGCATCCATAGAGAGAGATCGGAGTCGACGAAATCATGATTTCGATCGGCGCCGCCATATCTTCGAGCTTCATTTTCGTGCCCGAACCGATATGGATGCAAATGATCGTTCCCTCTTCATCGCAGGCGCGCCAAAAGGGTTCCCAGGTCTCGCTATGAATGCTCGGGTAGCCGAGGTTGATTGGCGAATCGGGGAATGTCATGGCGTGACATCCCTTCCGAGCGAGCCGGCGCACTTCTTCCGCCATGAGTTCAGGATCCCACATCATCGGGATCGCCAGCGGAATGAATCGCCCCGGATAGGCGCCGCACCATCCGTCGACGTGCCAATCGTTATACGCGCGCACCATCGCGGCGGCCATCTCCTTGTCTGCTTGGCCAGCGAAGAGTTCGCCCACGAAACCCGGCACCGAGCTGAAACAAAGGGAGCCCAGTACGCCATTGACGTTCATGTCGTCGATCCGCGCGTGCACGTCGTGGCAGCCGTCTCTCAGCTGACTGAGGGCAGTGGGCTCCATTCCGTACTCCTCGGGGGGGCGTCCAGCCACGGCGTTGAGACCCACGTTGGGAATCTGGCGCCCTTCGAAGACCCAGACGTCGGTGCCATCCGGCTTGCTCACTAACTTCGGAGCGCGGTCCTTCCATTTGGCCGAAATGTGATCGTTCCACATATCAGCCGGCTCGCAGACGTGATCATCGACGCTCACCAGGATCATCTCTTCGAGTTTCATGTCTTTCATCTCCACGCTCGTTCGTTTCGGAGCACTCTATTCATCCGGATACGGCGCACGCTCGCATTCCATTTGCCGCATCTCCGAATGATGGACTTCCAGGGACACTGGGTCGATAGCAATTCTTGTCGCCGGCTGGGTGAATAAGTCGCAAGTCGAGTGATACGGTCGCCGAAGGCGCGTATCGCCTACAGCTGAACGGCCGCTGAACGACTTTTACAGCTTCCTCTCCGAATCCTGAGCCCAGATCGGGGGATAGACGGCCGCCGTCGAGTGGTAGTATCCGGACAGGAGGAAACGCGGTGGATCTCTTCGACGAATTCAGAGTGATCGACGTGGATACGCACGTCACCGAGCCCGCGGACACCCGGACCTCGCGGGTGCCAGAGAAGTGGAAGGATCGAGTTCCGCACATCGAGCAACTGGATGGCGTCGACACTGGGGTCATCGATGGCACGCCCACACTGGCGCCGGGCCTCGTTACGATGGCCTCCCTCCGACCGAGTTTCCCGACACCTACGCAGACTGCCACCCCGCCGGATACGACGCGAATGAGCGCATCAAGCACATGGATGAGAACGGGATCTATGCGCAGATTCTCTACCCAAACGTGGGCGGGTTCGGCTCCCAGTCCTTCATTCGTATGAAGGATGAGGAACTCATGCTCGCATGCGTGCGTGCCTACAACGACTTCCTCTGCGACTGGTCGAGCGTGGCACCCCAGAGAGACTGCTGCCTGTGACCGCCCTTCCCTTTTGGGATATCAAGGCCAGCGTCGATGAGATCACGCGCTGTGCCCAATTGGGACACAAGTCGATCCTCTTTCCGAGCCAACCCCAGGATTTCGGATTCGCACCGCTCGCGCATACGGACTGGGATCCCGTGGGGGCCGTCGCCGAAGAAGCAGGGCTCCCGATCAGTTTCCACATCGGCAGCCAGGAGTGGCTCGGCACGTCGGATGGCAATCCGTTCTCGGACCCCGCCGGCATGGGCATTCACGCCAGCTTCGAGCGTCAGGTTTATGGCTGCTTCTGGTTCGAACGCGAGATGCTCTCTCAAACGATCGAACGCTATCCAAATAACATTCTCTATGAGACGGACTTTGCGCACCCGACTTCCATGTCGCCAGGCCCGGCGACGCCCGCCGTGGCGCCGCGACAATACGCCTCGGAGGTCTTGGGGAAGCTTCCGAGAGACCTCGCCGGCAAGATCCTGCACGACAATGCCGCCCGGGTTTACCACCTGGAATGAGCACAATCACCCCAAGCACGACAA
>CAWLAJ010000233.1:0-6924 GCA_963854795.1 Deltaproteobacteria bacterium UBA4427 | reverse complement strand
GCTCTGGGTCTTCATCGGTTCCGGATACGTCTTCAAAATGGTGATCGCTCTCGTGGACACACTGCCCTTCTATGTCGGGGTGCACTACCTGAGTCGCTATCTCGAGATCGATCTAAATCGGGAACACACAACGGACGAAACGGATGGAGATGTCTGAGGTGCGGGCGCCGAAGTGGCTCGGGACGCACTCATTCGTTTCTTGCTCGTGACGGCGCTCCATACGCTACTTGCCGATTGGGATCATTCCGAGCCGCGCAGACGCGAGGGTTGAGTCGGGAGAATCGCTGCCGCCAGCACGACGGCGATCGAGGCCAGCGCCAAGAGCATCCACATCGCTTCGAAACCGCCACCCTCTTTCCCCATCCACGCAACCAGTGGCAGCGTCATCGCGCCGACGCTCAGGTTGAGCAGAAATTTCAGCGACAGAATCCGCGGCCGAAGTCGATCGGGAACCGTGCGTGCGACGATCACATCGGAGATGGGAACCTGTCCGAAGATAAAAGCCATCGCGAGCAGGGCGGCTGCCAGAAGCGAGGCGTCCGTACCCGTTGCCATCCACACGAGCAGAAGTGGCTGGCCGGCACCCACTGTCATCAAGACCCTTTTGGCACTTCCCCGATCGAGCAGACGACCGACCCCGATTTGGGAAAAGCTCGCGATTCCAAAGATCAGTGCGGCGAAAATACCCGTGAGGGCCGAATCATCGGACAATCCCATCAAGCGGACTTCAAAGAGTCGCGGAATCAGGAAAGTGATCGCGCCGAAGACGAAGCCACCGGCGAGTGTGACGAGACCAACCGCGATCAGCGAGCGCTGCCATCCGTCGCCCATTCGGTCTGCAGAAGGGTCACCCGACTCTGCGGTCGCGAGGCTCGAATCCGCGCGACCACGAAGCCTCGCGAGGTAGACCGTGCCCAGAATGAGCGAAGCGATCCCAGGTCCCGCGAAGGCCATTCGCCAATCAGCGTTGGCGATTGCGAGGCCCGCCAGTAGCGGCGCGCCGGCAACCCCGAAATTGCCCCAGACGCCATTGACGCCGAGACGGGAACCGACATTGCCCCCGCCTTCGACGAGCATGGCGATGCCCACGGGATGATAGATCGAGGCGAATAGACCGATTGCCGCCAACGCGATGCCAAGACCGAGCGGGGAACTGGTCAGCGAGGCTGCCACGGCCGAGAGACCAACGCCGAAGAAGAACGTGGCCAGCATCGTTTCGCGTGACAGCCGATCGGCCAGGGTTGCCGCGATCGGTGCGCCGGCCCCGAATAACACCGCTGCCGGCATGCCGTAGGGGATCATTTCTGCGTAGGCGAACTCGCTTCCGAAGCCGAACTCGAGTCCCGCCTCGAAGGCCGCCTTTGCGAAGAGCAGCATGAAGAGGTGGTCGAGGAAATGACCGAAATTGAGAACGAGGGTGCGGGTAGGAGGGATGACGGGTCTGGATCTGTCCGCGAGAGTCGGCAGATCTTACGCAGCCGTGGTGCGTTCTACGAATGGGGCTAAAAGCCGTCAAGACTATGCGGAGAAGAACCGATTCCTCAATCGATGGAAGGCACAGCCTCGCAAGAAGAAGAGTTGAAGCTCCTCGAAGTCCGGCTCAACCAGCTGAAGCTCGACTACGACAAATATTTCCTCGGCACCCGGCCGACGGAGCCGGCGATGCCCCGCGCCGAGGTCCAGAAGACGGTGATCCGCTTCTCGAATACGCGCATCGCCAACACCGCACTGCGATTCAAATTCAACAGCCTGAATGGTCGCTACCAGGCGTTCAAGCGACAATGGGACTCGACGCTTCGACAGATCGAGGCCGGCACCTACAAGCGACATGTGTTCAGGGCGGATCTGCGCGACCGAGCACGTGAGATCACCCCCGACCTGAAGTCGCCTCGAAACGCTACCCCCTCGAGCGACGCGAACAGCGACATCTTCGAAACCTATCGCGACGCCATGCTCGCGACGGGTCAAGACGCCAGCGGTCTCACGCGGGCCAAGCTCCAATCAGCGATCTCCAAACAGGAGGCCGCCCTGAAGAAGAAATTTGGCTGCAAGCGCGTCGACTTCAAGGTCGTCGTGCAAGACGGCAAGGTCCGACTGAAGGCTGCGGCGGGTTAGGTGTCGACGAGGCCGCTCGGCTTCGTGCTTACGCAGTTGGATTCAACCGAGTCGCCCCTCAACCGTCCTGGCGCCTAACGTCGTTGTCGATCGCCTCGAGGCTTTTCAGATAGACGGCGATCGCCTCTAGGTCCGCAGCTGGCAGGTTCGTATAGCCATGCTCGATCACTTCGGACATCAATCCCTGCGTGTCATCGCCGTCGGGTTTGAGTCCCATTTCCAGGTACCAGACCAGATCTGCAATCGACCAGGTTCCGATCCCGGTCTCCCGATGCGGCGTGATATTGGGTGCGAGCTCACCCTCTGGGCCTTGCTCCGATCCTGCCAGCCACAAGGATCGATCGAGTCCACCCGTCAGCGTCCGCGGCGTATGGCACTCGCCGCAATGCGCCGCCGCATTCACGAGATAATTTCCTCGATTCCACTGCTCATCGTGCGCCGGATCCTTCTCGATTCTCGCGGGATTGAAGTTCATCCACTTCCAACCCGTGAGCGTGGCGCGCCAGGAAAAGGGAAAGGGCGCGTCCGGAGGGCGATTGGTGCGTTCGATCGCGGGCTTTGAATCGAGGTATGACTTCAGGTCGATGAGATCTCGATCGCGCAGACCCGTGAAGGACGTATAGGGAAAGACCGGAAAATAGTGTTGACCCTCGGGCGACAAACCTTCACGCATGGCACGAATGAAATCTGCATCGCTCCATTTGCCCAGGCCCGTCTTGGCATCACTCGTGATATTCGTGCTGTAGAAGACACCGAACGGTGTCTTCATCGGACGGCCTCCCGCCAGCGAGGGCGCGCCCGGTCCCTCGCCCGGAAAATTCGTATGGCAGGTACAGCCGCCGGTCGCGTAAAAGACCTGCTGTCCACGCGTCGGCGATGGGTCCGCCGTCGCGACCGGAGCGCTCAACACCGCGATCGAAAGAAGGATGCTGACCAGAAAGCCGAAAGTGCTCACTCGCAATCGGGCTGCGTTAGTGGGAGCCGGATTGCATTCGGTGAAAGGATTCTTCCTTCGGCTTACGGAAGGGCTTGTGACATCCGCCGCAGCTCTTCCCGAGCGCCTTCACGGCCGGTCCAACCGCCGCCGGGTCATTGCCCGCGGCGGCCGCGGCCAGGCCTCGTGCCGCCTTTTCGAGATCGGCGATGGCCATCTCGAATTTTTCCCAGTCCTGCCAGATCTCCGGCTTCGCATCGGTCGCGTCGGTCGCGACGTTCTTCTTGAAAGCTGCACCGATCAATTGTGCGCTTTCCGCGAGGAGTCCGGCATGCACGGCAACGTGACCGGGAAGCTCCAGCCGATTCTTCAAGATGTCGCCGATCGCGCCCATGTTCGAACCGACATTCGACATGAGTGTCTGGCGGTATTTCACATCGGGCGAGTCGTTCACTTCCGAGTCTGCGCTCGCGGCTCCCGCCTGGCCGAAGGCAGCGATCAACACAACCGTGAAGAAAACGCGAAGTAACAAGGCAAGAAAGGGTTCAGACTCCGGTCTCATGAATTTCTCCTGGTGATGAGGGCTCGAATGGAAGCACATGGCGAATCGACCGCCATACTCGCAATCAATCATTCGCGCGGCGAGCGACATTGCCGAAGTTACCGAGGCTCGTCCTGAACGATCGTTTTTCCGCTTCGAGGGTTCGCACGAAGTATCGCCCCCAACCCTCTTCGATCGTTGGCCTCGGCCTTTGGATCATGAACGGCCGCGAGCAGTTCGGCTTCTCGGATGATCGCATCGTCGAATTGTTGGCTTCGCTCGATGTAGCCCAATTCCCGCAGGCCATCGACCAGAGCCGTCATGATGTCGTCGCAGTCGAGGCTCGAGTCGAAGTCCCCAATGCTGCCGGCGGTCTCCACGCGAAAATCGAGTCCGAGCGCCTCGTAGATCGGTGCGAGTGTCTGTCGCAGCAATTCCGTCTGTCCGACCGTGAGTACGCCGCCGACGTGCGCGCCGCCGCGGATCACCCGCTGACCCACACCCATGACCTTGACGCGTCCGGCGATGTTGACGCTGAACTCGCCCGGACAATATTCGCCTGGGATCTCACCGACCCGCGCGTCGAGTCCCAGTTGTCGCAGTGAATCGGCGATCCAATTCGCCAGTCTTTCGAAGCGCGAGCGAATATGCAGATGGGCGTCTGCATCCTGGCTCGCCCAGGCGAACGCGATCGAGCGCTCGAGAAAGGCCGCTGCTTGTCCGCCCGCTAGTCGAATCACAGGCGTGAATCCCGCGCGTTCGGCCAATTCGAGTGCTCGTGGGTAGCCTGGGCGCCTGGCATCGAGACTCGAGAAGAGCAGCGCCGGATCGGGGGTGTAGAGCCTGAGGCTCTCGCCGACAACGCCTCCCGCGACGCGTCGAAGCATCGCGTGGGAAACGGCGGTGTCGAGCAGTGCTTGTCCTGGAAAACGATCTTGGTGGAGTCGAAGAGGAAGACGAGAGTCTGATGAATGCGGCCGCGCTCTTCGAGTCGGCGCGTTCGAGGGCATGGCGGTTCCCGCCCTCAGCGACCCGCGACGTCGACTTCGAGCTCCGCCTGCGCCAGGGCTGCCTCGAGGCGGGACCGTTCGCCGTTGTTCTCGTCGCCGTCCGCGAGCGCTGCAAGTTCCGCATCGACTTCGACCCGTCGCGATTCGCTGGCCTCGCGGTCGATGTCGGCCGCCATCGCACATGAATCAACGAGCACGACCACGCGTGATCCGTCGACCTCGGCGAATCCACTCGACAGGGCCCCCCAGCGAGTTCCCTCGCTCGAGATGATCTGCATCGGTCCGAGTGCAAGCGGCGTGAGAAATCGCTCATGACTTTCGAGCACGCCGAACTCGCCGGCCTCACCCGGCAGCACGACCTGTTCGACCTCTTCGGAGAGTGCTTCTCCAGACGGTGTCACTACGACGAGTTCTAACGCCATGACGTTGGTGCTCCTACTCTTCTCACGCCTCTCGGCGGCGGACTAAGCGAGTATCTTCGCCTTCTCGACCGCGCTCTCGATGTCACCGACCATATAGAAGGCCTGCTCGGGAAGACTGTCGTGCTTCCCGTCGAGGATCTCGCGAAAGCCGCGAACGGTATCTTCGAGTCGAACGTAGACGCCGGGCGTACCCGTGAACTGCTCCGCGACCTGGAAGGGCTGGGACAGGAAGCGCTGGATCTTCCGCGCGCGATCGACCGTGAGCTTGTCCTCTTCCGAGAGCTCGTCCATTCCGAGAATCGCGATGATGTCCTGAAGGTCCTTGTACGACTGGAGGATCGCCTGGACTGCTCGAGCCACGTTGTAATGCTCCTCGCCCACGACCTGTGGATCGAGAATTCGAGAGGTCGAATCGAGCGGGTCCACGGCCGGGTAGATGCCGATCTCGGTCAGCGCACGATCGAGCACCGTCGTCGCATCGAGATGCGCGAACGCGGTCGCCGGAGCCGGGTCGGTCAGGTCGTCCGCGGGAACGTAGATCGCTTGGACCGAGGTAATCGATCCCTTGTTCGTCGACGTGATCCGCTCCTGGAGATCGCCCATGTCGGTGGCCAGCGTCGGCTGATAGCCGACCGCCGAAGGAATCCGACCGAGCAGTGCGGACACTTCCGAGCCCGCCTGGGTAAAGCGAAAGATGTTGTCGATGAAGAGCAGCACGTCCTTGCCCTCTTCGTCGCGAAAGTACTCGGCCACGGTGAGCGCCGATAGGCCAACCCGCGCACGCGCTCCCGGCGGTTCGTTCATCTGACCGAAGACCAGCGCGGCCTTGTCGAGAACCGTCGATCCATCGGGCAGCACGGCTTCCTGCATTTCGTTCCAGAGATCGTTGCCCTCACGTGTGCGTTCGCCGACGCCCCCGAAGATCGAGTAGCCCGAGTGTTCCTTCGCGATGCTGTTGATGAGTTCGAGAATGACGACGGTCTTGCCAACGCCGGCACCCCCGAAGAGACCGACCTTGCCGCCCTTGCTATAGGGCGCAATCAGATCGACGACCTTGATGCCCGTTTCGAGAAGCTCAACGGTCGTCGACTGATCGACGAATTCTGGCGGCGGCCGATGAATCGGAAAATGCACCTTCGCGTCGATGGGTCCGCGCTCGTCTACGGGTTCCCCGATCACGTTCATGATGCGTCCGAGCGTCTCGGGACCGACCGGAATCGTGATGGGCGCGCCAGTATCGGTCACGTCCTGTCCTCGTCGAAGACCATCCGTCGTATCCATGGCGATCGCACGGACCGTCTTTTCGCCGAGGTGCAGGGCAACTTCGATGACGAGGTTGTTCGGCTGGTCATTGATCGATGGATTCGTCGTCCTGAGCGCGGTCAACACTTCGGGTACGTCACCACTTTCGAACTCGACATCGACCACGGGTCCCATGACCTGAACGATCTTGCCACTACTCATATCTCTTCCCCTATTTCTCTCTTTCCGGAGACGAGCCCGACGACTCTTCCGGGATCTATTCCAGGGCCTATTCCAAAGCTTGCGCGCCGGTCACGATCTCGACCAGCTCGCTCGTAATCGCGGCCTGTCGCGCACGGTTGTATTGAAGCGTCAGGGTTTCGATCAGTTCTTCCGTGTTCTTTGTCGCCGATTCCATCGCCGTCATCCGCGCGGCGTGCTCGCCCGCCTGGTTTTCGAGCATGGCCCGGAAGACCTCGACCTCGATCGCCTTCGGAACGAGCGCAGCCAACAACGCCTCGGGATCGGGTTCGATCTCGAACGGAAGCGCGTCGTCGCCATTGGACCGGCCATCGGCGCCCGAGCCTTCCGGCGATTCCGGCGGCGCGAAGGGCAGCAGTTGAGTCGACACCGGGGTCTGCGTCATCGTCGATTTGAACT
>CAWLAJ010000232.1:0-6953 GCA_963854795.1 Deltaproteobacteria bacterium UBA4427 | reverse complement strand
CTCCACGAATCCGTGAGCGACGACGAGCGAGCGAGGATCGCGCTCGCCGTCAAACACTGCCCGAGCCGGGCTCTCACCATCGAAGAAAGCTAAGGAGACCGCACGTGCCCGCATTCCCCCGAGACGAGATGGAAGAGATGGTCGACCGCTGGGTCGCGGCCAATGACGAAGCGGGACGCACCGGCGACTGGTCCAAGATGAGCAGTTTCTACAGCGAGGATGCCCTCTATAGCTGGAACAACGGCCCCAAGTGGGAGTTTGTCGCTCGCGGTCGAAAGCAAATTCACGAATGGGTCTTTGGAACCGAGATGAGCGGACTCGAGCAATGGACCTACCCCTACGTGCGTCGCTTGATCGACGACCAGAAGGGAGAGTTCATTGGCATCTGGCGTCAGGTCGCGCCCATCCCTGACCCAACCGGCCAACCCTATGAAATTCATGGCACCGGAGGAAGTTGGTTTCGCTATGCAGGTGACTTCAAATGGAGTTGGCAGCGCGATTTTTTCGATCACGCAAATGCCGGGGCGGTCTTTGGCGCCATGATGAAGGACGAGCAACTCAGTGAAAAGATGCTCGATCGCATGAAGAAGGGGAGCGACATGCCGGGTTGGACAAAGCGAGCCGATTTCGATTGGTTCTCGACCCTAGAAGACCCGGACGCCTAGTGGCGGGCAAGCCATTGCTCGATGACTACGCCGGAAAGTTCGACCCCGAGGTCGGACTCGCGAGTTTCTCTCGCACCACACTCGCCAAGCTCGGGCGTGAGTATCTTCTCAACGGCCATCTGCAAGATCGCGTCGGCTTGCCTCTCGTCGCAAAACAATTTGGTGGCGACTCCTACGTACAATTCTCGATCGAAGAATGGATGGCAGCAAGCCCGATCTATTCCAAGCGCATGCAGCGTGCCATGGGATTCGAGGGCAGCGATGTCGGGACCGTGTTCAAGAACCTGCAGCTCGACATTGGAGCCCCACATCAGTTCATGGATTTCCAGTTTCGACTGGACAACCCACAGTACGGTGAGTTCTGGCTCTCGCACTGCGGGGCACTTCTGGACGTCGAACCCTTTGGCGAAAAGCGCGTCAAGCTGATGTGCCACGACATCGAGGATCCAACCTTCGACGCGACTGCCGCCGCAACGCACCCGCAGATGAAGATGCGCCCTCTTCATCGCCCGCCACGAGTGCCCGCCGGCCGTTTTCCCCACTGTCGATGGTCGGTTTTCATCGCTGGCGAGTCCGCACCCTACGAACAACATCCCAATCTCGCATGGGTAGAGCAGTCGAAGCTCGCGAACGTTCCGATTGTCGTCCCCGAGAGCGACCCGGAGAAAGGCGGTTGGGCCGACTACTCGGGCGAATTCGATCCCGGCTTTCAACTCGAAGACCTCTCCCACTCAGCACTCGTGATCGTCTGTCAGGAATTTGCGGTGCAAAGCCATCTGCTCGCTCGCGCTTTCATGCTTTGCGCGGGGCAACGTAAGGGAGATGCGACCGCGGCCGAACTGGGTGCCTCGCAATGGACTGGTATCGCCGCATTGACTTCGGAGCGCCTGTCCAGACTGTTCAGAATCGGTGGGGACACGATCGAGGATGTCGCAAAGATCTTCCAGGTCCATCCCTGTTTCTTCCCTCGCACATACGTCGACCTGCATGTGGAGATCACGGGCTCCCAGAGCGCGCGAATCACGATTGGCGATTGCCATGCACTCAACGAGCGCGACGCATACTCGTGGTTCGCCGGTCTGGAGGATCGGACCCATCCTGCCCTCGATGCGATTGCGGGCGCGATCAATCCGCGCGCGCGCTGCCACCCGGATTCGAATCCACGTGGAGCCCGACTGGCCTGGGAAGTCGTGATCGATCCATCGGCGGCGCCCCAATCGCCTCCGCAAGAACTCAATCTTGCGAAACTCAGCCGGGGCGCAGCGTTCGAGTTCGAGCAACGGCGAATATTAAGGATGTAAGAGCGCTGATGAAGACACTGGTCACCGGCGCCACCGGCTTCATCGGCTTCCATACCGCCAGACGCTTGCGCGAAACCGGACATGAAGTCCGGGTGCTGGTTCGCGATCTCGGCAAGGCGGCGCGCGTTCTGTCGCCGATTGGCATCGACGAAGATGCCATTGTCTGTGGGGACATGACGGATGGCGACTGCGTCGATCGCGCGCTTGAAGGATGCGACAGCGTCGTCCACGCCGCCGCGGATGTTTCCGTCACCTCGGGGAGAAAGGACTTTTCAGCGAACCTCCGCGGCACCGAAACCGTGATCGGTCGCGCGTCCGAACGCGCTCTCTATACCATTTTCGTTTCGAGCGTCATCACCATCTTCAACTACAAAGAACCGATGACCGCGGACTCGCCGCTGGTGTACGGCAAGACCCACTACGGCCGTTCGAAAACGGAGTGTGACGCATGGGTCCGCGAGCGTCAGGCCACGGGCGCAGCCATTTCGATCGTCTATCCGCCGGGAGTCGTCGGTCCCGACGATCCCGGCTTCAGCGAATCTGTGAAGGCGTATCGCTCGTTTCTGCGCGGCACCCTCAAGAGCGAAGGCGGCAACCAGCTCGTGGACGCGCGCGATCTCGCCCAGCTCTTCGTCCGCATGCTCGAAGAGAACACCTCCGGTCGCGTCATCGCCGCAGGGCACTATTTCGATTGGGACCAGTTCACTGCCATGCTCGAAGAGGCAACCGGTGCTCGAGTCTCGCGCATCAGCGCGCCGGGCTTTGCGCTGAGGGCCGCCGCGCGAACCATGGATGTGGTCGGCAGACTCACGCGAAAGACGATGCCGATGACCGGCGAGGGAATCGAGATCGCAACGCGCTTCCCCGAAATGCACGACTCACCCGAGATTGCGAAACTCGGCGTCGCCTGGCGTCCCGCTCGAGAGACGATCTCAGATCTTTTCCGCTGGTATGTCGATGCCGGCAAGCTACCGGCTAGAGTCGTTCCGGCCCTTGCCCAGGTCGACAGATAAAACACGAATCCGCGCTTCGCCGCGCGACGAAAGGACGCGGGTTGGATTTTTGCATTGCGGTCGCGTACAACGATCCCAACCAGCTCTGCGACATCGCGCGCACGGCGGAGGAAGCCGGCTTCGGAGGCATCATCGTCTCCGATCACATCATCTATCCCGGGCAGCTCAAGACCCCGTATCCCTACACGTCGCACGGCCGCCCGCGATGGGATGTGACCTCGCCCTGGCCAGATCCACTGATCGCGGTCGGCGCGATGAGCGCCGTCACCGAACGCATTCGTTTTATCTGCAGCATTTTCCTGCTCGGGCTCCGGCACCCGGTTCTCGCGGCAAAGAGTGTCTCAACCGCCGCCGTGATGTCGAGTAATCGTTTGACACTTGGCGTCGGCGCCGGTTGGATGCGCGAAGAGTTCGACTTGATCGGACCCGCATTCGAGACCCGCGGAAAGCGGCTCGACGAATCCATCGAAGTACTTCGAAAGCTGATCGCCGGGGGAATGGTTGAACACCACGGGAGTTTTTTCGACTTCGAGCCGATCGAGATGAACCCCGTGCCGACGCAACCCGTTCCAATCTATGGCGGCGGAACGTCGACGGCTGCCCTGCATCGGGCCGCAACCCTATGTGATGGATGGGCGTCCGAGATCCAAAACACTGCCGAACTCGATGCCATCGTCGCAGAACTCGAGCGCTACCGGAACGACTCCCCACGAGCGGGGCAGACTTTTGGAATCTGTGCCGCTTTGCGCGATGTATCCGACGTAGACGGCTATCGCGCCACGCGCGACCGGGGCGTCACCGAACTCATCACGGTGCCCTGGCTCTTCTATGGCGACGCGAACCAGAGCTGCGAACAAAAGTGCGCTGGCATTCGACGTTTCGGCGATGAAGTCATCTCAAAGTTCTCGTGACTCCTCGCGCGATCTCGATCGAGAGTCCGGCGGCTCCCGGCCCAAGACGTGGCGGGAAGGCGATCGAGAGGCCAGGGGGATCGTGGATCTGGCGGACTCGAACCGCGAGCGGCCACGCTATGCTGGAAAGACCGATGCCCGACCCGAAGCCCGGGCTCTCTGAGGAGACTGCATGTCGAACTCGATCGAGAATGAAGCCCTGGCGACCTATGCGCGTTTTGTCGCGACAAGAGACGACATCGACGTCGGCAAGCAGAGATGGTCGGCGCTGGCGGATTACTTTACGGAAGACGCCGCCTATATCGATCCAGCCTGGGGTCGCATCGAAACCCGCGAGGGCATTCGAAATTTTTTTGAAGAATCGATGCTGGGCCTAACAGGCCAGGGCTGGTCGACGCCCGAGAACTGGACGATGAGTGTTGGCCATCGCCTCGTCAGTCAATGGGACCAGATTCTTGGACACAAAGAGGATGGAACGCCGTGGATGGTTCCCGGTCTCTCGATTCTCTACTACGCGGGCGACGGCCTCTTCTGTTACAGCCACGACATGTTGAATATGACTCATATCGGTCAGACGATGCGCGACATGCAGTGGCAGCCCAAGGGCAAGATCAATACGCCGCCCAAGGAACCCAATCGGGACGTGTCACTGCCTGCCCCATGGGCTCATCTGGCGAAGCGCTAGACGGTCTTCATTCGACCGCAGCCGCGACCGCGTGAGACGATGGGTCGAGCGGGTCGAAGCGTGCATCTGACCGACGATTGTCGTGCACTTTCGTCGTATCCGAGCGCTGAACAAGCGGTAGATTAGTAAGGCGCCGTCCAGGAATTCGGACGGACTGCCCGGAGAGATGTCATGACCGAGTTTTCCGAAGCCAGGCTCGCAGGAATCCGCGCCGCCCTTTCGCATCCCATCATCGACGGTGATGGCCACATCGTGGAGTTCATGCCGGCGGTGCGCGACGAGATTGTTGCCGTCGCCGGAGAGGACATCGCCAAGCAGTTGGACGGCATCTTCGACGCCGGGCGCATGGCGCGCGAGCTCGACACGGAGACGCGGCGCAAACTCGGCCTGTACCGCATGAGCTGGTGGGCGCTGCCGGCTGAAAACACGCTCGACCGCGCCACCAGCATGCTTCCGAATCTCCTCTACGACCGAATGCCCGAGCTCGGGCTCGACTTCGCCGTGGCCTATCCCACGTTCGGCCTCACGGTCACGGCGCTGGACGATGCGGACACGCGCCGAGCTGTCGCGCGTGCTTTCAATCGCTACTACGCGGAGAGCTTCAGCGGTTGCGGCCGCCGCCTCACGCCGGCCGCCATCATCCCCATGCACACGCCCGAGGAAGCCATCGAAGAGCTCAACCATGCCGTGGTGGAACTCTCGCTACGGGCCGTCGTGCTCGGAGGTCCCGTGTTGCGCCCGTTGCCGGGCGCGAATGAAGCGCGCGCCGCTCGCTGGGTGGACAGCTTTGGTCCCGACGATCCGACGGCCTATGACGCGGTGTGGCAGCACTGTCTCGACCTGGGCGTCTCTCCCACCTTCCACTCGTCCGCCATGGGCTGGGGGAGTCGAGTCTCGCTGACCAACTATGTCTTCAATCACATCGGCAATTTCGCAACCGCGGGCGAGGCCACTTGCCGCTCGCTATTTCTCGCCGGTGTGCCCCACCGATTCCCGACCCTGCCCTTTGCATTCCTCGAGGGCGGCGTCGCATGGGGGGCCAACCTCTACTCGGATCTGATTGGCCATTTCGAGAAGCGCGGGGCCCACTCGATCGGGAGCCTCGACCCGAGCAAGATCGATCGCAAGCAGATCACGGAGCTGTTTCAGCGCTACGGCGGCGAGGCCTATCAGCGAAACTTGAATCAGCTCGATCGCGCTCTCTCTCACCTGGCCGACCCGGACGAAGATCGCTCGCAGATCGACGAGTTTCGGCATTGCGGCTTGCGCTCCGCCGACGACATCCGGCGAGTCTTCAACGACCAGTTCTACTTTGGCTGCGAGGCCGATGACCCCATGAACTGCACCGCTTTCGACACAGACCGCAACCCCCTCGGCGCGCGCCTCCAGGCCGTCTTCAGCTCGGACATCGGACATTGGGACGTGCCCGATATGCGTGGTGTGTTATGCGAGGCGTATGAAATGGTCGAATCGGGCCTGGTCAGCGAGGATGATTTCAAGCGCTTTACGTTCTCGAACGCGGTGTCTCTCCTCACCGCGACCAATCCGGACTTCTTTGTCGGCACCGAGGTGGAAAATGCGGTCAAGGAGCATGTCGAAGGAAGCGCGCGGCGGAGAGCGGAATCAAGACGAGAACCTGAGACATAACGTTGCGCTACGTCCGCGCGTCACGTGGTCATATGTTCACACTCGCCAGGGGGACGACCTCGAACTTCTGCGGAGCTCAGCGGCCGCCAGAATTGTCCTCAATGTCTTTCGAATTCGAGAACCAAGGCCGTAGACCCTTTACTCATCGGTGAGCCGTCCTGGTTCGCGTCACTGTGACATCTCAGTTTCACCATTTGAACGCGGCTCATCTGCTCGGCAACATGTACTTCCTCTGGATTCTGGGTGACCACGTCGAGGACGTTCTGGGCCGGCGCGCCTTCCTGGCTTTCGATCTTCTCGCCGGAATCGCGGGAGGTCTTCTCTATTCGGTCGTCGCGGGTCCCGCGACTCCCGCCATCGGGGCCAGTGGCGCCATTTCGGGCGTGATTGCGCTCTACGCCGTGCTCTTTCGACGGTCGAAGCTGACGTTCATGTTGATTTTCTTGCAGTTCAAGCTGGCCGCGCCCTTCTACGTTGGCATCTGGATCTTGTTCAATGCCGTGGGCTGGGCGACGGGTGCCGCTGGGGGGGCATGGGAAGCTCACATCGGTGGCTTCCTCTTCGGTTTGGTCGTCGGCCTTTTCGGTTATCGCCGTTTGCTGACTCGCCGGCCGCTTCTGAGACTGCTCAATCGTGGATCCTCGACCGACGCCTAACGAGACCGGGCCTGCTTGAATTGCACCACCCCATCACGATGCGTCGAATCTGGTCCTGCATTCGGTTCGGTACTA
>CAWLAJ010000231.1:0-6971 GCA_963854795.1 Deltaproteobacteria bacterium UBA4427 | reverse complement strand
CGGCTGCTTCGACGAGGCCCCTGCGTGGGCATGATCGGGAAAAGACTGCTCGGCTGGCGAGGGGGAGCCGATCGGTTGTCGCGCAAAGACCCGCGATATGCTCTCGATCGATTCACAGCCTGCCGCGCCTGGCATCTCCATCGCGATTTCCTGTCGGCGGCCCCCTCGTACATATTGTGGGGACACGGTCCGACCGGACGCGCACTACGCCGCGAACTGGAAACGCTCGGACATCGCCCCGAAGCGATCGTCGAGGTTCATCCGAGACGGATCGGAAACGAAATCCACGGCGCCCAGGTCATCCCGCCCTCGGACCTGATCGATCAGCCGCCCCTGCCGATCATCGTCTCCGTCGCCGGAGCAAAGCCGCGCGACGAAATTCGCGGCGCTCTGCGCGCTATGGAATTTTCAGAAGGGGATCAGTTCGTCTTCGCGGCCTAATCTGCCGTTCGAAGCCTCAGCCATGCGCTCGTAGCGAGCGGTCGCTGTCAGAATTCAGCCAGACCCGGGGCTCGTGGGAAGGGCGATACATCTCGAATATTCGCCATGCCCGTCATGAATTGCACGACCCTCTCGAAGCCCAGACCGAATCCGGCGTGCGGAACGCTTCCGTATCGACGCAGGTCGAGATACCACCAATACTCGTCGGGATCGAGGCCCTGAGCGCGAATCGTCTGCTCCAGGATTTCGAGGCGATGTTCGCGCTGAGAGCCACCAATGATCTCACCGACGCCACCCAACAAGACGTCCATTGCGGCGACCGTTTCCTGATCGTCATTGCGGTACATATAGAAAGCCTTGATCGAAGCCGGCCAGTCCGTGACGACGACTGGACGCCCGACGTGATTCTCCGTCAGCCATCGTTCGTGTTCGCTCTGCAGATCGAGGCCCATGCCGACCGGGAATTCAAATTTCTCGCCCGAAGCTTCCAGAATCGAAATGACCTCTCGATAGGGAATTCGTTCGAAGGGCTCCTCGATCACCGTCCTCATGCGCGAGATCGCCTGCGACTCGATCCGCTTCTCGAAGAAGGCCATATCGTCTTCACAACGTTCGAGTACTTCGGCAAAAATCGACTTCAAAAAACGCTCTGCAAGGTCGGCCAGGCCTTCGAGATCGCAGAACGCAGCTTCTG
The DNA here is from genome assembly GCA_963854795.1 of Deltaproteobacteria bacterium UBA4427. Classification (GTDB taxonomy): domain Bacteria; phylum Myxococcota_A; class UBA9160; order UBA9160; family UBA4427; genus UBA4427. The sequence continues at coordinate 5,836 of CAWLAJ010000231.1, read as the reverse complement.
GTTCCACCATCCAGAACTCCGCGAGATGTCGGGTGGTATTCGAGTTTTCGGCCCGAAAGGTTGGCCCAAAGGTATAGACGCGAGAAAGTGCGAGAGCGCCGATTTCGGCCTCAAGCTGGCCCGAAACCGTCAGGTAGGTGGGCCGACCGAAAAAGTCGGCCGCAGGATCGACGCTTCCGTCGTCCCGGCGTTTCTCCTCCCCAGGCGGAATCGTCGTCACTCGAAACATTTCGCCGGCGCCTTCGGCGTCCGAGGCGGTCACGATCGGCGTGTGCAGATAGAAGAACTCTTCGCTCTGGAAGAAATTGTGGATCGCCATCGAGGCTGCGTTGCGAACACGAAGAACTGCAGCGATCGTGTTTGTGCGCGGACGCAGATGCGCGATCGTACGCAGGAACTCGAAGCCATGACGCTTCTTCTGGAGTGGATAGCCATCGGCGACACCGCCAACGAGCTCGACCTTCGTCGCATGAAGCTCATAGCGCTGACCCTTGCCCGGCGAGTCCACCACAATTCCATCGGCGGTGACCGCGCAGCCCGTCGAAAGCTGGCGGACGACGTCTTCATAACCTTCCGTCTCGGGATTCGCGACGACCTGAAGCCCGTCCATACAAGAGCCGTCATTCACATCGAGAAAGGAAACGTCCTTTCCATGTCGCACCGTACGGAGCCACCCCTGTACGTGGCCGGGCTCTCCCGCCGACGGGCGGAGTCGCATGCTGCGAATCGATTCGACCTTCACGCTGCTTCCCTCTCTTTGCGGATCCAATCGCGGATCCAACCCGATCCATCCCCAGGTCCATCTGAATCTCGCGTGCTCCGGAGAGTACCCTCAGCAGCCATTGGCCCGCTATCGTCGGAACACTCTTTAGGACTAGCCGCCTGACCGCCTTGACCGCGATGAGCTCAGCCATGCCACCAGCCACACCGATCAATTGGTTTCCCGGACACATGAACCGCGCCCGGCGCGAAATTGCCTCGGCGATCGCGAAGGTCGACGTCGTGATCGAACTCGTCGATGGACGGCTGCCGATCTCCAGTCGAAATCCGCTATTACGCGAACTCGCTGCGAAAAAGCCGATCTTGACGGTGCTGGCCAAGGCCGACCTCGCCGACCCCGAGACGACCGAGGCCTGGCTGGACGCCTGGCCGGACGAACGGCCGCTGGCGCTCACGATGAGTGACCACAAGAGTGTGCGGGCGATTCTGAAGAGCTGTCGCGCGCTTGCACCGAATCGCGGCGGCCCCGGTCGCACCCTGCGAACCCTGGTCGTGGGCATCCCAAACGTCGGCAAATCAACCCTGATCAATACCCTGATCGGACGGCGAATCGCCAAGGTCGGTGATCGACCGGCGATCACGCGACGAGCCGCACGTTTCGAGCTCGATTCGGATCTTTCCATCTTCGACTCTCCGGGTGTGCTCTGGCCAAAACTCGACGATCAAGAAGGGGCTCGACGGCTCGCTAGCAGCGGCGCGATCGGCAGCGCCGCATTCGAGCTGATCGACGTCGCGGCCTGGGCGATCTGTTTTCTGGTGCAGCGCTACCCGGAATCCCTGGTCGCACGCTTCAAGCTCGAGGAGGAATTCGACGAGATCCTGCGCTCGACGTCCGAGGATCCCTCCGACTCTTCGCGCGCAATCGCCCTGCTCGAAGCGGTGGGTCGACAAAGAGGCGCTCTGCGTTCGGGTGGACACGTCGACCTCGACCGATCCGCCGATCTGTTCTTGCGCGAGCTGCGCGGCGGAAAAATCGGCGCGATCAGTTTCGAGCGCCCAGACGATCATCACGAAATCTGATTCGAGCCCGAGACCTGCGCCTGCGCATCAAGCGAAGCGCTCTCGGAGGAAACGCGCTCCGCCTATCGTCGACCTTTCTTGGGCGCCGCGAGTTCGTCGAGGATCTGCAAATAGGCGCGGTGTCTCGTTTCGGGGATCTGGCCGGACGAGAGCGCCGCGAGCACGCCACACCCCGGCTCGCTGCGATGCAGACAGTCTCGAAAGCGACAGCCGTCCTTCAATAGTCCTTCGAAACCCGGAAAGAAGATCGCGGCCTCCCCCGGCTCGACGTCTGCGGCGATGAAATCCTTGAAGCCCGCTGTGTCGATGAGTAGGCCGCCGCCGGAAAGATCATGCACGGTGGCCGTTGTCGTCGTGTGTCGCCCCTTGTGACTCCCGCGATTGAGTTCTGAAACCCGCAGATCCAGATCGGGGACCAGTGCATTCAGAAGCGAACTCTTTCCGACTCCCGATGGACCGACGAGCGCACCCAACTTTCCACCCGCCAAGGCCTCCGGGATCGCGGCGATTCCCTCGGATGTCTTCGCACAAACGCGTAGGACCGGAGCGGACTCTCCGTAGATTTCATCGAGTCGGCGGGCGAGCTCGCCAGCGCCTGCGAGATCGGTTTTGTTCAGGATCACGATCGGCTCGATCCCCGCGGAGCGTGCGATCAGGAAGCCGCGGTCGATGTATCCCGGTGGTTCGCGCGGGTCGAGCGCGATTACGATACCCAGGAGATCGAGGTTGACCGCGATCGTGCGCTCTCGACCGCGCGCATCCATACGGCGAAGAATGCCGGTCGCGGGTAGAACGATCAGACGATCCCCCACGACCACGACGAGGTCTCCGGCGACCGCGCGCTGTTCGGGCGTCAGCCAGATCTGCCTCTCACCGCCGGCGTCGAAGCGCACGAGTACGGCGACGCCGTGGTGGGCGACGACCCGCCCGCGCTCCCCGGCAGCAAGTTCCCGCTCACTGGGCGACTCTGTGGGTTGAGGCTCGTGGCCGGCCCTGCCCTGTTTCTTCGCTCTTCGCTTTCGTCGATCGCTACCGCCGACCGCGCGTTCATTCGCTGTCATGATTCAGTCCGCCCAGAGTCGTTCGCCGAGACCGGAGTCTCGCGAGACACGCCTGGCAACTGCGTCACGGAGGACGCTCTCGCTGGCATGGATGCGAAGCTGCGACCGCGCTCGTGTCGCACCGGTGTAGATCAGCTCACGAGTCATGATCCGCGACATCACATCGCCGAGAACCAGATCGACGACCTCGAACTCCGACCCCTGACTCTTGTGAACACTCATCGCGATCGCACTCTCGTGCGCGGGCAAGCGACCCGCCGACAGCGCGCGAACCCCACCCGACCCGTCCGGAAAGATCGCGCGCAAGCCACTCGGAGTCTCTTCGACCAGCCCGACATCCCCATTCCAGAGGTTCTGATCCGGCGCGTTTTGCGTCACGAGCAACATCCGACCCGACCACCATCCCGAGCGCGGATTTGCGTGTCGCAGGCTCGCCCCCGTATGGTCGAGAATCGAAGAGAGCGCCCGGGCACCCAGGGGTCCGCGGCGATGCGCGCAGAGGACCCGGTAGCGCAACATTCGATCGAGCTTCTCGGTCGGTGCGCCTGCCTCTTCGATTTCGAGGAACATCGAGCGACTCGTCGCGCTCAACTGTGCCCGCACACCGGCGATCGAATCGATTGGAAAACGCTCGACTTCAGGATGATCGGGATCGTCGAGGATTTCGATGACGGCGTCGGCGTCCCCCTGTCGGATCGCTTCCGCGAGCCGATCGATTCCCCCGGACTCTGTGAATCGATGACTGGTTCGCAACCGCACGAGCGAGCCGGGTAGCCCCTTTGCATGGCGGGTCGAAGCCTCGCGGGTCACCATCTCGGGCGGCTCACACAGCTCCGCCAAGACCGCCCCCGAATCGACGGAGGTCAGCTGGGAGGGATCGCCGAGTAGAACGATCCGATCCGCAGATCGACAAGCTCGAAAGAGTCGCGTCATCATTTCGAGATCGACCATCGAAGCTTCGTCGACGACGATGATGTCCGAGTCGAGGGACCAGGCGCGCGCACGACCGAAGGCGTCACGACGCGTCTGCGGGTAGAGCGCGCGATGGACGGTCTCCGCCCCGACATCCATCGCGGCGCGAACTTCGTCCGACAAGTCGAGCGTCTCTCGCTGATGGAAAAACGAAGACTGCATGGCGGCCGCCGCCTTGCCCGTCGGCGCCAGCAATCGGACGCGCGGCGGCTCGATTCCCTTCGCCCGCGCCTGCTCGATGAGCAGAGCGATCAGTCGCGCGACCATCGTCGTCTTCCCGGTCCCGGGTCCCCCGGAGACGATCGCGAGAGGACGAGCGAGCGCGGTCTCGATCGCAAGCCGCGGCGCGCGATCTTCGTCTCCTCCAGCCGGCAGGAGCCGCGTCATTCCGGCATTGGCTTTCTCCCAATCCACTTCGAGGTCGGGGCTCCCGGTTCGGACACGAATCAACTCCGCCAACTCGACCTGGCGTTGATAGGAGCGGCGCAAATAGACGCGGCCTTTGTCGTCGAGGACGAGTGGACGTGGATCCGCGCCCAGGGTCATCGTCCTCGAAACGTCTTCGACGAGTGCGTTCTCTCGAAGTTCATCCAGCCATTGCTCGACCGTCTCGTTCGCGGCCAATGCAGAGAATGCAATCCCCTGTTCGCCGGTTTCTGCGCTGAGACCGTCGACCGACAAGCGCCGAAGATCCGCGCAAACGTGCCCGGCGGCCTCCTGTCGGCAGGCGAGCGCAAGCGCCCAGATGACGCCCGTGCTCTGCTCGCCATAGACACCGGCCACGCGAGTCGCGAACTGCTGATCGAGCGCAGACAACACGCTTGCGGCACGCGCCGCTTCGAGCAGTCGGCTCGCCGACGAGGTCGGCCAGCTGCGCAGTGGCTCGATCGACGGTGGGCCGGGCGAGGTCGTTGGGTCCACGGGTGGAATCGTCGTGCTCATTCGACTCCTCTCGTCCCGGCGCCGAGCAGCGCGCCCGCCCGCTCGATGATCTCGCGAGGTGGACGATCGAAAAAGATGCCGCACCCACGTTCATGAGACTCCGAGAGTCCACGGAGAAACAGGTAGTAGACGCCTCCGAAATGCTCGTCGTAGTCGTAATCTTCGAGACGGAGCGAAAGGTGCCGATCGAGGGCAATCGCGTAGATCAGGTACTGAAGAACGTAGTCGTGATCGATCATCGGCTGGACCAGGCGCTCCGGGAAATAGTCGGCCTGCCGCGTTCCGAGATGAGTGGACTTGTAGTCGATGAGGAAGTAGCGCTCTCCGTCATGAAAGATGGAATCAATGAAACCGCGGAGGTAGCCCTTCAATTCGTGCCAACCCATCCTCGAAACCCGGGTCGCATAACGCTGCAGCGGAGACTCCTTCGGAGCCTCAGCAAGCAGTTGTCCGAGTGAGAGCGGCGAGAAGCCCCCTTTCTCTTTGCCAGCGAGGGCAGCAAGCGTGAACTCGATCTCGGGTCGCTGTTGGCCGCCCTTCAAGTCGGCCAGACAGAATGGGTCCGGGAGCGGACGCAGAGGCGTGTGGGCGACGGACCGAACGACATGAACGATCTGCGCGACATGGCTCGCCCGGCCCTCATCGCTGACACCCAGCCGCCCGCGACGCGACGCCTGCTCCGCCCAGGTCTCAACGACCGCCGGGTCGTAAGAGGCGAAGTCGACCTTCTCGAGGACATCGTGGAGCAGCGTCCCGGCTTCGGCACCCCTTGGAAATTCATGCATCGCCGCCGCCAGATCCGGCGCACCATCCTCTGTTGCCGCGATCGGCATGCCGGCTGCTTCGATGCCTTTCGTTGATTCGACGTAGTCCACGAGCTCGCCCGAAGGACTGTCGTCCCGATCACGCCCGGTGACGGCGGGACCGACCAGGAGGTCATCGGAGCGATGAGACAGTTCTCGGTGATGCTCGTTGCGCACCAATGCCGAAAAACTCGTCGTGATGAGGGGGCGGCCCAAGACACGCTCGTTTTTTTCACAGTTGAGTTCGGGAAAGTCCAG
>CAWLAJ010000230.1:0-7025 GCA_963854795.1 Deltaproteobacteria bacterium UBA4427 | reverse complement strand
TCGGGTGGCGCGTATGCGGGAGACCCGACGAAGGTCCCGACAACAGTCAGCTCCTGGCGCAAGGCCTGGGTCGGCGCGTCGGGATCGGCGGCTCCGATCGCAGTGGCGATTCCGAAGTCGGAGAGCACGGCGTTCCCGCGCTCGTCGAAGAGGATATTGGCCGGTTTGACGTCGCGATGGAGCGAGCCGTTCTTGTGCACGGTGTCGAGGGCATCCGCGACCGTCGGCAACCACTCCAGGATTTGCTCCGGCGTCTGTTGACCGCCCTGTGCAGCGATGCGTTCTCGCAAATTTCCGCCACGCAGATATTGCACGACGGCGTAGGGGACGTCGCCGTGTGAGCCGGAACCCTCGATTCGCAGAATCGCGGGATGTTCATGGTTGGCGAGATCGCGAATCTCCTGCAGGAAGCGCAGCCTGAAGGTCTTGTCGGTCATCAGACTTGCGTGGGGAATCTTGACGACGACCTTTCGCTCGAGTTGGGTATCCCAGGCCAGGTAGACCGTACCCATGCCGCCGCGGTCGAGGGATCGCTGAATCTCGTAACGGTCGTCGAGGAGGGTGCCGAGGAGTTGATCCTCTTCCTCGGAAATCCTTGTGTCGTCCAAGTCGGCTGGTCCTCCCGATCCACGTTATGCTATCGCGAATGGCCAACGCCGGCGCTTCCGAAAACCGATCGTCTCCGGTCTCTACGACTTGTGAGCAAGCGACCCCGCCTTCATCGGGTGACTCTGATTCGATGTCGCTCTCCGCATTGGGTCGCCTGGTCTTGAACCTTCTCTATCTCGTTCCCAAGAATGGAATCTCGCGAGTTGCGGGCTGGCTTGCATCTCGACGACTACCGAGCCGACTGCAACAGATGGAGATTCGTCTCTTCGTGCGTCTGGCCGGGGTCGATCTGTCCGAGGCGAGGGAGCCGATCGAGTCCTATTCGTCTTTGCAGGATTTCTTCGTGCGCGCTCTGCGCGAGGGTGCTCGGTTGGTCGAGGGCGATGCGCGGAGTCTGAGCGCGCCGTGTGATGGAGCGTGGGGGGAGGCGGGTCGAATCGAGTCGGGCACGCTTCTTCAGGTCAAGGGCCGAAGTTATTCCGTCGCGGAGTTGTTAGGGGATGGCAGCGTCGCCAAGGCGTACGAAGGCGGTTTTTTCGCGACCTTCTATCTCTCTCCTCGCGACTATCACCGATTCCATACACCCGCGGCTGGACGCATTCGTCGGGTCGACTATCACCCCGGATCGCTCTGGCCCGTCAATGCGATCGGTCTGCGCGGAATCGACCGGCTCTTTGCGCGCAATGAGAGGATTTGCGCCTATCTCGACGTCGAGGGGCCGTCGGCCACGATCGCCATGGTGGCGGTGGGAGCGACGATGGTCGGCAGCGTTCGCCTCAGCTTCGACGGATTGAGGACGAATATTCGAGGGGCGCGCGCAGAGAGGCGGGAATTCGAGGATCGCGCTCCCGCATTTGATCGCGGCGAGGAGTGGGGCCATTTCGAATTCGGCTCGACGATCGTGATGCTCTTGCCGCCGGGCGCCTGGGAGATCGAGCCGCAGCCGGTTGGAGAGATCCTGCGCCTGGGTCAGGTCATCGGCCGCCGCCACGGCTAAGGCCAAAGAGTTCGAGTCTCAATCGAAGAGTCGCGTCGGAATCTGCTCGTTCAAGAGAGGCCAGACATGCTGCAGCCAGCGGCAGAGTCGCGAGCGGGTTTCGCGCGGATCGATGAGATCGTGAACCGAGAAGGACTCGGCGCGCGGAAATGGACTTCGGCGAGCGGCAAACGCGTCTTCGAGTTCCGTGCGTTTCGCATCCGGGTCGTCGGCGGCTTCGATTTCACGCCGGAAAGCGACGGCCACTCCACCTTCGATCGGAAGCGCGCCGGATTCTGCAGACGGCCAGGAAAGGACATGTCCTCGCGGCCCGAAGTGCGCGGCCGCCGCGACGCCATAGGCCTTGCGGACCATCACGCTACACCACGGGACCCGGCTGGTGACGACCGCGGCGATGGCTTCGACCCCATACCGAATCGTGCCCGACTTCTCGGAAGCCGATCCGATCATGAAGCCGGGTTCGTCGACGAGGCTTACGATCGGTAGGTGGAAGGTGTCGCAGAATTCCACGAAGCGGCGGACTTTCTGGGCGCCCTCTGCGTCCATGGATCCCGCATAGAAATGTGGATCGTTGGCGATCAGACCGACGGGACGTCCGGCCAGGCGCGCCAGGCCCGTGATCTGACCGCGTCCATAACCTTTCGTCATTTCGAAGAAACTGCCCTGATCAAAGACCGCCTTGACGATCTCGCGCATGGCATAGACCTGTCGACGTTCCCTGGGAATGATCTCCAGCAGTTCCTCCGCGCGTCGCTCGGGGTCGTCGCTCGGTTCTTCTTCGCAAGGCGGAAGCGACAGCACGTTCGTCGGTAGGTAGGAAAGGAAGCGCCGCATCTGGTCGATGGCGTCCCGTTCGTCCTTCGCGACGTTGTCGACCACGCCCGAGCGCGTGTGAACCTTCGCGCCGCCGAGCTCTTGTTTGGTGAGCTTCTCGCCGAGCGCCCGTTCGACGAGTGCCGGACCGCCGATCAAGATCTGGGCGGTGTCCCGCGTCATGACCGAAAAATGGGAGGCGGCCAGCCGCGCCGCCGGAAATCCTGCCACCGCGCCGACGGCGGCCGAGGCGACTGGCACGACTTTCATGACCTGGGCAATCGAAAGAAAACGAGACGTTGTGAAAACGGGTTCGCCGGCCATGCGGGGTCGGCCCGTCTTGCCGCCGGAGCCGGCCACGCTTCCACCGCCGCCTTCGAGGAATCGGACCAACGGGACGCGCATGTCGATCGCCAGCGTTTCCGCATAGACGCTACGGCGTAGGCCGGCCGGGGAGGGCGAGCCGCCGCGCTGTGTGAAGTCCTCGCCGCCCACCACGACGGGCCGTCCTTCGATCGTGGCCAAGCCGAGGAGGTAGTTCGCGGGGAAGAAGGCTGTGACCCGTCCGTCCTCGTCCCGCTCGGACTCGCCGGCGATCGGACCTTGCTCCTCGAGGCTTCCGTCGTCGACGAGCGCGTCGAGTCGTTCGCGAATGGTGAGTCGACCGCGCGCGTGCTGCTTTTCTACGGCTTCGGGTCCACCCATTGCGCGGGCCGATTCCCGGCGCGCTTCGATCTCATCGACTTCTTTCTTCCAGCTCATCCTGTTCGACTGCTCCGATTCGTGTCAGAAGAGTAATCGCTCGGCCTGTAGCGAAACCAGATCCACCACGCCGACGGCGTTGTGGCCAATCAGAAATCCCGCACATTCGCCGGGGTTGAAGATCAATGTATCGCCCTGGTGTTCGAGTCGATGACGATGTGTGTGGCCGTGAAGGATGAGGTCGATTTCATCCGATCGCGTGGCTGCCGCTTTTTCCGGGTCGTGTAGCACGAGGATTCGGCGACCGGCCCATTCGAGCGTGCGTGGCGGCATCACGAAATTCAATCCGAGTCGTCGGGCGTGACTTTCGAGCTCCGGCTGGTGTGCGAGGTCATTGTTTCCGTACACCCCAAACAGGGGGGCATCGAGCCTCGCGAACTCCTCGAGCACGGGGGATCGTGTGAGATCTCCTGTGTGGACGACGCGATCGACGCGGGCCTCGTTGAAGAGGTTCACGATTCGCTCCACATTGCTCATTCGATCGTGGGTGTCGCCGACGACGCCAATCCGCATCTGCGAATGTTATCACGTCGCCCATGGCGCTCGCGCAGAGCTAGCATCCGACATCGCACTACAGGTTGAGATTGTCCACTGAAATCGGGAGACATGGGTATGGCGGGAGAGGCTGAAACGACTGTGCAAACCGGAGACGCGCCGGACCGGTCGCTGGAGACGATGTTGGTCGACAAAGTCGATGGCATCATGACAATCACGTTGAATCGGCCCGAGCGATTGAACGCATTCACGATGCAGATGGCCAACGACTGGTTCACGATTCTCGACGAGATCGATTCCGACGACGATGTTCGCGCTGTGATCGTGACAGGCGCTGGGCGCGGATTCTGTGCCGGCGCGGACTTGAGCTCGGGTGCGCGTACCTTCGACTCGACCAACGCCTCGAAGTCTTCGGGTGCGGATTCGGCCAAGGAACATCGCGACGAAGGCGGGCTACTGACTCTTCGCATCTACCGGTGTCGCAAGCCTCTCATCGCCGCCGTGAACGGGCCCGCCGTCGGAGTCGGTGTGACGTCGATCCTGCCGATGGATATTCGACTGGCCAGCACGGAAGCGCGTTTCGGTTTCGTGTTCGCGCGACGAGGCGTCGTTCCCGAAGCATGCAGTAGCTGGTTCTTGCCTCGCGTGGTCGGCATCAATCGAGCGATGGAATGGGTCGCGACCGGGCGTGTCTTCGACGCGGAAGAAGCACTCCGCGGTGGCCTGGTCTCGGAAATTCTACCGGCCGACGAACTCTTGCCTCGCGCAAGGGAACTCGCACTCGAGATTGCGAGCAATACCAGCCCGGTTTCGGTTGCTCTCGCGAGGCAGATGATGTGGCAGATGCTAGGCGCCTCTCATCCGATCGAGGCGCATCGACTCGATTCGAAGGCCATGAACTACATGGGTGCGAGGGCAGACAGTCGCGAGGGCGTGACCAGCTTCCTCGAGAAGCGCGCGCCCAAGTTCACGCTCAGGGTTTCAGAGGATTTTCCAGAAGATGTCGGCCTTCGCGACGAACCTCCCTACGAGCCCTGAGCGGAATGTCGAGAGGCGCTCGGGTGTTCTCTGAGGACCTTTCTTGGAAATGGTCTTCGGATGATTGGTGGCTAAACCGGGGTCGCCGCTGACCGAAACGAGAAGACGGAACAGAGGAGACCGTCTTGAGTCAGGGAACCTTCGTCGGACGCCAGCCCATCGTCGACCGCGATCAACATGTGGTGGCCTACGAGCTTCTCTTTCGGAACTCGCGCCACGCGCAATTCGCGGAAATCGACGAAGTGGGGCGAGCCGCGGTTCGCGTGATCGTCAATACCTTCGCGTCCCTGGGAATGGACGCCGTTCTCGGTCAGTCGCTCGGCTTCTTCAATGTCAACCGCGAAGTGCTGCTCTCCGACGCCATCGAAGCCTTGCCGCAGGACCGGGTGGTGATCGAGGTTCTCGAAGACATCGAAGCCGATGAGGAAGTGATCGCGCGCTGTCGGGCTCTACATGAGGCCGGCTTCCAGCTCGCCCTCGACGATTGGATCGTGGATGATGCACGCGAGGCTCTGCTGCCCTTTGCCGATGTCGTGAAGGTCGACCTGCCTGCGGTTCCGCCTCGAGAATTGCGCAAGCTGGTGCGCTCGCTTCGCGATCACGATGTGCTCCTTCTGGCGGAGAAGGTCGAAACGGTCGAAGAGTTCGAAACCTGCTTGAAGCTCGGATTCGATCGCTACCAGGGATTCTTTTTTGCTCGGCCGATCGTGCTCGAGGGCACCAATCTCGATGCGGCCAAGACGACCTTGATCAAGCTGCTCCAACAGATTGCCGCCGAGGCGGAATCGCGCCTCATCGTCGATAGCTTCAAGCAGGATGCGAAACTCGGGCTCAACATCTTGCGCCTCGTCAACACGGCGGGCAGCGCGGTCCGTGTGCGCCTCGAGACGATCGACGATGCCGTTCGCCATCTCGGATTGCAGCAGCTCGGTCGCTGGGTCTCGATTCTGCTCTATGCGCAGGGTGACGGAACCGATCTTCGCAGCCCTCTGCTTTCGACGGCGGCTCATCGGGGTCGCTTGATGGAGCTCGTCATCGACGGCGGGAGCGTGAGTGGCGAAGCGGATTCCCGGCGGGAGCGCGCCTTCCTCGTGGGCATGCTTTCCCTGGCGGACGCCTTGCTCGGTCGCTCGATCGACGACCTGGTTCACGAATTGCGACTCGGCGAAGAGATTGCGAGGGCATTGACCCACCGTGAGGGAGAACTCGGCGAGCTGCTTAGCTTCGCGGAGGCTGTGGAACGCAGCGAAATCGAAAAGTTCGAAGATGAGCTGGAGCGCTGGGACCTCGACCTCGAGCGCCTTCAGCAGCTGGAACACGACGCCTATGCCTGGGTGCATGGATTGATGGACCCCGAGTCGTCGGCGAGTGCGTTGTGAACGGTCTCGGGTATTCTTGAAGCGTGCTGACTGCATTCTTCTTTGCCGCGCTCGTTCTCCTCTTCTATCGACGCTTCGTGTCCGGATACCGACCGGCCCCGAGCGGACTGGGCGTTCTCCATCGCGGCGAGGCCGCATTCGTGGAATCGGCGGCCGAGGTTCTGTTTCCGGGCGGGGCGGGCTTGTCGGTGGCCGGGATCGATGCGCATCTTCCCCACTATGTGGATCGCCATCTCTGCGCGTTGTCGAGCGCGAAGCGATTTCAGATTCGCGCGCTCTTCGCGCTCTTCGAACACCTTCCACTGATTTTTCCGGGCAATGAGCCTGGGGGCCGAAGGCGATTCTCGAGCCTGTCGGCGGCGTCTCGTGTTTCGATCCTCGACCGACTCGAAGCCCATTCGAACAATCAGGTGCGCATGGTCTTCATGGCTCTTCGCGCAGTCCTCGTACTCGGCTATCTCGGTCACCCCGCAAATCTCCGCGATCTCGGCGTTGCGCCCTTCGAAATCGAGCACGGCGTGAGTGACGCGGAACTGCTCTTTCCGAGAATCGGCGGTCTGGTCAGTTCGATCGGATTCGAGTCGGCCGATCTCACCGATCCGAGCGAACTCGGCCCTCTCGATCCGCACGGTCCTCGCCATCGGGCCTACGCCCGTTCGAGCCGAGACTCGCGATGAGCCGGGAAGTGGAAGAACGATCGAATCTGGTGCCTCTCGCAGGCGCCGCTTCGGAGGATTGGCTGGTCGCCGCGCGTGAACGCGTTCGCGTCTTCGCCCAGTACGATGGCGATTTCGTCGAGCAAGCGGACGTGGTGGTCGTCGGTTCCGGACCTTGTGGGGCGGTCGCCGCGTATGAATTGGCCGTAGCCGGACATGATGTAATTCTTGTCGAAGAGGGCCCGCCCTTTACGGTTCGGGACTTCGAACTCGATG
>CAWLAJ010000229.1:0-7037 GCA_963854795.1 Deltaproteobacteria bacterium UBA4427 | reverse complement strand
CGCTCATGTGCCTCGGTGACAAGCCGGAGATCGCTTACGGCAGCTACCGCGAGATGCTCGCGGGCCGCGGCCTCACGAGTACGACCGATCTTCTGGTCGAGGCCTGCAAGCGAACGGTCGAGACGGGCATGCTGCCGCATACCAACGCCGGAATTCTCTCGAAGGAGGAAATGGCGCGGCTTCGTCCATGGAACGCTTCGATGGGATTGATGCTCGAGACGACGAGTCGGCGGCTACGCGAAAAGGGCATGCCTCATTTTCACGCGCCGGACAAGGAGCCGGCTACGCGGATCAAGATGCACGAAGAAGCTGGCGAGCTGAAGATTCCGTTCACGACGGGGATGCTTCTCGGCATAGGCGAGAATGATTCGGAGCGTGTCGATACGCTGCTCACGATTCGCGATCTCGCTCTTCGATATCACCATATCCAGGAAGCGATCATCCAGCCCTTCCATCCCAAACCCGATACCAAGATGCGCGACGTCGCGTCGCTCTCCGACGAGTTGGTCGTGGGGTGGGTGGCACTCGCTCGGCTGATCATCCCCGCCGAGGTCCATGTTCAGGCACCGCCGAATCTGGGCCGGGGCATGCTGCCGAAACTGCTTCGCGCCGGCGTAGACGATTGGGGTGGGGTGTCGCCGGTCACCATCGACTTCATCAATCCGGAGGCGCCGTGGCCCGCGCTTCGCCAGCTTCGCGACGAGACCGCGGCCGCCGGATTCGAGCTTCACGAACGCGGACCCGTCTATCCGGATTGGATCCTCGATCGCCCAGATTTTTTCGACCCGCAGATGCGGGCTTTGCTGCCGAAATATGCCAACGACGAGGGCTATGCGCAGCGAAAAAACAACCAGTCCGACGAGGAGGCCGCTTGACATGTCCGAACGAAACAACGAAGCCCGAAACCGTGGCAGCTATTCAGTATCCGCAGATGTGCGCGGCCTGCTCGAGGGAGTCAAGGCCGGAGCCGAGCTTTCCGCGAAGGATGCGGAACGGCTGCTCGTGGCCGAGGGCCCAGATTTCCACGCCCTGATCGCAGCGGCAGATCTCGCGCGCTTTGAAGATTGCGGCGATGACGTGAGCTATGTCGTCTGTCGCAACATCAACTTCACGAATATCTGTTATGTCGGCTGTTCGTTCTGCGGGTTCGCGCGCCACAAGGACGATCCCGTCGATGCTTACGACCGGACTCATGATGAGATCATCGCGAAGTGCCGGGACGCGGTCGAACGAGGCGCGACCGAGGTCTGCATTCAAGGCGGCATCCATCCAAGCAAGACCCACGAGCACTACCGCGACATTCTTCTCGCGGTCAAGGCGGCCTATCCAGACCTCCATATCCACGCGTACTCTCCCGAAGAGATCGACTTCGGACATCGCAAGAGCGGCATGAAGCTCGAGGAGTATCTGCAGTGGTTGATGGATGCCGGGCTCGGAACCATGCCGGGCACCGCGGCCGAGATCCTCGACGATGAAATTCGCGACATTCTTTCGCCGAACAAGCTGAAGACGGCTCGCTGGGTCGAAATCATCAAGGCGGCCCACGGTCTCGGACTTCGCTCGACCGCGACCTTGATGTATGGCCATATCGAGAAACCGCGTCATATCGCGGGCCATCTCGATTTGATTCGCGAGATCCAAAAGGAGACCGGTGGGTTTACGGAGTTCGTCCCGCTCGGCTTCATTCACGAACGGAATCTTCTCTACCACCTGCTCGGTGCGCGGCCTGGACCCTCGATGCTCGAAGATCTTCGGATGATCGCGGTTTCGAGACTCTTCCTTCGCCCGTGGATCACGAATATCCAGATTTCATGGGTGAAGATGGGACACAAGCTGGGTCAGATGGCGCTCTATGGTGGTGCCAATGATTTCGGCGGCACCCTGATGGAAGAGTCGATCAGCCGGGAATCGGGGGCGGATTTCGGAGAGAACACACCGCCGGAAGAATTTCGCCGGGTGATTCGCGAGGTCGGCCGGGTTCCCGTCGAGCGGACCACGCTCTACAAAACGGTCGCGCGTTTCGAAGATCCCGCGCTCGACCCGGCTTCTCGCGAGCCGGCAAAGAAAGTCGAACTGTCCGGGACGGCTCGCTCGCGACAATCCTTCGAGGCAGCGACGACGAATCGCAGCAAAGAGGCGCCGGCAGCCTAGGGGTCTACGCGTGAGAAGCTCGACGAGCAAGCCGGCCAGCCGGTGTAGCCCGCCCGCTCTACAACTTGCGCCTGGGACTCGCTACTTCGCTTCCTTTTCTTGCAGGGCCCGATCGATGCGTTCCGAGAGAGCCTCGACCTGATAGCGCAGCGGCGCGTTTTCGAGCACGAGCCGTTCGACGCGCCCGATCGCGTTGCGGACAGAGGGATGGTCGCGTCCCAGACAGCGCCCGATTTCAGTGAACGAAGCGTCCGTGTATCGATGGGCGAGATACATCGCCAGCTGTCTTGGAATCAGGACGTCGCGACGCCGCGAGCGTCCGGCCAGCGCTTCTGGACGCTTGCTGAAAAAGGACGCCACGATCCGAACGATTTCCTCGGTCGCCAGACCCTTGGCGTCGAGCACACCGGAATCGCCGGATTTGACGGTGACCGCCTCGCGCACCAATTCGAGATCGATCTTTCGACCGAGCAGCGACGAGGTCGTCACGACCTGGATCAACATGCTTTCGATCTCGCGGACACTTCCGGCGGTTGATTCGACGAGCAGATCGAGACAATCCTCCGGCAGGTGAACTCCCCCGCCGGATGCCTTCGAGTGGAGGATATGACGCCGCACGAGCGCGTCGGGCATTTCGAGCTCGGCCACGAAGCCGCGACCGAGCTGGGCGCGTACCCGCTCATCGAGCCCAACGAGATCTCGAGGCGCACGATCGCCGGTCAGTAGCACGCTCCCGCCGCCGTCGAGAACATGCGAGACGGTATGGAAGAGTTCGAGCTGGGTCTTTGCGCGGCCGCTGAAAAACTGGACGTCTTCGACGATCAGCAGCCCGATCGCGCCGCGATAGCGCCGCTTCCATTCTTCGGGCTGCCCGCGCCGCATGGCCGATACGAACTCACTGGTGAATTGTTCAGCCGATGTGTAGATCACGCGAGGGGCTTGCTCTCGGCGGGCGCTCGGCGAGAAAACTCGCGATGAGTCTGTTCCCGCGAAACCGGCCGCGCGATCAAAGTGGGGACCCTGTCGTCGAGCCTCCGCAGCGGTTGCGCGCGCCAGATGGGTCTTGCCCATTCCGGAGCCACCGCCGAGATAGAGCTGGTTCAGGCTCCGCTGTCTGCGCCGAGCCAACGCGAGGGCCGCTTCACGCGCCAATGCATTGCAGGGTCCTACGACGAAACTCTCGAAGCTGAAGGGCAGCTCAGGCTGTATTGCCGCCGACGGGTGATCGCGGCGCTCCGCGTTTTCCTTCGCTGCAGACTCAACATTTCCTGCGCGACTCTCGATCCGCCAAGATGGGCCGCGTGCCTGTTTCCCATGTCTCGGGTCGGGGACAGCCCGAAGACCCGACGACACAGGTCCGCTGGACGGCTGCGTCATGGGAGGAGCCGGACGCGGCGCGCTGGAGATGGATGGCGATCTCACAACCCGGGCGTTGGAGGCCGGACCCGCGAACGCGCCCATTCCTTGGGCGGCCTGGAACGCGACTTGTCCCGCGGCCACCTTCCGCATCGGGCTACGAAGCGCCGTCTCTTGACGCTCGGGTAGCCGAACTTCGATTCGAGTGCCGGGTGCTTTAGCGAATTCCTTCATCGTGAGAAATTCCAATGTCGTCGCGTGCTCTTGGTCTCCCGCCGACTCCACCGCAAAGACATCGCATGCGGACCGCCAGCAACTGCGAATGATCTCACCGAAATTCGTGCGAACATGGTCACGATGAAACGAGGTCGGACACCCGAGAATGACATGATGACTGATCGGTCTGCTCGGGGAAGATTCCACTGAACCGTCCGCCCTGACCGCGGTTTCAGCCGCCGCTTCGGTTTCGACATTGTCGAACACCATGCGAACCGTCATCGGTGCAATCCACGCATCGAAGGCAAAGTCGGGAATTTCATGCTGGAGACGACGTAGTGCGTCACCCCAGGCCTTGGGCGATAAGGTCATTCGAACCAATCAGGACTTAGAGTGTTGTCAGACTTCAGCCGAGAGAGCGCTAAATCGAGCTAGGTCGACACCCTGGAATGAGGTCTCGAAAATCGCACCCTCTTTCGGAGCGGCCTTTCGACCGACCCTCCGAAAGGCGCCGCCCGTCCACAAGAATTCGCGATCGCATCTGGAAACATCCAGACACCACCGAATATCGGGCGGGACTAACCCGTCCGGCCCCGTCCGCGTGTAAAAAGTAGGGGCTTCCTGGCAACAGCTTCCACACTATTTGGCTGAATTTGGGGGATTTCAAGAGATTCAAGGGGGTCTCGCTAGATTCGAAGTCGATACTTTCTGAGCCGACGCGAGTAAACCACTTGTGTTTCGGATTCGCAATCTTCTTTGAATCCGAACGAGGAAATCAGGTGACACATTTTCTAAACAGTCCGAAACGGGATTAAAACGGCGATTAACCGCTGTTTGCAATCCAATTTCCGATGTGAATCAAGCACCTTCCGCGAGGTTGCGAAGGCGCTTTCGATCTCTTCATTATCGGAAATGAACCACTGTTATTAAAAATGAAATCCCCATGATTCTCTCTATTTTTCGATATTTCATTGAAATTCTCGATATTATGACCCGTCAGATAAATTCGATGTCAATGATGTCAATTCAGCAGACCGGTCGATCCGATTTCACCGCCGTCGATTTCCGCCAGTCGAAAACGCAAGAGATCACACATGATTTCGAAGCGACCGACGATCGAGTTGGCCTCGAGTAGTTGTTGACGTTCGAGCGATCCCAGGGCGATCGATTGCGTGAGTGCGTTGATGAGAAGGCCCGATTCGAGATCTTCGAAGGTGCGGACCGCCAATTCGCCGGTTCCTTCGCGACCCAGCCGACGTACGAATCGTTCAAGGAGCGCAAACAAGTCGGCACGTTGCTCCTCGAGTCGTGCAACGGCCTCGGCGGAGTGGGAAGGCAATTCGTCTTCCAATAATTCGACGCGCGCGGATCGGTAGAGCCGATCCGCGACTCGTTCTTCTTCTTCCAGGATCTTGAAGCGACTGAGCCCGAGCAACAGGATCTGATAGGTCCCGTCCGGCTGTTCCTGCGCTCGTGAAATCCTTCCCAGGCAGCCGACGGCGAAGGTCGGTGGATCGCCGGCCATGTCCGGAATGCGATCCGGATGAACCGTGATCATACCGATCTGTTTCTCGCCCGCGAGCACATCGCGCGCCATCTGGAGGTAGCGCGGCTCGAAGAGTCGCAGCGGGACAGACACCTCGGGCAACAAAACGACGTTCGAGAGCGGAAAGAGTGGCAGCGATTCGATTCGTTCCATCGCGCGCAAGGGTAGCTTCGGGTTTGACGAATTGCGGCGCGATGCCGACACTCTTGCGCCGGGGGGAGCGAAACCTGGATCGGCGTACCAAGAAGGAGCTGTTGGACCGTCTGGAACGGGACGCTCTGCAAATCTGCGCGCGTTTTCGCCTCGAGTACCGAGTCCTCGAAGCGGAACGAGCCAACGTCAAGCGTCGCTATGGCGTCTGTTATTCAGACGGCACGATTCGGGTTCGGCTCCGACATGCGACTTCCGGCAAGCCCCTCAAATACTCGAGCCTCGTCAATACGCTCTGTCACGAGCTCGCTCACCTCAAGCATTTCAACCATGGCCAGCGCTTCCAGACGTTCTATGGGGAAATTCTCGAGTGGGCGCGGCGCGAACGGATCTATCGGCCTGGTCTGGTTCAGAAGCCTGCTGCGCCGGCGTCCCTTGCGGCTCAGGGGCCACCCGCCCAGGTCGCATCGCTCGTCGCCGCGAACAGGACAACGACTGCGCAGCCAAAGCCAAGGCTTGCGGACCAGCTCGAACTCTTCGGCTGATTCGGGCTGCGACTTTCTGTCACGACTTTCTGTCAGAGGTTGCCTCCGGCGACGGCCGGATTAGCGAGTGTGACCGCTAGCCGGCGTTCGAGGCCGCTCGAAGTTCATCGACTTCTTCGAGGTTGTTGGGGCCTTCGACGATCTTGCAGGTGATTTCATCGACTGCGATCGATTTGTCGAGGATCTGCCTGATCAGACTATCGACGCTGAGCTCGTCGTATTCGGCCAATCCGTCTTCCAAGTCGCTCTCCGCAATGGAGAATTCGAGTGCGAGCTTGATCTTGATGTCGTTCATCGTCTTCCAATTCCTTGATCGCCATGGTCTGGTCTGTTCCAGCCACTGCTGTCATCCCTACCGGTCCACTCCTGATCCCTGCGAATCCAACCCCCGGACGACCTCTATGAGATCGACGAGATCGACGAGTCTGCCGTGTCTCAAAGAACGGACACGACGGGAACTCGATCGTTCCTCTGCGAGCCAACATATTTTGTCTTGCCGCTCGATGGCGCCGTCGGCCCCAAATTGGCCTCCGACTGACTCTTGCTGTCGCTCTCGCCCGTGCCTTGCTAGCCCGACAGGCCCCCGACCTGCCTCTGCCTTAACGCGGCTTGCTCCGCTCGTGCTTCACGCGTGACCGTTCAGCGGTTCGCGTCTAGCGACAACACCGGCAACCGGCAACCGGCAACCGGCACCGACCGGTATCGACGATCTAGCCCGCAAGTCACTGTATTTGCAGCGGAAATCCTGACTGGGCGCCAAGCATACAACATGCCATCGAACGCGGCTATTGGTTTTTCTCGCAATTTCAGGCGTTTACGGTCGAATTCCGCGATTGCCCCTGCGATTTCGCCTCGTGAGCATCGAAGCGAACATGCGCCAGGATCAAGATCATCGAGGCGAAGTGAATGCCGAGAAAGAGACCGAGTGAGAGGCGATGGAGAACGTGGAACCGGTTTGCCGCGGTCGCCGAGCTCGCTTCGCCGAGTGCGCTCGGCCTTACCAAAGCGACTTCAGGCGAGATCCAGAGCTCGCTGAACAGGCAAGCGAGGGCTAACCCCAGCGGTAAAGTGAC
>CAWLAJ010000228.1:0-7041 GCA_963854795.1 Deltaproteobacteria bacterium UBA4427 | reverse complement strand
GCCCGAGCGCGGCCTCGAGCCGATCCAGCGCGAGTCGACGACTTACTACTTCTTCGCTTTCAAGCCCATCGATCACCGGATGCCCTCGACAATCCAACCGCCCCCGATGACTTCTTCATCGTTGTCTGAATCGTAGAAGACGGCGGCCTGCCCTGGCGCGACGGCGCGAACCGGCTCGTCGAATCGCACGAGGGTCTCGCCCCCGCCGACCGCCTCGACCTTCGCCGGCTGTGCTGCGTGGCGATGGCGCACCTGAACTCGAACGCCAATGGGGCCCTCGGGCGGGCTCCCGGAAATCCAGTTCACGTTTTTGACTCGGGCAGCGGCACAATCGAGATCTGCGACATCGCCGACGACCACCTTCTGCTTTCCGGCATCGAGCCGCAGGACGTAGAGCCGGCGATTCGATGAGATGCCGAGGCCATGACGCTGTCCCACCGTGAAGCGGTGAATGCCTCGATGAGTTCCCAGCACGGCACCCGACCGGTCGACGATCTCGCCGCGCAGCTGTGAGGCGGCGGGCCGAACCTTCTCGACGACCTTGGCATAGTCACCGTCGGGCACGAAGCAGATCTCCTGGCTCTCGGGCTTGTCGGCCGTTCCGAGCCCGAGCGAGCGAGCGCGCTCGCGCACTTCTTGCTTGCTCATCTCGCCGATGGGAAACGAGGAGCGTCGAAGTTGAACCTGATCGAGAGGAAACAGAAAGTAGGATTGATCCTTCTCACGATCGACGGAGCGAAGAAGACGCGCCTCGCCGGTCGTCTCGTCGTGCGTGACACGCGCGTAGTGTCCGGTCGCGACGCGTTCCGCGCCGAACGCCTTGGCGCGTTCGAGCAGGTGGTCGAATTTGAAGCTCTTGTTGCAGGTGATACAGGGAATTGGCGTCCTGCCGGCCAGATAGCTGTCCGCAAATTCCTCGACGACTTCGCGACCGAAAGCTTCGGCATAGTTGGCCACAAAGAAGCGAATGCCCAGACGTTCAGCGACGCGACGGGCATCATCGGCATCCTCGAGCGAGCAACAGCGTGAGCCCCCTTCGGACAGACGCATCGTAACGCCGATCGTCTCGTAACCCGACTCGGCCAACAGAGCCGCGGCCACGGACGAGTCCACGCCACCCGACATGGCGACGACGATGCGCTCCGCCTTGGTCATGGTGCTTCCGCCTCGCGAACACGTGGAACGAGTTCGCGCAGCAAACGAATCACCTGGTCAATCTGTTCTTCGTCGACACCCCGGCCTGTCGAGAAGCGAAGACTGCCTCGTGCCTGTTCGGGCGTCCGCCCCATGGCGAGCAACACGCCCGACGGCTCGATCGAACCCGAGTGACACGCAGCGCCCGCCGACGCCGCCACCCCTTCGAGATCGAGCGCCTGGAGTAGAACCTCGCCGGCGACGCCTTCGAATTCGATGTTCAGTGTATTGCTGAGCGTCCGATCCGGATCTCCATTCCAGCGCACCGAATCCACATTGGCCTGGATCCCCTGCCATAGCCGCTCACGCAGCTTTCCATACTCCTCGGCGCGTGCTGCCCCTTCGGAATGCGCCAATTCGCAGGCCATTCCATACCCAACGATGCTCGCCACATTCTCCGTTCCGCCGCGCATGCCCTTTTCCTGGCCCCCGCCGTGGAGTAGCGGCGGCAGTGTGACGCCACCGCGACTCACCAAGGCGCCCACACCCTTGGGCCCGCCGAGCTTGTGCGCCGAAGAAGAAAGGAAGTCTGCGCGGACCCGCTCGAGGTCGACGCCGATCTTGCCAATGGCCTGTGTCGCATCGACGTGCATCAATACGCCCCGTTCTCGACAGATCTCGGCAACCTCCTCGACCGGTTGAATCGATCCGGTTTCGTTGTTCGCCCAGATCATGGTCAACAGTTTCGTTCGATCCCCGATCGCCGAAGCCATGTCCTCGGCCGCCACACAACCGTCCTGGTCTGGGGCGACCCGGCTGACCGAGACACCACGCTCCTCGAGCCACTGGAGCGGCGCCACCACGGACGGATGCTCGACCTGGGTCGTCACGACATGATCTCCCGGCGACAGACAACCCATGACCACGCTGTTATTCGCCTCGGTCGCGCCCGCCGTGAATCGGATTTCGCCTGACTCCGCGCCCAACAGCGCCGCAACTCGAGCGCGAGCCTCTTCGACGATCGCCCGCGCGCGTGCGCCTTCGACATAGACGCTGGAGGGATTCCCGAACTCCTCGCGCAGGGCTTGGGTCATCGCGTCGACGACTTCGGGCCGCAGCGGTGTCGTTGCATTGTGGTCGAGGTAGATTCTCACGGTTCGGGTCTTTCGGGCATTGCGATGCGCGCACCGTAGCCCGGGGCTGCCCGGATTCAAGCGCCGTCGTCCGTGGACGTCTCGGCGCTCTCGCGAGCCAGTGTGTCGAGCGAGGTTTGATCCGCCAGCTCACTCCAGACACCCTCCAATCGACCGAGCGCCGCACCGACGGCGGGGTTGCGGCCCGCACCCGGCTCGCCGGCAACCTCGGAATGAAACGCCTCGCCACGTACCGCACGGAGAATCTCGCCCACCGCCAGATCACCGGCGGGGCGCGCCGGGAGGTAACCCGCCGAATCGGCGTCGCGCCGCAACACGCTGCGCACGATACCAGCTTCTTCTAGATCCGCGGTCAGGCGACGAACCAGGCGAATGGGCTCTTCCAGACTGTCGGCCAGAGCTTCGGAGGTGGGTGGACTCTCCTGTTCCCGGAAGCAACGCACGATTTCGACCGCGATCTCCACGGCGATGGCTTCGCGTTGGGCGGGCGAGGCCTCGCCGCTGCGCATTTCGCGCCGCGCGAAGGGAAGATTCTGTGCCGCAAAGGCGACCTCGGCACCCAGCAACAGCACGGCCCAACACGCATAGAGCCAGGCCAGGATCAGAGGCACCGCCGACAGCGCACCGAAGACCGCCTGATAGGTCGCCGCGCCGACCTGGAAATCAACGTAGATCGTGCGCGCCATGGAGAAGAGAATCGCCGAAACGGCTCCGCCTAACGCGGCAGCGCGGATTCGAACAGTCGTATTCGGAAAGAACCAAAAGAGAAAAGTGAACCCGAGAAAGAGTACGAGCACGGGAACCTGGGAAAGACCCAGTCCGTAGATCTGGGCAAAGACGGGATTGCGCAGGAGTGCGGTGACGATCGGCTCACTTTGAAGACTCGTCGCGAGACTGACTGCGACGCCG
The DNA here is from genome assembly GCA_963854795.1 of Deltaproteobacteria bacterium UBA4427. GTDB lineage: Bacteria > Myxococcota_A > UBA9160 > UBA9160 > UBA4427 > UBA4427. The sequence goes on along the minus strand of CAWLAJ010000228.1, from coordinate 3,844 downwards.
ATTGAAATCGGGGCCACCACCATGACGGCCAGATAATCCGAGAACCGGCGAGCCCAGCTTCGACTTCGCGCCACACCCCAGATTTCATTCAGTGTCTGTTCGAGATGACGAAGCGCGAAGATCGCCGTGCCGAAGACGATGGCACCGCCCACCGCTCCGAAGCTCGCGAAATCGAGGCCGGTCGCGTAACCGCGAACGGTCTCGCGAACCTCGGGCGCGACCGTCGTCAGCTGCTCGATCACGAAGTTCACGATCGATTCGTCGCCCCCCACGACGCCAAGAACCGCGATGACCACGCCCAGCATTGGAATCACTGAAATCGCGGTCACGTAGGTGAGAGCACTCGCACGAAGCAGGAGTTGATCGTTTTGAAAACCACGCGCGGTCAGGGCGATCAGCTGCGCCAGCGCTCGCAGCGTGCGCATCGCCACTCCCGCATTCGGATCGCCCGCCCAGAGTTCCTGGAAAAGCCACGCCCGGAGCGCCCCGAAGCGATCCATGAATACGGGATCGCGTCGCGAATCCGGCTCGCGATACGCCTCGCCTTCCGAATCTTTGGAGAGATCAGTCATCGCGCTGGAAGTCCGTTCGCTCGAATTCTCGGAATTCCGTCGCCGTTCCCACCATGAGCCAGTGCCTCAAGCGAGCGAGAGTCTTGGGGCCGATACCGCGTACACTTTCGAGATCGTCGATGCTCGCGAACCGACCTCCCTTTCGCGCGTCGCGTTCGCGAACGATCGCCTGCGCACGCGTCGGCCCGATCTGCGGCAACGATCGCAAGAGCGCGGTCGAGGCACGATTCAAATCGATTCGCTCACCCGCGAGAAGCCGAGCGATTCCGGAAACCGGCACGAAACCGGCAGCCGTGGGCTCCCCACATCGCGCGCGAAGCGTTCCCAGTTCGTCCCCTTCCACTTCGATCAGTGACGAGCATCGTGGAGGATCAGGAATAAGGTCCAAAGGGGCGGCCAAGGCGAAACTGATTCCAAGAATCAACATCAGCAAGAGCTTCGATTCGGGCGTCGACCCAGCGACGGCGCCACGCCGACCGTCCGCTCGAGCGCCGTCCACACGCTGCGCCCAATCGCCGAGGATCCGTTGCGGATCCGCGCCTTCGGCCGTGATGCGAGCGCGACGGCCACGCCAGGGAGCGCCCGCCTTCGCAGCATCTTCCTCTGCCGGCGTCGGGCCCTCGAATTCAATCTGAAGCAATTGTTTTCCCAACTCGTCCGGAAAGCGATCCGCCCACTCGACCGCGAGCACCTGCCCCGGAGCGAACATGTCATCAAACGCAATCGATTCCAACTCCCGGCTCGATTCGAGACGGTAGAGATCGACGTGATGCAGGGCTTCGGGCCCGACGGGAATCGGATACTGCTGAGCGATCACGAACGTTGGGCTCGATACCAGACGCGCATCGATCCCCAAGCCATCGGCCAGCCCTTTTACGAAGACGGTCTTTCCCGCTCCGAGAGGGCCGACGAGAGCGATGACCAGGCCGTCACGCCCGATCGATCGACCCAGGTCGGCGCCGCATGCGAAGGTGTGCTCAGGGTCCGGGGAATCGAAGAACCAGGTCTTCATGCGCTCCCTCCTCCCCGTCTCGTTTCAGGACGTCGGCTGCGCAAGCGGGCAGTCCGTCCGCGACTTCGCTGGCCAGAAGACCAAAACCCAGCCGCGCCGCATCGAGTCGATCCGCGCTCGCCCCATGCCACCACGCCGCGAGGCTCGCCGCTTCGAAGGCGGGTCGCCGAGCGGCCAACAAGGCGGCGACGATTCCCGTCAGGACATCGCCGGTTCCCCCCGACGCGAGCGCGGGACCGCCGGTCGGCACGATGAGTGTCCGGCCAGCCGGGTCGGCGATGACGGTGCCAGCGCCCTTGAGAAGGACGATCGATCGTGTCATTTCGGCGAGTCGTCGCGCGGACGCGACCCGATCGGAGTTGATCTCGCTCACGCTGATGCCCAGCAGGTGCGCGGCCTCCCCGGGATGAGGCGTCAAGACGGTCGCCGCAGAACGCTCGCGAAGAATCTCGAATTGGCTGGCAAGGCCGAAGAGTCCGTCCGCATCGAGGACGAGAGGTCGGTCGATGGCATAGAGCAATCGCTGTACCAGGTCGGTGGTCTCGGGCTCTCGACCCAGACCGGGTCCGAGTGCGACGACGTCGCGGGCCGCCGCCAATTCCACGAGGTCCTTTTCCGCAACGCGAGCGAAGCAGCCCCTGTCCGTTGCCGCACTCGTCGACGTCATCACTTCCGCTGGCAGTGTGCCAAGCTCGGCACCGAGTCCATCGGGGCAGGCGAGCGTCACGAGACCCGCTCCGGCCCGCAAACTCGCGCGCGCACAAAGAACTCCGGCGCCCACCATGCCGCGCGACCCCGCAATCACCAGCACGCGACCGAAGCTGCCCTTGTGGCCGGTCCGCGGGCGTTCCGGAAACTCACGTGCCGCGGCGCGTTCGTTCCACAACTCGATTCGTGGCAGTCGTTCGGGGTCCGGATCCTCGATCCCGATGCGTGCGACCTCGATCTCTCCGGCATGCGTTCGACCCGGCTCCTGCGCGAGCCCGACCTTGGGAAGAGAGATCGTGAGCGTTCGGTCGGCCATGACCGCGACGCCCTGAACCGCACCCGTGTCCGCGGATATGCCTGAGGGTATGTCGACGGCCAAAACCTGGAGGCCGCCCCGTCGTGCGTCGTTGAGTGCCTCGATCAGTCGCGCAAAACCACCCGTGATCGGCCGCTTCAGACCGACCCCGAACAACGCGTCGACGGCGATGCTCGTCTGGTCGAGAAGCTCTCGCCAATCCGTATCGTCGGATGCGGGATCAACGACTCGACAGGCCACGTCGATTCCCTGCAGACGGTTCCAATTCGTCGCTGCGTCGCTCGGTAATCTTGCGACGTCGCCGATCAAAATCGTCTCTGCCTCGATGCCTTCCGAAAATAGTCGACGGGCCAACACGAATCCATCGCCACCGTTGTTTCCCGCAGCACAGAAGATCCGGATCGGCGCGCTGCGTCGACGTGAGGACTCGCGCAGAGGCAGAACGGATTCCACCAGCGCCCGCCCAGCGCTTTCCATCAGGTCCACACCGGGAATGCCGCGCATCTCGATCGTCAAACGGTCGAGCGACTGCATCTCTTCGGCGCGGACCAGAGGCCAGACGCCGGCAAGAAGTCCGGGCGGTGTACGTAGAGTATTCGATCGCGGTCGTGGATTTTCTTTGTCTGCCATCGCGTCACCTGATTCCGGCATTCGACGCCGGCGGAGTCCATCGGGATCGAATCAGCCCGGTCACCCGCTCGTTCGCGCGAGATTCGGGAACATAGCTCGCGTGGCCTGCTCCATGCGATCGCGAAGCAGATCGTTCACGATCCTCAGCTCATGCGTTCGCGAAAATCGCGTATTGCCCGATCGAGTCCGACGAGAAGCGCTCGCCGGGCCAGTCCGCGGCCGAACACCACGCGTTCGACGGAGGGCGCGGCTGCGAGTACCTCGCCCACATTTCTCTCGTCGAGACCGCCGCAAACGGCGATACCGAGGCGGAGCTTGCTAGCCAACCGCGCGGTGTCGCCTAGCAGGACCAGTGCGGCACGACGTTCGGCGTCGGGCAGATCGATCAGATGCCCCGTGAACAATTCGACATCACCGACGCCCAGCGCGTGCACCGCTCGAATCGCATCGACTTCCGGCATGATTCGAACGCTCACCGCAATACCTGCTTCTTCGAGTGAACGCAGGACGACGCCAAGCCCCGGCCCGGCCACGCGGGCATCCACGGGCGAGGCGAATCCTATCGACTCACGGTGTTCGCCCACCAATACGACTCGATCGGGCCGC
>CAWLAJ010000227.1:0-7081 GCA_963854795.1 Deltaproteobacteria bacterium UBA4427 | reverse complement strand
CCGACATGGGTTTCCCGGACTTTGCCGATTCGATCTACCCCGCGGTCGTTACCCATCCCATCTCCGGCCGAAAGGTGCTCGAAATCGTTGAGCAGTTTCTCGACCGCGTAATCGAGCCCGAAAAGGCGGGGTTGTCGAATGAAGAATCCGACGCGCTCCTGCAGTCGCTCGTCGAACACATCCGCAAGCCGGAGTTCCACTACTTTCATAAGTGGCGGCAGGGTGACATGGTTCTCTGGGACAATTGGCGCGCGATGCACTGCACGAAGGGAACACGCCCGGGTGTGAAGCGCTTGATCAACCGAACCACGATCGAGGGTGACACAACTCTGGGTCGACAACTCGCTGCACGTTGATGGACTCGACAACCATGACCTTTGGGAATAGGAAGAACAAGCGCCTTTTTCGACACCGCCGATACTAGACGTTCTGACAACTAAGCCCCTGCCGGGCCTAGTTGTCCCCTTCCGGGGGGCCCGCAGGGCAAGTGTCTTCGGCACCGAAACTTATTGCAAAAACCAGCTCGACCATGACACAATCACTCCTATGAATTACTCGCCCGAAGGGTTCCACATCCGATTTGATACCCTTGCGTGCATCTTCCTTTTCGGTCTCTCCGCGACGAATGCACAAGCCACGTTGGCGGATAGGCAAAATAAGCAGCGTTTTCTGCACCACCGATACTAGACGTTCTGACAACTAGGCCCCTGCCGGGCCTAGTTGTCCCCTTCCGGGGAATCTTTCTCGGGACGCCGAGAATCCATCAGGATCGAGGGGCTGAGCTGGCGGGATGGTAATGAGGAAGAACTCGGAAATGACCCGCGCTGAAACGCCCGGGCTGTCAATGCTGATGAGACGACAATGTCCGTTGGCCCTGTTATTGGCGACCCTGTGGCTGTGTCTTTACGCCTCACAGTCGAGCGCAGACCTTGCCATTGGCCTGACTGAAGATCTCACCCTGACCCACGATACGGCGCTGCGTTCCTATGATGTGCTGAGGCCTGCGAGCGCGACCGATTCCCAGGCGCGCCCGTTGGTCGTGGATCTCCACGGCTTCAACTCGGACGGCAACGGGCAACGAAATATTTCGGGCTGGAATGTCCTCGCCGAAGCCAACGATTTTTATGTCGCCTGGCCCGATGGATTGTTTAACTCCTGGAATGGGGTGACCTGCTGCGGAACGGCGGTGACCAACAATGTCGATGATGTGGGATTCATTCGCGCGATGGTGGCGGCCATCTCGGCCGAAGTGAATATCGATTCCGAACGAATTTATGTCACGGGTCTTTCGAACGGGGGCGCCATGACGCACCGATTGGCGTGCGAAGCCGCCGATCTCTTTGCTGCCGCGGCGCCGATGGCCTATCCGGTTCCGTATTTTCTGTTTGCTTCCGCCTGTAACCCGAGCGAATCGATCCCGTTGCTCTTTTTTATGGGCCTGACGGATGTGCTTGTTAGCTATGGAAGTGCAGCGCAGAGTCTCGCTCTTTGGCGAGACAAGAACGGCTGCGACAGCGTCGGAGATCCAGCGGAGATCAGCGAGACCTACGGCGGCAGCGACTGCCTCATCGACACGAGCTGCGCCGACTCCGGCGTGGCGGTCGGTCTTTGTAGCGTGACGGGAGCCGTGCTTGCCCCGCCTTTCGATGTGTACAACGGGCATATCCTTTATTTCAACGACGACGCTTTCAATATCAGCCAACGCGCCTGGGACTTCATGAGCGCCTATCGGCGTTCGGTCTTAGCGGTGCCGGCTCTTTCCGGGGCGTCCTGGTTCCTCGTCAGCGCATTGGTTGGGGCCGGCGGATGGGCCCTCCAACGCCGACGGCGTCACTGACAGGACCGCCGTGTCCGGCTATTCCGGCTGATTCGGAACGGCCGCTGAGAGATGTGCGAAGAGAGAATCCGGAACGGGTGGGCAGGCCTCCATCCGAGGCTTGGTTGTCATATTGTCGAGTATCGGGGGTGCACAAAACGCTGCTTATTTTGCCTATCCGCGTCGGACTTCTGGCCCGATCAGTAACCAAGTTTCCTCACCCCTGAGTCCCGAGCGCCACTGCTGTGTCTGGGGGCAGGCGCACCAGAATTTTCCGGCCCGACCGATACCCGGCAGAAGTCTCGCGGGTTACCAGAAGTCTCGCGGTTTACCCCCTGAATCGCTTGAGAGCTTGAACTTCCCACAATTTCCCACGAAAACGGCCTCTATCCGGACTATCCGCAACTAGTATCATAGTTCGGATCCGCTTTACAATCGGCCTCAGCACGAATCTTCAATTCGCTTCCGGGGGGTTCACCCATGAAAGACGTTTCCGGCAAGGTGGCGTTCGTTACTGGCGGCGCCAGCGGAATAGGCCTCGCGATGGCGCAATCGTTTTTGGCCGCGGGGATGAAGGTCGCGATCACCGACATCGGACAAGCCGCACTCGATCGAGTGAAAGGAAAGTTCGCCAGTTCCAATGCCGCAGTGATCCACCTGAAGCTCGACGTGACCGACCGCGATGCAATGGAGCAGGCAGCTCGGGAAACCGAGTCCGCCTTCGGCAAGGTCCATGTGGTCTGCAACAACGCAGGGGTTTCCGTCGGCGGGCGAGTCGACAAGATGAACTACAAGGACTGGGACTGGGTGATGGGCGTGAATCTGGACGGCGTCATCAACGGCGTGCAGACCTTTGTCCATCGCATCAAGGCGCACGGCGAAGGCGGCCACTTTGTGAACACCGCCTCGATGGCAGGACAGATGCCGATTCCGGGCGGCAGCATCTACACCACCAGCAAATACGCAGTCGTCGGCATGTCGGAAGTGATGCGCACGGACCTGGCCCGGTACAACATCGGCGTGTCGGTGCTGTGTCCGGGCGGCGTGACCACCAACGTGGCGAAGTCGGGCCGCAATCGCCCGGCGAATCTGAGGCGCGAAGCCGATACCTCGCGGCTGAGTCTGGGCAAATTATCCGAGACCGTCATGGACGACATGCTCGACGCGGCCGTCATCGGCGACATGGTGGTGGCGGCGATTCTGGCGGACGACCTCTACATCCTCAGTCACCCGCATCTGAAACCGATCGTCGATGCGCGCACCGCGGCGATCAACGAGTCGTTCGCGCGTTGGGCGCAGTATCGCAATGACCACGGCATCTGAGGGAACGATCAATGAGTGAAAGTCGGCAACACGCTTCGGGCAACGCAATTCCAACGCCCGAAGAGCTGGGCTTCGACCCTGCGGAAACACGCAAGAGATACGCCACGGAACGTGGGGAATAGGAAGAACAAGCGCCGTTTTCTGCACCGCCGATACTAGACGTTCTGACAACTAAGCCCCTGCCGGGCCTAGTTGTCCCCTTCCGGGGGATGGGATTTCCATCGCCGCGGGACATCTTACGCCTGGATCCGGCGGTGTAGTGCTTTCACGGACGAACTAGGGAATCGTCTTCGCCAGGCGCATGCCGTATTTGGAACCCGAGCTGCTCGGCGGATAGCCGTCGCGATATCCCGAGCGCAGGAGCCGGGCCGGGGACTCGAACGATCCCCCGCGTATGACGCGGGGCGCGCCCGGATCCGAGGCCCCTTTGGTCGACCGCGGATCGACGAAGTACAGGTCCTCGCACCACTCCCAGACGTTGCCGTGCATCTCGTAGAGTTCGAAGGCATTGGGCGGGAGGCTGCGCACGGGGACCGGTTGCTTACGTGACTCTCGCTTGGGCGCGCCGGCGTAGGGGTACTCGCTCAGGTAGTTGGCCTGGTCGGTCGTGATGTTGTCGCCGAACGAGAAGGCCGTCGTCGTACCCGCACGGCAGGCGTACTCCCATTCCGCCTCGGCGGGCAGACGCCAGCCTCCCTCGCCTCGTGCGTTCAAGAGGTTCACGAACTCCTTCGCGCGGTGCCACGTGACGTCGTTCATCGGATAGTCGGGCTGCGCGTGGTCCTCGTCGAGCGGATCGTCCACCATCAGGGCCTTCCACTGTGCGACCGTGACCTCCGTCTCTCCCAGGTAGAAGGCGCGGTCGATGGTCACCCGGTGCAGCGGCTCGTCCTCGTCGTGGTCCACCTCTTCGGGCGGTGTCCCCATCACGAACTCGCCCGGTGGGATCAGGACCAGCACAATACCGGTCGGCACGTGGCGTATGCGCACGGGCAGGCCGTGAACTCCCACGTCGTCTCCCATGGGTTCGAATTCGGTGCCGAGACCGCTCGGGAGCATCCAGAACCAGACCACCCCGGCCAAGACGAGAACGAGGGCGATGGGCGTGACGAGCTTCATCGATCCCTATCTTAGCTCAGCGCGCAGCCCCGAAACGGCTCAAATATGCCTCATCCGCGGCTGTGATATTAGGCATCAAGGCGGACGTTATTCACTAGGATAGCTTCTCCCGTAGCGCTTCGTATGGCGTCTTACCGCCGTGGGCTCCATGTGGTCGGCCGAAGTTGTAGAAGCGCTCCCAGACGGCCAGCTTCTTCTCGAGATCGACATCGTCTTTGTAGGCGAGGAGTTGATAGAACTCGTCTTTGTCGGTTCGATGTGACCGCTCAACCTTGCCGTTTAACACAGGCGTGCGCGGCTTGATGTAGACGTGTTCCATGCCCTGGTCCGCGACGTGCCAATGGAAGAGCGCCTGGAACTCGTGGCCGCGATCCGTGCGGAGGGTTCGGATTCGAAACGGGAACTTTTTCACGACGTAATCGATGAAGTCGATGGCATTGGCCTGCGTGTGACGCTTGTAGATTTCCAGCGCTCGAACTCTCGTCGCGTCATCGATGGCCGTGTATTGGTAGCGCCGTACTGGCGATCCCTTCTTTCGCTTCAAAGTCAGGAACTTCACGTCTACCTGCACGTGGTGGCCATCATCTAGGCAGATGATGGCAGGATGTCCGGCTCGATCTGTAATTTCACAGTTGGTAGCGGCCGCGGAATCTCACGTATTGCGCTCTGCAGTCTTCGACCGGTCTAATGCGCGGGGGACGCGGGCACCGAAACTGGGCGTCGCCTCGTCTTCCTACCGATCGATTCTTCGTTGGTGAATGAGTTAAGCACCCGAAACTTGATCGCCTGATTGCTGACGCCCAGGATTTGTATTCGAGAGCCCTTCACGCCGATTACATGGCTCCGCCCCAAATCAAATACAAGTTCAGTGGAGAAGGCGGGTCGCGCCAAATCGTTCCGGAATTCTCTGTATTCAGCACGAATCACCTTTCCCGAGCGACCGCTGAAGATCAGGCGTCGCTCGAAGGATTCCACATCGATCCATTCCAGCGTGGCCGGTGGGTTCCTGATGCAACTGCTGCCAACGCAGAGTTCTGGATCTCGATCTGGTCGGGCTTTCCATAGAAGAACGGTAGGGATGGATGGCTCTCGGCCGGTCAGTGCGACGTTGAGAATAGAATTCATCGTGCTGGCTTTTGTATCACTACGCTGAAGGGGGGCACGGTACATGCCATCGTCTCTTAGTCCAGTGACGAGATACTCACCCGCGGACAGCGTGTACGCGCCAGTTGACAGCGTGGTGGGTACGATTATCGCTCGATTCTGCTGGGCTTTACCTGCAACGAGAATTGGATCGCCAATGTAGGCCATTGACTCGACGCCTTGGCCAGGTTCTTCCCAGATCTGGGTCTCGGGATTCGCGGCTATGAACGGAGTTGCGCACCCAAAGGAGATCACCCCTATCGCGGCCAAGATGATACGAGACATGGGCCCTCCCTCCTGTCCGGGCCATCGGACGACCGTTAGTCACCCTTTAGCGGATACGCGGCCTTCCGACTTCAGCGGAGTGGAGCGGCGTCAATAAGGGCCGAGGGTCACGGGCAGTTGGCGAAAACTTGGCGCACTCGATATAACCCACGGCGCCGCAAAGCGCCGAAGGGGTAGCGTGTAGGAAAAAGATGCCCCGTATTCGGTATCGCCGAGTAAGTTATGACAACCAAGCCTCGGATGGAGGCCTGCTCCCCGTTCCGGGCGATGTCGATCGGCCGGCTCGCGTCAAAGGTGCGTGGGGTCGCGGCTGCAAACGTGGGACATTCGTCCGACATTGGCCACTGGAGTTGGCGAGTTCACGAATGAGCGAAGTCTCAGATGAGTTCGGCGCGGCGCACAGGCAGGCTATTTCACGAACTTCTTGAGCAATCCCAAGAACCCACCGCGTTCTCTACTTTGCAACAGGATATCCAACTCGCCATTGTCAAAATAGATTCCCTGGCAGCCCTGGCATTTATCGATGTCAATTCCTGCCAGATCAATCTCTTCCATTTGGCCACCACACTTGGGACACTTCATCCAGCTGTCTGGGCGGTCGTCTTCTGCTTTTGCTTGGGAAGCTTTCTCGCGATTCTTTTCGATCAACTCCTTGTTCAGCTTATAGAAATACTCTTCTTCTTGGCTGTACCCGACTTTCTTCAAATCGCCTTTGTCCACTAAAGCCTCCTCGCCGCCACCGGAGTGAAATTCTCCGAAGATGGGTACTTCCTGGTTCTAAGATCTCCGGACACTATCAAAAGCGAACTCCAATATCATAGCTGCCACCCGTTGGAGCGATGATCGGACCTTTTCGGTGACGCCACTGCGAAACTACAGATCCATCCTGTCACCGTGTCATGATTGAGACACGAATTGCCGGGCTGGGGTTAAGCGCTCTTGCAACAAGGCGGAGAGTTCGTCAGCGTGATGATCAGTCATCGCGAGCAGCTCGCGCGCGAGTGCGGCTTCGTCCAAGACGATTTGCGAGCGCCAAGGCAAAGGGACGTGCCTGGAGCTGTGGGGAACATGGACCGGGAGCGAGCTAGTGAAGCCCGCTTGCGGCTCACGAGATTCAAAGCAGTTCATTCGGTCTAGGTGTCCGTTTCGATGCGGTGGCTCATGTGAAAGTCAACCCGGTGTTGTGCTGAGTATTCGGCGGATAGGCAAAATAAGCAGCGTTTTCCGCACTGCCGATACTAGACGTTCTGACAACTAAGCCCCTGCCGGGCCTAGTTGTCCCCTTCCGGGGACAGAGTGCTTCCTCGTGGAGTAGAGTCCCCCGAAAATGAGCGAAAGCCCACGCGGTCGCGCCGGAGTACGGACGTTAGTCAGCCCTTTTGTCATCAGCCGATC
>CAWLAJ010000226.1:0-7082 GCA_963854795.1 Deltaproteobacteria bacterium UBA4427 | reverse complement strand
CCAGGGGCTACCGGCCTGTAGCGGGCTCTCGCGAGGGCCGTGCTCGTGGCGAGCTCTCTAGGGGTTCCGCACACCGGTAGCGGAGCCAACCGGATAGGCAGAGAAATTCCTATCCGCCCGCCCATCCAGACAGGGGCGCACGAATCCCGTTCGGAATCTTGAGAGGCTGGGTGAGGCTCCCCATCGAGAAGACGAACTAGAAAAAGGGCTTCGCCGATGGTCTAGCATCTCGATCCGCCCTCAAAGAGGGAGTCGAATCAGCCACGACCGACGGGAGACCCTGCATGGCCTGGGATTTTGCGACCGAGCCCGATTTTCAGGAGAAGCTCGACTGGATGGACGAGTTCGTTCGGGAGGAGGTCGAGCCCCTCGACCTTGCCTTTCCGGGAAGTGGCGCGCCCTTCGATACGAAGAACGAGAAGACGAATGCGCTGATCAAGCCGCTGCAGGAGATCGTCCGGAAACAGCAGCTCTGGGCGTGTCATATGGGGACGGAACTCGGTGGCCATGGCTACGGGCAACTCAAGCTTGCCCTCATGAACGAAATCCTGGGCCGTTCGAGCTGGGCGCCGCGCGTCTTCGGCTGTCAGGCACCCGACACGGGCAATGCGGAGATCATCGCCCACTACGGGACAGAGGCGCAGAAGAAGAAATACCTCGAGCCACTCCTTAAGAGCGAAATCGTGTCGTCCTATTCGATGACCGAACCCCAGGCTGGCTCGGATCCGAAAGAATTCAAGTGCGCCGCTTTCAAGAGCGGTGACGAATGGGTGATCCAGGGAGAGAAATGGTTCTCCTCGAACGCGGTCCTGGCAGAGTTCCTGATCGTCATGGCCATTACGGATTTCGACGTACCCGTTCATCAGGGCGCGTCGATGTTCCTGGTGCCAACCGACACCCCTGGCGTCGAGTTCATTCGCCATGTCGGTTTGCCTGGAGAGCCGATGGGCGAGGGCCACCACGGCTACATCCATTACAACGACGTGCGCGTTCCGGACGAGAACCTGCTCGGTGGACCGGGACAGGCCTTTACGATCGCCCAGACTCGGCTCGGCGGTGGCCGTGTTCACCATGCGATGCGAACCGTCGGCCAGGTGAAGCGCGCCTTCGACATGATGTGCGAACGCGCGCTCTCTCGGTACACGCAGGGGAGCGTGCTCGCCGAGAAGCAGAGCGTCCAGAACATGATCGCCGATTCGTACATCGAGCTCGAACAATTCCGATTGCTGGTCCTCAAGACGGCCTGGGTGATCGACCAGGGCGACAAGGATCTCGCTCGGACCTACATCGCGATGGTCAAGGTCCAGACCCCGAAGGTCATGCAGGACATCGTCGGGCGCTCCCTGCACCTCCACGGATCGCTCGGCTGTTCGAACGAAATGCCACTCGCCAGCATGTGGATGCAGGCGCCTATCATGGGCATTGTCGACGGACCGACGGAGGTCCATCGTGTCACGATTGCACGGCAGGTACTCAAGAATTATCAGCCTTCGGAGGGGCTATGGCCCAGCATGCATCTACCACCGCGGATCGAAGCCGCGAGGGAAAAGTTTGCCGCGCAGCTCGAAATGGAGATCGGTAACCTGTGAGCCCGAGACGAACCCGACGACTCGGGAACGCGGGAGCATCCGTATGAGCGCCGTCGAAAGTGAAAGCGATCGCCTCGAGGGACTGATCGACATCGAAAAGCTCGAGAAATGGATGGACGAGCGCGACCTGCCCGGCACAGGCGAGCCCCTCACCGCGCGCTTCATCAGCGGGGGCGCATCGAACGAGATCTTCGAGCTCAAGCGGGGCGAACATCGACTCGCGTTGCGCCGACCTCCCCTGAAAGTGCCGAAGGGGCGGAACGAAACGATGTTGCGGGAATATCGCGTTCTCCACGCGCTGCGCGACAGTGACGTGCCCCACACGCATGCCTACGCCGTGTGCGAGGACGCGGAGCTGCTCGGGGCGACGTTCTACATTATGAATTTCGTGGATGGCTGGTCGCCGATGAATATGGGCGATTCCTGGCCGGCCCCCTTCGACACCGATCTGGAGGCGCGAAAGGGTCTCGCCTACGAGCTGGTCGACGCGATCGCCAAGCTCGGACAGGTCGATTGGAAGGCAGCCGGACTCGAAGGTTTTGGCAAGCCAGAGGGCTTTCTCGATCGTCAGGTGGATCGCTGGCTACACCACCTCGGGGCTTTCAAGTTTCGCGTCCTGCCCGGTCTAGACGAGGCCGCGGAGTGGCTGCGCGGACACACTCCGAAATCCTTTCGTCCCGGCATCATCCACGGCGATTACCAGTTTGCCAACGTGATGTTCGAAAACGCTCCCCCCGCGCGAATGGCCGCGATCGTCGACTGGGAAATGGCGACGGTGGGAGACCCGCTCCTCGATCTCGCCTGGGTCCTGATGGGATGGCCCGACCCGGGAGAGGACCAGAGTCGAGGCTACGTGGACTACGAAGGCATGCCGACTCGGGATGAACTCATGCATCGTTATGCCAGCCATAGCGGGTTGCCCGTCGACCAGATCGACTACTACATCGTTCTGGCCCGATTCAAGATGGCCTGTGTTCTGGAGGGCGGCTACGCGCGCTTCGTACAGGGTGGCGCCGACAATCCCAAGATGGAGAGTTTTGGGGCCGTTGTCCTCGACATGGCCAGTCGGGCCGCAGAGCTTGCCGCGACTTCCAAGCTATAGAGGATGATCATGGGTCGGGGCTCAGGTCATTCCCGAGCTACTCGTCACAACAGACGAGTCTCATGCCCCTTCCAGTACCGCTCCTTGAGTCGCCGCTTGTAGAGCTTCCCCGACTCGGCGCGTGGCAGCTCCGGGTCGAAATCGATCGAGCGAGGACATTTGATCTTTGAGAGATGCTCCGCGCAGAATTCGATCAATTCCTTCTCGAGATCCGGCCCCGCCGTGCTGAAGTCGATCGGCTGCACAACGGCCTTCACCTCCTCGCCGAACTCCTCGTTGGGAACGCCGAAGACCGCTACGTCTTCGATCTTCGGATGCGTGATGAGTAGATTCTCCGTCTCCTGCGGGTAGACGTTCACACCGCCCGAGATGATCATGTTGCTCTTGCGATCGGTCAGGTATAGGTAGCCCTCCGAATCGACGTAGCCCACATCGCCCACAGTCGCCCAGCCATTCGCGAGCTTCGCCTCGGCGGTCTTCTCGGGTGCGTTGTGATAACTGAAATCGCTACCGCCTTCGAAGTAGATCGTGCCGATCTCACCGGGCGGCAGTTCCCGGTTTCCGTCGTCCATGATGTGAATGGTGCCGAAGGTGGTCTGACCAACGGAACCCCGGTGCGCCAGCCAATCCTCGGAGCCGATCGAAGTCGCTCCGTGTCCCTCCGTTGCACCGTAGTACTCGGTGATTACGGGTCCCCACCATTCGATCATCTCCGCCTTGATCGGTACGGGACAGGGCGCGGCGGCGTGTAGCACGACCTCCTGGCTCGAGACGTCGTATCCGCTCCGAACCGACTCGGGCAACTTCAACATTCGAACGAACATCGAGGGAACCCACTGACTCAGCGTGACCTGGTATTTCTCGATGGCGGCAAGCGCCGCCTCGGCATCGAAGCGCTCAAGGATGATGGACGTCGCCCCGAGCCGGCCCATGATCATGTTGAATCGCAGAGGGGCCGAATGGTAGAGCGGAGCGGGCGACAGGTAGACGGTGTCCTGACACATTCCGTATTGCCCGTTCAGCATTCTGGCCAGGACGACGGGCGCACTGCCGATCTCGTTGCTCGGCAGGGGCTGCTTGATGCCCTTCGGACGTCCCGTCGTTCCCGACGAGTAGAGGATGTCCGAGCCCTCCTGTTCGTTGGGGACCCGACTAGTCGGAAGACGCTCGAGTGATTCTTCGAGAGACTCGAAGCCGGGGATACCGCCTCCCACGCTGAAACAGGCGCGCAGGCTCGACAGTCGCTCCGCGATCGGTGCGGCGGCCTCCCCCAACCGCTGAGAGGCAATGAAGACGCTCGCCCCGCAGTCCGCGACGATGTATTCGATCTCGTCCGCCGTGAGATGCGTGCTGACCGGCGTGAAATAGAGCCCCGATCGTTGTGCCCCCCAGCAAGCTTCGAGGAAGCCGACTTCGTTCGCTACGAAGATCGCAATGCCATCGCCTGCAACCAATCCGAGCTCGCGAAAAAGCCACGCGCACTGATTCGAACGCTCATTGAGCTCGCGGTAGGTCACGACCCGACCGCTGCCCGCCATGATATAGGCGGGCTTGTCCGGAGTCTCCTGGCCGAATTTTCCGGGATACATTGTTGGCTCCCTTTCTTCCGAATCATCGATTCCACGGGCCATCTGCAAGAGCGCTGACCGACTTGCAAGCGGCCCATGCTGGCCCGGGACGGGGCTGATGTGCCTCGTCTGAGGGCTACTTGTCAGAACACCTAGTATCGGTGGTGCGGAAAACGTTGCTTGTTTTGCCTATCCGCAGGCAGAGAGTGACTTTGAGCCAGTCGGAGGCCTCGCAGCACGAGATTTCGGGCACGTTTGTCGCTGTGAGATGACATAATCATCGTCATGCGCGTTTCTTTGTTCCTTCTGCTCTCGGTTCTCCCGTTTCTCGGCGCCGTTGCTGGATGCTCCGAAGATAGGCGCGCGGAGGGTCGGGCGAATGTCTTGCCCGATTCTCGACCCAATATCGTACTCATCATTTCAGACGATCTCGGTTACCCCTATCACGGCTTCCAGGGAAACGAGATCGTCCAGACGCCGAACATCGATCAGCTCGCTGTTGAGGGGACCACTTTCACTCACGCGTATTCGTCAGCCAGCGTCTGCCGGCCGGCGTTGCAGACGATTTTGAGTGGGTTGCATCCGCGCTCGTGGAATGCGCAGAGGGACAGACTCGAAGAAGTCATGGGGACACGGTTTCGGCGACGCAGCGAGGTGGAGCAATACGTGACGCTTCCTCGCCATCTTGCGCGAAAGGGGTATCGGACTTTCCAGGGCGGCAAGCATTGGGAAGGCAATTTTCGGCTGGCGGGCTTCGACGTAGGCACGACCATTTCGCGTCCCTTTTCGCTTTTTTCGCCGGATTGGTTTCTTTTTGGTCGACGTTCGGTGGCTGCGCTGGACGAATTCCTCGACGGCGTCGGCGAGGACGAACCCTTCTTCCTATTTTTCGCCCCAATGCTGCCTCACCTACCACACGATCCTGTTGGCGGGGTTCTCTCATCGTATCAAGGCTTGGGTTTGGAGGAGGCCGCGGTCGGGTACTACGCGAATATTACCCGGTTCGACAAATTGGTCGGGCGGTTGATCGCCGATCTCGATGCGCGCGGTCTGCGCGACGACACGCTGTTCATCTATGTCTCCGATAACGGCTGGGAGCAGGGCCCCTATGATCGACCGCGATTCCTAAGCACCGGACTCGGGGGGGATCGCGGGAAATATTCGATCTACGAACTGGGCTTTAGGTCGCCCCTCATTTTTAGTTGGCCAGGCCGCATCCCGGAGAACGAGCAGCGGAAAGATCTAGTCACGTTCGAAGACCTCCATGCCACAATTCTGCAATACGCCGGCGCGCCCCTGCCGCCCGACCACGACGGTCTCGCTCTGAGTCAGCGAATCGCCGGGCACGGCGAACGCGAACGCGATCATCTGATCGGATTTCAGGATAGATTGCGGGTACGGGAGAGCGAGTTCGTTCCGCCGATGCCCACGAGCGAAGAAGACGCTGGCTTTCTCCGCACGAATCGCTGGCGCTATGTCGAGTTTCTGGATCGAGGTGAGCAAGCACTCTACGAGATCGAAGAGGATCCCTACGAGCGCAACGACGTCAGCGCCTGGCATCCCAAATTGATCTCGAAATTTGCGGCCGCAACGGCCGCATGGCGCGACGCCCTCGACGAACCCGCCGCGTGGATCGATTTCATCGGGCGCCTAACGACCGAAGGTGATAGACCAGCGCCTGGATTGCGTCTTTGGCTCGAAGGTCTCACTTCGTCCACGCGGCTGGAGGTCTTCTCGGATGACCGAGGGTTCTTCCGTTTTCCAAATGTCCCCGCCGATGACTACACCCTGACGTACGAAATCGAGGCGCCGATACGCGCGAGCGCTTCGAAGCCTCCGACATCCACTCCAATCACGCTGAGCCGAGAAATCGACCTCAACCGATTCGAGACCGGTCCATTCTTGTCGATTCGAATTCCTGGAAGCCCGCCGGCTGTGCAATCGGGCCCACCGGCGTCGAGCACAATCGAGATTGAAGTCTTTTCCGACTCGTTCGTAGCGTCGCGCGCGCTTCCGGTTCAGATCACAGGATGGACTGGACGCGGCTACGTGGAACAACGAGTGCTTTCGGGTCCCGATGGCGTCGTGCTCATCGATCAGCTTCCGAGCGGCCTTTATCGGATCGAAATTCTAGATGCGGCCGGAAATCGGACGGCAAATGGCACGGTTTATCTTGGACAGGGGGAAAGCGAAGCAATCGCATTCGACCTCTCGTAGACGAGATGCGAACGGTCGAAATCGACGTCGACTCGCATCCGCCACCCCCCGCTTGGATTGAGCGCCGCGGATAGACCCCATCTGGACTAAAAGGGCGGCTATTTGCACTATCCGCTCATACAGAAGGTGCCAATGTGGTGATTGCTGATTTGAATGTGGAGGACGGCGAGGCGTTGCAAAAGGAGCTGGGCGAGCGCGCAAGTTTTCACAAAACAGACGTATCCAATCTTGCCGAATTAGAAGATTTAATGCAGGGAACAGCAGATACTTTTGGCGGACTGGATGTGCTTGTTAACAATGCGGGGATAGCATGCATTGGGTTCACTACACCAGAACTGGATCCTGCGGTGTGGCAGAAGGTAATCAGTGTTGATTTGGATGCAGTCTTTTATGGCCCGGGACGGGGCTGATGTGCCTCGTCTGAGGGCTACTTGTCAGAACACTACTTACCGGTGGTGCAGAAAACGCAGCTTGAAATGACTATCCGCAAGATCTTATCCCGTTGCGGCCAGCGGCGAATCCATGCGACGACGTCCTCTGCCCGAGCCTCCGTCCATAGCCGGTGTCGGCCCCGGTCTGTCTCCAGCGCGTCGCGTTGCATGGGCC
>CAWLAJ010000225.1:0-7099 GCA_963854795.1 Deltaproteobacteria bacterium UBA4427 | reverse complement strand
CGTCGACCGTGAAGCCGACCAGCCGACGTGTCATCGCTTCGGATTTCATGCGAACCAACGCTTCGCGCCCGAGAAAGTCGATCTCCGAATCGAGTTTCACGGCCCAGCCGAGACCGGCTTCGAAGGGCGTGTCATTCGCAGTGAGGTCGGAGGCCCAGGCGCGGTAGCCCTTTTCGAGGCGAAGGCTCTCGATTGCGCGATAGCCCGCATTGACGATGCCGTGGCGGGCGCCCGCATTCATCAAGGCGTCATAGACTGCGCCCGCGGAGGCGATTGGCAGATGCAATTCGAATCCCAGCTCGCCGACATAAGTGATGCGCAGAGCGCGAACGGCTGCGCCCTCGATCTCCAGATCGCGATAACTCGAAAAAGGCAGCTCTTCATTCGAGACTGCACCATTCGAGACCGCCTCGAGAACGTCGCGGGAGCGTGGCCCCATCAATGCGAGAACCGCCACCTCCTCGGTGACTTCCTTGAACCGCACGTCGAGACCTTCGAGAAGATTCCCCTGGATCCAGCAACGATCGTGTGTGGCAAATCCCGTTCCCGTCACGAGATAGAAACGATCATCGGCCAGTCGCGCGACCGTCAGGTCGCATTCGATACCACCCCGACGGTTGAGCATCTGTGTATAGGTGAGGCGACCCGGCGGCTTCGAGACATCGTTCGCGCAGAGCCAATCGAGCGCGCGCTGCGCGTCGCGACCTTCGAGTTCGAACTTGGCGAAGGACGACTGATCGAAGAGTCCCACCGATCTACGAATTGCCCGATGTTCCTCGCCAACGGCCTCGAACCAGTTCGGACGCCCGAAGGAATATTCATCCTTGGCTTCCATACCCTTCGGCGCGAACCAATTCGGCCGCTCCCATCCAAGTTTCTCACCGAAACAAGCGCCGGCCGCAGATAGACGATCGTAGAGCGGAGACTTCCGCGCGGGTCGCGCACTCTGGTGTTCTTCGCTCGGCCACGAAATCGTGTAATGCTTGCCATAGAGTTCCAGGGTTCGAGAGCGCACCCACTCGATGTCGCGATGGCAGGGGCCGAATCGACGAATGTCCACCGGCCATAGATCGAAGGGCGGCTCGCCGTGTTCGATCCAGCCGGCCAGCGCCCACCCGGCGCCTCCGGCGGCGGCGATCCCGAAGGCGTTGAACCCGGCGGCCACAAAATAGCCGGGCTGTTCCGGGGCCTCGCCGAGAATGAAATTTCCATCGGGCGTAAAGCTCTCGGGTCCATTGATCATCTGTCGAATCTCGGCACCCTCGAGCGCGGGCACTCGGGGAAACGACAGCTCGGCGAGCTGCTGGAAATGATCGAAGTCTGGATCGAGTAGATCGAAAATGAAATTCTCGGGAATGCCATCGACCGCCCAGGGAATCGGGTTCGGCTCATAGCCGCCCATCACGAGCCCGCCGACTTCCTCTTTGTAATAGGTCAGTCGGTCGGGATCGCGCAACGTCGGAAGGTCGCCGCGCACGCCCTCGATCGATCCACTGATCATGAATTGATGTTGAACCGAAACGAGCGGAACGTTGACACCCCCCATCTTGCCGAATTCATGCGCCCATTGTCCGCAACAGTTCACGATGATCTCGCAGGCGATTCGCCCGCGTGGCGTCGTCAGACCGGTGATCCGACCCCGCTCGATTTCGACGCTCGTGACCGGGCACTTCTCGATCAAAGTGGCGCCCTGCATTCGCGCGCCTCGTGCCAGCGCTTGGGTGAGGTCAACGGGGCTCGCTGAGCCATCCGTGGGCAGAAACGCCGCGCCCACGACGTCATCGATTTCCATCAGGGGCCAGAGGTCCCGCGCCTCCCTCGGTGTGATCAGCTCCATCTCCATGCCAAAGCTATGCGCGGTCGTCGCTTGCCGTTCGTATTCGGCCATTCGTGCCTGGCTGCAGGCCAGACGCAATCCACCATTGCACTTCCAGCCGGTGGCCTGCCCGGTTTCTTCTTCGAGTCGCTGATAAAGGGAAACCGACTCGCCTAGCAATCGCGTGATGCTGGCCGAATTTCGGAGCTGACCGACCAGGCCGGCGGCATGAAAGGTACTGCCGCAGGTCAGGCTGCCGCGTTCGAGGAGAACGACATCCGAGAATCCCTGTTTCGCGAGGTGGTAGGCGGTCGAGCATCCCACGATGCCCCCTCCGACGACGACGACTCGCGCCTGTGTGGGAAAGCCCGACATCGAATCAACTCTCCTGCAGCGAAGACCAGGCCTCTTCGAAACGGCGCAAATTGGTCTCGGTATAGGCCTTGAAGTCGAAGTCGACGCTCGACGTCAACTCAGACACCATGCTCCACATCGACTCGCGCAAGAGCGAAGCACACTTCATCGCCCGATAGCGCCCGAATAATTCCTCACTCGGCTCGCTCTCGAAATACAGTCCGAGCAGTCGAGCCTCGAGAGTGGGTGAAAGCTCACTATTCGAAGCGAGTCCGCCAAGATCGAAGAGCGGACTGTTGAAGCCCGCATAGTCCCAATCGATCAGCCAGATTCGTTCGCCATCATCGATGAAATTGGCCGCCAAGAGATCGTTGTGTCCGAAGACCAGGGAGACCTCGCCAACCCTTGACTCGAGACTCTGCGCGATCTCGAGCAGGTGGGGAAGATCCGAGACACTTCGATACTCCTTCTCACGAAGCGTATGGGCGTAGTCGCGGATGACCTGAAAGACCCAGAAGACCATGGCCGGTCCGCGTAAATGGTGCGGAATCTCGACATGGCATCGCTTGATCAAGGGAGCGACGCGTTCGAGCATCGAGGGGCTGGCCAGATCCGTGGCTTCGAGCGCGCGGCCGTCGATGAATTCGAGAACCATCGCTCCGTCTTCGTAATGGAGGACTTCGGGAGAAACGCCGGCCGCATGGGCCGCGCGACTGGCGGCGAGTTCGAAGAAGCGCATGATTCCATGCTCGGGAATATCTTTTCCAATCCGCACGAAATGGCGCTTGCCCTGATGGCGGACCAGGAAGTTCGAATTTGTGATTCCCCCGCCAATCGGCTCGACTTCTACGTCGCCCGACCAGCAGGAGAGATCGGCCGCTCGCGCGGAGGCGTCTCGCTCCATGAGGTTCCGAGAATAACGCGTCGAAGGCTGTCTTCGCGATCCGCCCGGTCGTGTTCGCAGCGGGTTTCCAGGGCGACTTCCGGCTCGGATTCGAAGGGCCAAACCGGGTATGCTCGCAAGGAGCAGACCTCCCCGACGCGAGCGAGAGCAAGAGTTGTCGAATTTCGATTTCATCGTGATCGGCGCCGGAATTGCCGGCGCCTCCGCGGCTTACGAGTTACAGCAATACGGCCGAACCGTGTTGCTCGAGCGCGAAAATCTCCCGGGCCACCATACGACGGGCCGCTCCGCAGCTTTTCTCGTCGACAGTTACGCCGGACAGGTCGTCGGGAAGTTGACAAAGGCGGGCCGACCTTTCTTCGAACATCCACCCGACGGCTTCACGGAATCTCCCCTCGTCACATCCAATGCGGTGCTCTGGATCGGGCGTCAAGACCAGGCCGACAGCCTCACCGCCGCTACGCGAATCGGACGCGAAGCGGGCGCGGAGATGTTGGAAATCGAATTGAGCGAAGCGTTCGAGCATTGTCCGATCTTGCGTCGAGAGTATGTCGCGGGCGCAGTACTCGAACCAAGTGCCCTGCATATCGACGTGGCTGGCCTCCTGGAGTCGTTCCTTCGCGGTTTTCGCCAGCGCGGCGGGACGCTTTCAACGAAGGCCGAAGTGACGAGAGTCGAACGTACCGACAATGTTTGGCGTGTCGATGGCGGCGGACAGGCTTTCGAAGCGGCCATCGTGGTGAATGCCTCCGGCGCCTGGTGCGATCGCGTAGCCGAGATGGCGGGTGCCAGGTCGATCGGACTGCGACCTCTTCGGCGAACCGCGATCACCTTCGAAGGACCGGAGGGCGCGGACATTCGCGGATGGCCGCTGGTGATGGATGCGGACGAAGAGTTCTATCTCAAACCGGAGGGCGGACAGCTCTTGGCTTCACCCTGCGACGAGACGCCGTTCGAACCCTGCGACATCAGCCCGGACGACTATGAGGTCGCGCTCGTCGCCGACCGCGTTCAGCGGGCGACGACCCTCGAGCTGCGACACATTCGCAGGCGCTGGGCGGGATTGCGAAGCTTCGTGGCCGATCGCTCGCCCGTGATCGGGATGGATCCGGAACGAGAGGGATTTTTCTGGCTGGCCGGCCAGGGCGGCTTCGGCATCATGACATCGCCGGGAGCGTCTCGCGCGGTGGCCGGACTGATCGCGAACGATTCTCTGCCGTCGGATCTCCTGGCGCTCGGGCTGACAGCCTCGATGTTGTCTCCGACGAGACTACGAGACGAGTCCGGTGAGCTTCTCGCGCGTTAGTCGCGCCTTTTCTGGCGGGAGCGGAATGCGCAGCCTGATCAGGCGCTCGCGATGGCGGCGGCCTCGTCCAATAGGTGGAATTCACCGTAATCCGGCCGACGCATGTCCTTGAGGTATCGCTCGGGCGCCCAGGGATAGAGATTCGGGAGGCCGGACTCGTCGATATACCAACTCGTACACCCTCCGGTCATCCAGACCGTATTCGGCAAGGCCTCGCGCATGGCCTCGTTATAGGCCATGAAAGAATCCGTCTTTGCGCAGATCGCCGCGTGCCCTTCGCGCTTCATCTTGTCGAGCATCTGGATGACGAAATCGATCTGATGTTCGGAAATCGTGATCAGCGAGAGGTTTCCGACGGGTCCGGTCGGCCCTTCGAGCATCCAGAAATTCGGAAACCCGGGCATGGCGACGGCGCGAAGAGCGCGGGGCGCACGATCCCAGAACTTCTCGAGGTCGCGGCCCTTTTCGCCAGTCACCTTCGTGGGCAAGATGAACGCACTCGGATCGAATCCGGTCGCCAGAACCAACACATCCAATTCGTGGAACTCCCCCTGATCGGTTTCGACGCCCGTGGGCGTCACACGCACGATCGGGTCGGTCACGAGTGCAGCGTTTTCACTCGAGATGGCGGGATAGAACGATGAACACAGGATCAATCGTTTGCACGCCGCTTGATAGTCGGGCGTCAGTCGCGCGCGTAATTCCGGATCGGCGACATTCTGTTCGAGATTGTCGAGACAGGCCTTGCTGATCCTGGCCTGCATCTTCTTGTCGCCGACGGTCGCAGCACCGAAGGTTCGAAGACCCACGAGGAAATAGAGGTAGTAGGGCAACCACTGAAGAAAGGGAAAGAGTCGGTAGATTCGTTTCACGAGCGGGGAGTACTCAGTCTGCGCGAGCGGCACCATCCATTGTGGCGTGCGCTGGAAGACGACCATCTTCTCGACCTGGTCCGTAATGTCCCCGATGATCTGCGCCGCCGTCGAGCCGGTCCCGATCACGCCGACTCGTTTCCCAGCAAGCTCGACCGAGTGATCCCAACGCGCGGAGTGGAAGCAAGCGCCCTCGAAGGATTCGAGTCCCTCGATGTCAGGTAGAACCGGTTTGTGAAGAATCCCGGTGGCGCCAATGACGATGTCATAGAGCAGTTCTTCATCGTCCCCCGTGACGAGCCGCCAGTTCGGGGCTTCGTAGTCGAGGGTCTCCACCCGGGTTCCGAATCGAACGACGGATTCGACATCGAAATCCCGGGCGACCTTTTCCATATAGCTCTGGATTTCGGGCCCATACGAAAAACGATGGGTCCAATCCGGATTCAGCGCGAATCGAAACGAGTACCAGCGCGAGGGAATGTCACACGAAAGTCCCGGGTATCGATTCTCGCGCCAGGTCCCGCCCACGCGGTCGGCCTTCTCGAAGACGACGAGATCGTTGTAACCCGCGCGGCGAAGCTTGATGACCGCGGCGATCCCGGACATGCCCGCACCGACGATCGCGATCTTGGGCTGTCGACCGGCCTTGGCCCAGGGCTCTCCCTCACCTGCGTGACGATTCATCTGCGAATTCCTTGGCTGGGGTCAAAGACCGGGCTGCGCGCCGCGAATCAACTTGCCGGGCAGTGCGCCGGTCGCCTGGCCGTTCTGGAAGATGACCTGCCCCGATGCAATCGTCGCCCGATAGCCGCGTGCGCCTTGATAGAGTCGACGTCCTTCCGCCGGAAAGTCATGGCGCATATGGGGGAGTTCGAGCCCCAGCTTGTCGAAGTCGATGATATTCACGTCCGCCTTCAATCCAACCTTCAGCTCGCCACGATCGAAGAGACCGTATTGATGGGCCGTATCGCTCGTCTGTCGCTTGACGATGAACTCGAGGGGAAGCCGCTCTCCTCGCTTTCGATCGCGTACCCAATGCATCAGCATGAACGTCGGCGTCCCGGCATCGCAGATCGCACCACAATGTGCGCCACCGTCGGCCAGACTGAGCCCCGTCTGCGGATGACGCATCGTCTCCTCGATCGCGTCGAAGCGACTCGTCGCATAACCAAAGAGCGGGAAATACAGAAGACCCTGGCCATCCTGATCCATCAGCGCGTCGTAGACGATTTGTGCCGGCGTAGAACCCGTCGCCTGTACACGGCCGGCGACGGAATCGGAGGGATCCGGTTCATAGTCCTGCGCGCCACCCATCGGGTACATCTTCTGGGTCGCAGCCGCCAGAAAGCGCAGGAACATTTCCGGAATCGGCGCATTCTTGGGCAGCGCATCGACCCGAAGTTCACCGCCCTCGAGAAGCTTCGCCTTGACTTCCGGTCGTCGCAGCGCCTCGAGACGTTCCTCGATCGGAAGCTTCATGACTTTCACATATTCGGGATGTCCAAGGAAAGGATGAATGCTCGTCTCCCAGCCCATCATCACGCCGACCGGGCGGCCCGAGAACTGTCCCCGAAGATTGGTGATGCCCTCGGCTCGTGCCTCGTCGAGTCCGCGCAGCGCTTCCTTGTAGAGGTCGGGCGCTTCATCGATCTGTTGCAGATTGAAGGTCACGATTCGCCCAGTCGCCTTGGCCAGTTCTTTCATCCACTTGATCTCGCCGGGCACTTCACGATGAGTGAGGGCCATCTGGAAGACGCCGGCCTGCGCCTCGGCCAATGCCTCGCCAATCCCGAAGAGTTCGTCATGATCGGCGAGGGTTCCCGGGACGGGATCACCCTTCAGCGTGT
>CAWLAJ010000224.1:0-7100 GCA_963854795.1 Deltaproteobacteria bacterium UBA4427 | reverse complement strand
ATACGCTCTGCTGCGCGCCGTGGTCGACGCAAGGGCAATCGGTGAACGGGTCGAGCTTCCGACGCCACCTGACGTCCCGGAGATGTTGCTTCGCCGAGCGCGGAATCCCATTGGCGTCGCCTATGATCCGGGTGAATCCGACTATGCCGATTACATCTGTGCGCTCTTCCAGGCGATGATCGGTCGCTTCATCGACCTGAATCTCTACGCCAAGAGAATCGGGCTCGACCTTCTCGTCTTTCCGCAGGGCACGCGCTCGATCCGACTGCTTCCTGGTCGCATCGGCATTTCCCAGATCGCGTTGCATATGAAGTCCCCGATCGTGCCGGTTGGATGCAATGGTTCGGATGGCGTGTATCCGAGTGCATCGCCCTTCGCGGGACGAGGAAAGATCGTCTACCGGGTGGGCGAGCCGATCACCTATGAAGACATGTCGGCCTACCACCTTGGTGAAAGCTTCGTGCCCTTCTCGGCCAAAGCCGAATCGGATCACACGGAAAAATTTCATGGTCTGGCCGATCTGGTGATCGATCGCATCGAGCCTCTTCTCGACCCGAAATATCGACGCGCGGAAATCGGGAGTGGAGAAGTCGAACGGGTGGATGGCGATTTGATGGGCTCGAGCGGCGAACAAGGCTCGGACCGCTTCGTCTGATCTCGAGATTCTCGACCCGCCGACCTAACGCTTTCGTCGAGCTGGTTTCTGACGGATCTTTTCGATCAGGCGGGTCGACCGTGTTCCTGGAACGATCGGAAGCCGCACGACGCGTCCGCCGCTGCGCTCGACCTCATCGCGTCCCACGATCGAATCGAGCGACCAGTCTCCGCCCTTGGCGAGCACATCGGGTCGCAGCGCCTTGATCAGCCGAATCGGGGTATCCGCGCCGAAACCCACGACCCAATCGACACAAGCCAGGGCGGCCACCAGTTCCATGCGCGCGCGGGCCGATTGGATCGGGCGACCGGGACCCTTCGCTCGTCGAGCACTCGCATCCAGGTTGACGCCGACGATCAAGCGGTCGCCGTGCGCGCGCGCCGCTTCGAGGCTTCGGACGTGGCCGACGTGGAGAAGATCGAA
Source organism: Deltaproteobacteria bacterium UBA4427 (assembly GCA_963854795.1). Taxonomy (GTDB): domain Bacteria; phylum Myxococcota_A; class UBA9160; order UBA9160; family UBA4427; genus UBA4427. Next base: position 6,022 of record CAWLAJ010000224.1, on the reverse strand, counting down.
GCAGCCATTCGTAAATACGATTCGCTCTCGTGCGCGCCTCGCCGCCGTGAGTGTCTTCTCGAGGGCCGAGAGCGTAAGGATCTTCTGGCGCGCCGCGACCGGCCTCATGGATTGTCGCCGTCGTTGCCGAAGAGAAATTGCATCGCCGTGAACGGCGCCTTGATCGCGTCGGGCACGCTCGCCATCAGCGTCTTCATCGCCAGCGCATCGACATCCGGTTCGTCGACGGGACCCTTGACCTTGAAGTAGGCGCCGATCAGCCCGCGATCTGATCCGGGGAGGAAGCTCTTGAGCAGCGGGATGCTGCCCAGGATTTGATTGGCGGCTCTGAAGAGAAAGATGCCGACGATCGCGCGAATTCGTCCCGGAGAGCGATTCGTATCGAGCCGGACATTGGCGTAGACGAGCAGGGGTCCTTCGAGTTCGAAATCTTCCATTCGCAAGCGCCCATGCTCGATTTCGAGGGTGCCCGCCATCGATCGATAATCGATTTCGTCCGCGTTCGCGAACGGGTTGTAACCAGCGGTGGCCTTGCCCAGCCGCAGCAGTAGCGGGAGTGTCAATCGGACAAGACCGTTTTCCGCTTCGATCCGCACGCTTCCATCGAGTTCGGCGATGAAGGAGGCGTCGGGTCGCACGCGACCGGCCATTGAACCGGTCGCCCCGATGGTGCCGGTGGCCAGGTCGGGGGGGAGGGCGACGAATTCGCTCATGCCTTCGAGCGACGCATCGGTGATCGCGAAGGAAAGGTCGAGTCCGACCGAGTCGCCATCACGAAGATCGATCTTGGTGCGGATCGCTGCCTTGCCGAGAGGTGAGAGCTGAACTTCGATCTCCTGGCCAATGAGTTCGGCGTCGTCGAATCGAAAGAAGCCGGTTGCGGTCTCGAAGGGCAGCGTGGGCCGCGGGCGAAATTGCATCTCGAAGCGGCCTGACCCCCAGCGACTCTCGGGCCAGGCGGGTTCCGGCGCCTGCGACCCGTCATGATCCTCGGCCGGGATTGGCGCTTCGGCCAATGTAAAGCGCGCATTGACGCTGGCTGTATTCGGGTCGCTGAAATAGACGACATCGCCCTCGATGGCAGCGCCACCCCATGTGCCTTCGCGAATATTCATCTGCATCCCCGACCGCAGCGGCTCGACCAGAACGCGAAGGTCTCGCAGGGGGAAACGAAAGATCGGGTGATCGAGGTGGTCGATGGCCAGGCCGATTGCGCGAACGGAGCCCGGCGCGGTGGGGTCGCGCGGCTCGAAGATGCGCAGCAGGGGTTGGACGCCCGGAATGGGAGGGGGTGTTCGCCTCAGGGGTTGGGTCGTCTCGTTGGCGTGATTCAAATGCGAGACGCCTTCGAAGGTGGCATTCGTTACCGGAAGTCGTTTACCGCGAAAGCGGCCGCTCAAATTCTTGAGGGCGATTCGATCGTCGAGCCACTCGACTTCGACCGCGAGCTCTTCGATCAGTTCGCCACCGCCGGTGTCGAAGAGAACCTTGTCGATCCCGCCGCTGAATCGAAATCCGGCCGGCAGTTCCCGACTCCGTCCATTGGCCAATTGGAACCAGCGCTCGAGACTGGCCGTTCCGCCCGCCTCGAGAAAGCGGATTTTCCCCGCTTCGACACTTTTCGTGAGTTGCGCGATCGCCAGGGCGATGTCGAATTGCGTTTCGAATCGCTGCGCCAGGTCGCGGATACCCGAAAAGTGTGGCTCCAGCATCCGCGCTTCGATCCGGGCGAGTGAGCGGCCGAGAATCGGCCGATCGATTGTGCCCTTGAATTCGAAACCCTGTGTCTCGCCCGTCAGTCGGCCATTCGAGATGCGCAGTTCGTCCGAATCGAGTTCGATCTCGGCGGTGAATTCGACTCGGTCTTGCTCGACGGGAGATCCCGAGCGACGCAGCCGGAAAGTAGCGTCATGCATTTCACCCTCTACGGTCAACTTGCTGATCGGTGCTTCGGACGTCGTCAGGGTGAAGCGGATGTCGAGTTTCCCCGCTAGTTCGTCGCTGCTTTCGATGAAGGTCAGCGGTGTCTGCGCTGCTTCGAGAGGGATCTGCGAGAACGAGGCGGTCCAGGTGAACTCCGGGGTCGCTTCGCGGTGGATGCCTATTTCGACCGGGAACGGTGTGTTCCGACCGTCGACGAATACGGCGCGGGCGTCGACGGTGACGGAATCGGAGAGCCAGTCGCGTACCGCCAATCCGGATACGAGTTCCAGACGTAGCTCTCGCGGTCTTCCTTCGGCGTCGGGGCTGCCATGATCCAGCCAGGTGGCTGCTCCATCGACGATTTCGATCCGATCGGCCGCTTGGAAGTCGACTACGAAGGATCGGGCCGTGGCGTCCAGGGATTCGAGCTGTCGCAGAACCCGTTCTACGAAGGAGTCCTCGGATTCGTCCTGGAGATCCGGCTTCAGAACGCGGGAAGGCAGCGGCAGGCCCACGAACGATCCGTCGGCACGCTGTTCGATGCGGAGTTGGGGGCCTTCGAGGATCAGCGTGCTGAGTTCGAGGCGACCCACGAGGATGGCAAGAATGTCGATCCAGGCGAGTACCCGGCTGGCTCGCAGCGCCGGCACTCCGCCATCGGGATTCGGATAAGCTTCGAGACCGTGCGCCTCGATGCGTAATCCATCCTCGAAACGAAGATCGACCTTGGCGATTTCCACGGGACCCGCGAGAAGTCGACTGAGTTGGGTCTCGATTTCCTGGTGCAGGAGACGGTCGCCCGCACCAGTGGACACGAGATAGCCGACGATGGCACCGCAAATAACGACGCCCGCCCAAAACAGGCGAAGCCAGCTTCGCCGCACCCGATTTCCCCCCTGCAATGGCCGCTCAGGCTAGCAGAGAGGCCACGTCAGTCGTTCTATTCGTGGCTGATCCCCCCCCCCGAAGTTGCCTACGCACGAACCCTCATTTGCCCATAAAGATGCGTCGCGCGGGTGCGCTTGATGCCTTCATGTCGCCGGTTCGCGGCCACTCTTCTGCCCGTGCACCCAATGCGCGGGCCTACCCCCCAAAAAGCGTCCAACCAAATGAATTGGCTCAAGAATCGCCCGTGGCAAGTCGAATCCCCAATCGATTCTAACAACGTATTTCGGGAGTGATTCCCGGAGCATCGGATCAATTGGGGGAAGTATTGTGATGGAAACCATGGACGCCCAGGAAGCGCGCGTACCGAATCGCGTGCGCGAACTCCGCGAAAACAAGCTGATGACGCAGGCGCAGCTGGCTCGTAAGGCGAAGGTTGCGCTGCGAACGATACACAGCGTGGAGAAGGGCATGAATTGTCGAATGGACACGAAACGTAAGATCCTCCTTGCGCTCGGCCTGTCCTTCGAAGACAAGGATCAGGTCTTTCCGTCGGCACGCCGACCGATGGTCTTTCCGACCTCTCACTGATCACAGAGAGACTAGAAAGTAAATAGGTAGACATCTGGCCACGCTCCCGCGAGCTTGTCGTCGGATTCACCGAAGCGCCCGGGCCCGCCCCGGGCGTTTCCAGTTGCTACCTTGGATCACCACTTGGCCGGCCATCCGCCGGTCTGGAGGTGACCTATTCCGGATCGAGTCACACTTCTGGCCGACGTCGCGGAGATCGTGTCTCGTTCGCACGATCTCGAGGAAACGCTCGCCAACGTCACGGACCTCGTGTCAAAGCGCCTCGACGCGGACGTCTGCTCGATCTATTCCGCAGATCCCGAAAGACAGACGCTCCGCCTGGCTTCGACGATCGGTCTGGACGCCGAAGCGGTCGGTCAGGTCGAGTTGCCGATCGGCGAGGGCCTCGTCGGCGTCGCGGCCAGTCGTGGAGAGCCGATCGCCATCGAGCATGCCCGCTCGGATCCCCAATACCGTTATTTCCCGGAGACGGGCGAGGAGCGTTTCGAATCCCTGCTCGCGGCTCCCCTGATCATTCAGGGCGTGGTGATTGGCGTGATCGTGATCCAGACGGTCGAGCCGCGCCGCTTCGATGAGCCGGATATCGAGTTGTTGCAGACCTGCGCCTCGCTTCTGGCACCGGTGGTTGCGAATGCCCAGCTGTTGGCCTTGATGTCGCGGGGGGACCAGAAGAGCATCGATCTCATTAGCAAGATCGCCGGCGGCTCCGATTCCTTCCTGGGTGATCGTGCCGAGAAACGGCGCAAGCCGCGATCGGAGAAGAATGTCACGTTGCGAGGATTGGCGACCGCGCGCGGAGTCGCCATCGGGCCGATCTTCCGAATGGACAAGCCGGTCGATCTGGAACGATTGCCCTACCAGCCCAACCCCGACCTCGACCAGGAGCACGCCGACTTCAAGTCCGCGATGACCGCCGCGCGTGGTCAGATCGAGGACATGCGCGACATCGTCCGGGATCGTTTCGGCCCTGAGTTCGCCGCAGTCTTTCACGCCCAGATCCAGATTCTCGAGGACAAGGGCTTCTTGCTGAACGTCAACCAGGCGATCGATCGAACCCACGACGCGCGAGAGGCGCTGCTGGCAGTCCTGGCGACCTATCGCAAGACCTTCGAGCGCATCGAAGACCCCTATCTTCGCGAACGCGGAACCGATATCGCCGACGTCGGTCAGCGGGTGCTGGAGCGGCTTCTTGGCGTTCGCGATCACGTCGGGCCGATGCCGCACGGGGCCGTCGTCGTGGTCGACCAGCTTCTGCCCGCGATCTTCGCGCAGCTCGAGATGGATAAAGTCGCGGCGATCGTCGCCGAACATGGCGGTGCGACCTCCCACGGCGTCATCTTTGCGCGTACGCTCGAGATTCCGGCCGTGACGGGCGCGTCGGGTCTACTCGATGAGGCTCGCGATGGGGAACCGTCCATCGTCGATGGCGCTACGGGTACGATCTACCTGTCTCCCGATGAGGCCCTGACCCGCGAGTTCGAACAGGCTCAACATCAATACGAAGTCGCCGTCGAGCATCTAGACGCCATGCGCGAGCGGCCTGCGGAGACCCTCGATGGGCGTCGCGTTCGGCTGTTCGCCAATGCGGGGCTGTTGGCCGATCTTCGCCTCGTCGAGAAGCACGGCGCAGAAGGCGTCGGCCTGTTCCGCACGGAACTGCTCGCGCTGGCCCATCGCGGCTTCCCGAGCGAAGAGGAGCAAGGCCAGCTCTACCAGCGCGTGGTCGAGTTCATCGCGCCGCGGTCCGTGACGCTACGCACCCTCGATCTCGGAGGCGACAAGGGCATTCCGAATATCGGCCTCGACGACGAGGAGAATCCACAGCTCGGCTGCCGCTCGATTCGCTTGACCCTCGAGAACCGTCGCGCCTTCCGCGCACAACTGCGAGCCATCCTTCGGGCGAGTTCGCTGGGCAATCTGAAATTGTTGCTGCCCATGATCGGCAGCTTGACCGAATTGCGCGAAGCCAAGGGCGTGATCGACGAAGTACGTCTGGAACTGGATCGAGAAGGCAGTCCCTTCGATCGCGATCTCCAGGTCGGCATCATGATCGAAGTTCCGTCGGCGGCCATCACGGCCAAGGTCTTCGCCGAAGAATGCGATTTCTTCAGCATCGGGACCAACGATCTCACTCAATACACGCTCGCCGTCGATCGCGGGAACGAACGCGTGGCGCATCTTTACGATTCTCTACATCCGGCCGTTCTGCAGCTGATCGCGATGACGGTGCGCGCGGCCGGGGACGCCGGCATTCCAGTCTCCGTGTGCGGTGAGATGGCGACCAATCCGCTCGCCGTTCCGATTCTCGTTGGACTCGGGCTCGAAGAGCTGTCGGGAACGCCGGCGGCGATTCCAGTCGTGAAGGAGATCATTCGCGCCCTAGACTCGGGGGAAGTGGAAGCGGACGCACGGGCGGCATTGGTCGCGCGGACGGCGGGCGAGGTCCACGTGATTGCGGCGACGCGACTTCGTACTGCCGGGCTCGTTGAACATCCCGATATCGGCGGATGGCTCGAGCAATTGCTCGATGAGGCGCTCAGCCCAAACTAGGAGCCTGACCCAAGACTCGTCGCGACGCCCATGCGCCGATCCATCACCGCTGCGTGCGTTGCGAGACCTTGCT
>CAWLAJ010000223.1:0-7174 GCA_963854795.1 Deltaproteobacteria bacterium UBA4427 | reverse complement strand
TTGCTGGGCACCGGGCTCGGCGCCATTTATCAGGCCATGCTCGATCGGCGCGCGAACATGCTCTTCCAGCAGCTCTCGAAGCTCGTCTCGGACCAGATCTATGACGGTCGCCTTTTCGACCCCGCTCCGAGGGCGGCGCTGGCGGCGATCAATTCGCTGGCCGAAAGGGCCAGCGGGCGGATCGAGCTGGGACTCTACAAGGGCAACCTCTTCTTCCAGCAGCTCACCGACTGTGAAGCTTCGCTCTACAACCCGGCAGACGCCTCGATGGAGGCCAGCGACGGCCTCGACCCCACGAGCAGTCAGGGCTATGTGGAAGTTCTGAGCGTCGAAGCGGTCGCCCTCGCACGAGCCGGCCAGATCAAAGCACCCGTCTGGGAGGATTGAGCCCACTCCGGAAACTCGCAAGATCGGGTCCGCGAAACGAGCGAGCCCCAACTAGCACGATGGCTGGTTGGGGCTCGTTTCATGAGAGAGTCGCTGGACTCGATCGGTGGGCAGGCTATTTCGCCGCGCGCAACCGCTCTTCGAGCTTGTCGAGTTCGGCGACGAGATCCTTCGGCAGGTGATCGCCGAAGCGCGCGTAGAATTCTCGAACCTTCGGAATCTCGGAGAGCCAGCCATCGACGTCGACACTGGTCAGGATTTCGAGTGCCGCGTCGTCGATGTCGAGACCCTCGAGATCGAGTTCGCGCGGTCCGGGGAGAACACCGATCGGTGTCTCGACGCCGCAAACCTTCTCGTCGCATCGCTCGTGGACCCACTTGAGGACGCGACCGTTCTCGCCGAATCCGGGCCAGAGGAATTGTCCCTCGTTGCCCTTGCGGAACCAATTCACGTAGAAGATTCGGGGCAGCTGGGCGCCCTTCTTTCGACCCATCTCCAACCAATGGTTCCAGTAGTCGCCCATGTTGTATCCACAGAAGGGCAGCATGGCCATCGGATCGCGTCGTAGCTCGCCGACCGTCCCCGCGGCAGCAGCCGTCTTCTCACTCGAGATGATCGAGCCCAGAAAGGTGCCATGTGCCCAATCGCGCGCCTCGTGGACGAGCGGCACAACCGTCGCTCGCCGACCCCCAAAGAGAATCGCGCTGATCGGAACTCCATCCGGGTCTTCCCATTCCCGTGCGATCACCGGGCATTGGCTGGCCGGCGCAGTAAATCGAGCGTTCGGATGTGCAGCCGGATCCTTGCTATCCGGCGTCCAATCGTTGCCACGCCAATCGATGAGATGGTCTGGCTTTTCGCCCATGCCCTCCCACCAGACGTCTCCGTCATCCGTCTTCGCAACGTTCGTGAAGATGCAATTCTCTTTCAGGCCGGTCATGGCGTTCGGATTCGAGTGGTCACTGGTTCCGGGTGCGACGCCGAAGAAGCCGGCTTCGGGGTTGATCGCGTAGAGCTGCCCGTCCTCACCGAATTTCATCCAGCAGATGTCATCGCCAACGGTCTCGATTCCCCAACCCTTGAGCGTCGGTCTGAGCATTGCGAGGTTGGTCTTCCCGCAAGCACTGGGAAAGGCCGCCGCGACGTATTTCGAATCGCCACCGGGCGAGGTCAACTTCAAGATCAGCATGTGTTCGGCGAGCCAACCTTCGTCACGCGCCATCGAGGAGGCGATGCGCAGCGCGAAGCACTTCTTGCCGAGAAGCGCGTTGCCGCCATACCCCGAGCCGTAGCTCATGATCTCGCGCGACTCAGGGAAATGGACGATGTACTTGTTCTCACCGTTGCAGGGCCATGCGACGTCATTCTGTCCGGGCTCAAGGGGGTGACCGACCGAATGCAGACACGGCACGAAGACGCCGTCGTCTCCGAGGGTATCGAGCACACCCTGACCCATTCGCGTCATCGTGCGCATGTTGGCAACGACGTAGGGACTGTCGGAAATCTGCACACCGATATGCGCGATATGCGATCCAATCGGACCCATGCTGAAGGGGATCACATACATCGTGCGTCCGCGCATCGAACCGCTGAAGAGACCCGAGAGGCGCTCCCGCATTTCGCTGGGGTCGCACCAGTTATTGGTGGGACCAGCGTCCACTTCCTTTTCACTGCAGATGAACGTGCGGTCTTCGACGCGCGCCACGTCGGCGGGATCGGACTTCACGAGAAAGCTGTTGGGACGAATCGACTCGTTCAGACGTTCGGCAGTGCCGGTCTGGAGCATGATTTCGAACATGCGATCGTATTCGTTCTGCGAGCCGTCGCACCACTGGATCTGATCGGGTTGTGTCATTTTCGCGGCGTCGTCGATCCAGGCGAGCAGCTTCGCGTTCTTCGTCGGTGCAGGTACCGCGGTTGCGGTGGTAGGCGCTTCAACAGCCATGCAGGTCTCCCGGCATTTCTACGCCCCCGGTAAGGGGGCCAGGTTGACCCGAACGATATCGCGATCGACCGACCGCGCGACAGTCATCCACGAGGATTGACGGCCATTCGACCGCCACTAAGAAAGTAGCCCCGAAGGCCGTTGGGGTACCCTCTTTCGCCCGGACGCCGCCAAATCTCGAGAGCAATTGCCTCTGCGATGCGGGTCGGGGGCCCTCCCGTCGACTTTTCCCACATCTGGCCGCGTGACTCGCGGTTCGATTCTCCATGGCCCCGGAGGAGCCTTTTCCCGTCGATCTCGTCGGTGATGATCCTGGCGACGACGATTTCGATGGACCTCTCGATCCCGACGACTTCGTGGACATGCGACCGGCCTCGATGCGACCGGACCTTTTCGTCGAACCCCAAGTAGACAAGAGCCACTGGTAACCAGGATGGCTACTCCTGACTTGTAGTCGGTCGATCGAACACTAGGTTATGGATCGGGGAGTCCTGCCCTGCCTGCCAAGCCTTTCTCGGGCCTGCGGTGGCCTCCGATCGCACGAACGAATCACAGCTCATCTGAGTCATATCAAAGGGAATCCTCATGGGTGCATATCTCGGCGACGCCGTTCTTCTCTATCTCCACGAGCTGATCGACTGGGAGTCGTATTTTTCCTGGCGTAAAGGCGAAGAGGGAGATGTCGAAGTCGATCGCGCAGCCCTTCGCGAAGTCCTGGAAACCGGCGCACAGATCTGTGAGGAGATGGAGCCCGCTCTTCGCGCTGGCTGGTACGAGTGCGCAAAGCTCGAGGATGGCGAGGTCGTCTACCCGCCCCACATCAAGGAAGCGCTCGACAAACTTCGCGAGGCCGGCCTCATCAGCTTTGGCGTGGAGGAGGAATACGGTGGCTTCGGTCTTCCGTCTTTCATCGCCAACGTCTTGCTCCAGATGGTTTCTCGCGCGGATGCCGGATTGATGACCATTCTCGGACTTCAAGCCGGCGTTGCCGAAGACATCCAGCAATACGCTTCCGAAGAATTGAAGAGAGAATATCTGCCTCGCTTTGCCTCCGGCGAAGTCATGGGAGCCATGGATCTGACCGAACCTCAGGCGGGATCGGATCTCGGCGGAATCGTCACACGCGCCACGGAAGAGGACGGTCGCTATTTCGTCGACGGCGACAAGATCTTCATCACGAACGGTGGCTGTGAGATCCATCTCGTACTCGCCCGCGACGACTCGACCTTCGATCAATCCAAAGGCACGACCAAAGGACTCTCCCTCTACATCGTTCCAAGAACGCTGAAAAGTGGCGAAGACAACGGCGTATCCGTGACGCGCCTCGAAGAAAAGCTCGGGATCCACGGATCACCGACCGCGGCGATTCACTACGACCACGCCGAAGGCTTTCTCATCGGCGTGAAAGGCGAGGGCTTCAAGGCCATGCTCTCGCTGATGAACAACGCCCGCCTCGGCGTCGCGGCACAGGGAATCGGAATCGCAGAGGCCGCCCTGAGCGTCGCTTTGCAATACGCGCGAGACCGCGTCCAATTTGGTCAGCCGATCGCCGATCAACCCTTGATGAAGGATCGGCTCGCTCGCATGACGCTCGAACTCGAAGGCAGCCGAGCGCTGCTCTATCGAGCGTGCTCGCTGGCGGACCAGAATCACGCGATCAAAATGGCCTTGGCTCGGGCCGCCGATGGCTCTCGGGAACTGTCCGATTCAGAACGTGTCGAACTCGAAGCGCTCTACGAGAAAAACGAAACCCGGGTTCGACTTCTCACTCCACTCGCCAAATACATGGGAACCGAAGCGGCCGATTCGATCAGCCGCGACGCCATCCAGATTCATGGCGGGCTCGGTTTCATGGCCGAATCCGAAGTCGGCAAGCTGCATAACGACGCGATCATCACGACGATCTATGAAGGAACCTCCGAAATCCAGGTCTCCTTCGCCTTGAAGGAAGTTGGCAAGGGCGCGCTCGCGACCGTCTTCGAAGCGCTCGAGCAGGAACTCAAGACATTCGAGGAGCCCAAGCTGAAGGCCGAGGCCGAGAAGGTGCTCGAGGGAATGAATCTGATTCTGGGCGCAGCCGGTTCGCTGCTCGCGGACTTCAGTTATGCCCTGATGTCCGCGCAATCGCTGGCCGAGGTGGTGGCCAGCGTGATTGCTGGCGCCGAACTGCTCAAGCAGGCGAAAGCAGATCCCCGACGATTCGACCTCGCCGCTTCCTGGATCAACCGACGCATGGTCGACCTCGAAGGTCGATGCAAGAGAATCAAGGAAGGTTCGATCGACCGACTCGATCGCTGTACAAACATCATCGCGTTGAACGACTAGCTCGGATGGATTGACTATCATCGAGGCTATGCGCCTAGCCCGACTGCTTGAGTCGATAAAGTTCCCAAGCAGGAATTTCAATCGGAACCGAGCCGACGGTCTCGCGATTCGCCATCGCGCGAAACGGGCCGCCACGATTGGCGTCCTCGCCCTTCTGCTCCTATCGATCAGCGGATGCAGCCGGACCTTGTGGGAGCGCGTTCGCGAACGCGAACGCGTCTACGCGCTCGAAGCAGCGCGGGCCCGCACGGCGCGCGGACAATGCGTCGAGGGACTCGAAGCGCTCGATCGCGCGGAGGCCCGGATCGACATCGGCAGCTATGCGCGCGAGGCCATCACCGCGAGATCTCGATGCTACGAGAAATTGAGTCACCATGAACTTGCCGCCGCCCATCGTCGACTGCTGACAGATTTCTATACCAGCGAACCCATGGCTTTCCCCAAGGCGGATGGATCTTCGGTATTTCGAATCGCCGATCTCTCCGCGGATCGCTATGAATCACCGCCGAGCTGGCTGAAGATCCAATCCCCTCGGTACAGCGAGTACGCCCGTCGTTCGAAAATCGTCGGGCGGGTCGTCATCGCCTTTCGGCTGGCCGAGAACGGACGGCCGAAGGCGATCCGAGTCCTGGAAATGCCGCATCCACTTCTGGCGACCTGGGCCATCGACGCGATCAGCCAATCGAGGCCGATCTCGAAAATGCGCGTCGTCGTGATGTCGGATGTCGAGTATATCTCGACCTTCAAATTCACCTGGCGTTGGGCCGACTAGCGAGTCCGCACGACCGCGACCGGGTGTCGACACCGCTCTTTTCCAAACGCTTCGGCCTGGCGCCAGACACGCTGCTCGTGCGTGATCGAATTCTCCCAGCCGGAATAGGACAATGGCGACGAACGAATCCTTGTCGATCGAGATCGTCCTGTCAGTCGTTCGAGAACGTCGACTGTCGCATCCATTCGCCTAACACCATGCCAACGGCTGCCTGCACGTTGTACGACGGAATGAATCCGCGCGTCGGAATCCGTATGACTTCATCCGCCGTCGTGAGTAGATCGTCGGGGATCCCGGTCGTCTCTCCACCGACGACGACGAGAATCGGCATCGACAGATCCGCATTCCAGAGCGTTCCTTTCCCAGTCGTTTCAAGCGCGACGACTCGCCGACCGGCTTGTCGCGCAGCGGTCATCGCGGCCGCCCCCGCACACTCGACAACCGGCAAGAAGCGATGGGCTCGCATGCCGACCCGACGGGCTTCGTCGAACTCCGAGCCCGCCCACGGACTGTCGAGCACGATGCCGGCTGTGCCTGCAACTTCGGCTGAGCGCAGGATGAAACCAACGTTCCCGGGGTATCGAAGACCGACAAGGAGGAGGACGAGCCCCTTGGATGCCATCAATTCGTCGATGGAGGGATGAGGATCCGGTCCTTCGAAGGCGATCAGTTCTGAAGCCCGATCGCCCGCCGACATTCGACGCATTTCGCGCTCCGGCTCGATCGAAATATCGATTCCGAGAGAGCGCGCGCGCTCGAGTAATTCGCAAGCCTCGCTCGAGAGGTCGCCTTCTAGGCATAACATGAGCGATACATTATCGGCTTGATCGAGAGCATGGCGGATCGATGAGAGATCATCGTGACGCCGACGCGGACTTCCAGGAGAACTCTTCTCCAGCGCTTCGGCCAAGCCTAGGCCCTGTTCGGAGTTCGGCGCGGAATCAGATCGAGAATCGCCTGGACGCTCACCCGACGTGATTCGATCGATCTCGAAGACTTGTCGAAATAGGAGAGCAAGAGTCCCCCGTCGAGCATGGTGAGGATGCCCATCGCGATCCTGTGCGGATCGTGATGGGCAGGAACGATTTCGGCGATCGACTCGGTGAGCGCGCCGCCGAATCGCTGGTGAAGATCGAGAAGTGTGCGAATCAGCCAATCCCGAAAGCTCGTATGCTCCATGGCCCAGAAAATGAATCCGTCGACCTTCACACGATGTTCGGCAACAAAGGCCTGATAGAGCTCGACCTGTTCCTGTAAGCGCTTCTCGGGAGGCAGCGAGGAGAAGTCGCGCTCGAGTGAAACCCGAAACGGTTCGCAGATTCGATTGAAACACTCGCGAAAGAGCGATTCCTTATCGCTGAAATGCCAGAAGACCGTTGCGCGCGAGACCTCGGCCTGTTCAGCGACCTGCGCGATCGTCGTGTTCTCGTAGCCGCGCGCGAGAAAGAGTTCGGTTGCCGCGACGAGAATTCGTTCCTGGGTCGCCGCCTTCCCGGTCAGCCGTTCAGCGGGGGCCGGAAAGCTCGAGCCTTCGGCGCCCGGTAGTACGCCCGCCTCTTCGGCCCGACGAGTTGCATCGCGATCCTCTAGGGCATTCTCGCTTCCGGAAATGTTGGATTGATCGCGCTGCACCTTCTTCGTTCTCCCTTCCCTGTGCCGGGCTCGCGTCTATTCCCCGATCGCCGTGAGCCCACCAGGGATTCTAGCCTTCATTTCTCCAGCAACAGTGTCGCTGGTTCCGTCGA
>CAWLAJ010000222.1:0-7178 GCA_963854795.1 Deltaproteobacteria bacterium UBA4427 | reverse complement strand
CGAGTTCCCGGATGCGTGGCAGATCGGCCAGGATGTCTGGAATGACGAGCCGCTCCCGGACCACCCCAGCGATTTCATCATCGAATAGCGTCTTGAGCGACGGATCGATCAAGTGAGGCAATTCCGGCAGGCAGCAGATGAACTCCCCCGCGATCGCCATGCGAAAGAGCAGGGCCGGATCGTCGGTCACGAACAGCGGATCGAGCAAAACGCTGCGTCCATCGCGAAGGAGAAGTCGCGCCGACTCGTGATTCGGTGAACGCCACACCGCGACGCGATGACTTTCGAGGTCGTGGACCGATTCCGGTGAGCCGTGGGTTGCCAGGTAGCCGGCGCTGACGAAGAGACGCATCCGATATTCGCCGAGTTCGATTGCCCCGCAGCCCTGGGGAAGGGTTTCTTCGTAGGTGATTGCGATTTCCGCCTCTCGGGGCAGTCGCTGCGTTGGATTCGGATCGAAGAGCAACTCGATGCGCAGATCGGGGAAGCGATCCTGGAGGCTCTGGCGGATGCCGTTCCAGTCTGCGGTTGGAGGCCCCGTCGGCATCGCGATCTTGAGACACCCCGTCGGCTTCGTGCCGATTTCGTGGATATGCGAAATGAGATGGTCGGCCTGGTCGAGAAGATCACGTCCCCGGCGAACCAGCACTTCCCCCGCCGGAGTGAGGCGCAATATTCCTTGATCACGATAGATGAGTTTGGTGCCGGCTTCGCTCTCGAGTTGGTCGAGTTTGCGTCGAACGCGGGACCGTGAGGTTGCTATCCGATTCGCGGCGCCGAGGTAGGTGCCTTCTTCCGCGAGGATCATGAAGATCCGAAGTTGCTCGAAGTCCATAACACCACCCTTCGAGTCCGAGCGCGATACACAGGATAGCGCTTTCCTTCCCATTTCGTCCATCATCGGGCGCTAAAGCGAAGGAGCGTGCCATCGCCGGCGCGTGTGGGCACAACGATGCGGCGTGCGCCTAGGAGCCTGACCCAAGACTCTCGTGGGAAGCCCAGGTGTCGAGACGCGCCGCAGGGCTTCCCACGAGAGTCTTGGGTCAGGCTCCTAGTCGATGATCGCGGGATAGATGATCGACTTGAGCTGTCCGCGGAAATTGAAGCTTGCGGACGGCATCAGCTGAGTCATGAAGATCGTGATCAGTTCTTCGCTCGGATCGACCCAGAAAGCGGTGCTTGCCGCGCCACCCCAGGCGAATTCGCCCCGGCTTCCGACGATCTGTGACACGGCAGGGTCGAGTCGGACGGAGAAACCCAGACCGAAGCCAACGCCTTCGTACGTCGTCTCAGAGAACGCGCCGGTCGCAAAGTCCGTCAAGTCCCGTCCATCCGGCCGGTGATTCGAGGTCATCAATTCGAGAGTCTTCCGACCGAGAAACCTCCGTCCGTCGAGCTCGCCACCATTCAAGAGCATGCGGCAGAATTGGAGATAGTCGGCTGCGGTCGAAACGAGACCGCCACCCCCGGAAAAGAACGAGGTCGGTTTCGCATAGACGCTCGTCGCGGGGTCATCTTCGAGCCGCGGCTTCTTGTCCCGTCCTCGCGTGTAGTTGGCCGCGAAGCGGTCGATCTCGTCCTCGGGAACCGTGAAGCCCGTATCGACCATGCCGAGCGGTTCGAAGATCTCCGTTCGGAAGTACTCGTCGAGTGGAACGCTGGAGATGACTTCGATGAGGTAGCCGAGGACATCGGTCGAGACGGAATAATTTCAGGCTGTTCCCGGAGAAAATTCGAGCGGAAGAGTGGCCAGCGACTCCACCATCGAGCGCAGATCCTTTTGTCGGTCTCGTCCGACATGAAGCCGGCGATAGGCCCGGTCGATGTTCGTGCGTTCCATGAAGTCATAGGTCAGGCCCGACATATGCGTGAATAGATCCCGGATCGTCATGGGTCGCTCGCATGGCGTCGTGACCCAATTCGGGTGATTGCCGAGCTGATAGACGCGAAGATCACGCCATTCCGGAATGAATTTGTAGACCGGATCATCGAGCTGAAAATGACCGTGCTCGTAGAGCATCATGAGACCGACAGACGTGATCGGCTTCGTCATCGAATAGATTCGAAAGATCGTGTCCTCGGTCATCGGCTTCGCCCGCTCGATGTCCATCTGACCAAGGGTCGAGAGATAGGCGACCTCGCCTTTGCGCGAGACCAGGGTGAGCGCACCAGCAATTTTCTGAGGCGCGATATAGCGTCGGTCGAGGTGGGTTTCGATTCTCGCGAGCCGTTCGCTGCTGAGGCCTACGGTTTCGGGCCGAACGACTTCGATCGTCTTGGTCATGTCTGTGTCTCCGGTGGATTCGAGTCTACCCGAGCGTTTTGGACTCGGCCCCGCGTCTCCACACCGAAATGGAGCGTGGTTTGATGGGCTAGGTTCTTACGAAGGTTGTCGGCGATGGGGCGAGCGGCCGAATGCGAGGGCACATGCAAGAGGGAAGCTTTACGGGATTCGAAGTGATCATTCTTCCGCCTGGAATTGCGGAAATTCGCTTCAACCGGCCTGAGCGGCTGAACGGGATGACCCATCCGCTCAAGCGGGATCTGATCGAAACGCTGGTTCAAGCGCAGATGGATGATGCCGTTCGAGTGGTGTTGTTCACCGGGACCGGTCGAGCATTCTGTGCCGGCGATGATCTGAAGGACTACCTCACGGCGGACAACGAAGCCGATGCGCTCGTGCCCCCTTTGCCGGCTGGTCACTCGACTTCGCTCGGCACCTACGATGGTCTGCGAACCGTTTCACAACAGGTGAACGTCGCCATACGAAGACTCGACAAGCTCACCATCGCGGCCATTGGTGGGATCGCGGTACAGACCGGATTTTCTCTTGCGCTGGCCTGCGACTTTAGAATCGCGGGCAGCTCGGCGCGCATGGGCAGCGCAACGCTTCGCTTCGGCTTGCTGCCGGACGAAGGCGGACAATATCTCCTGGTGCAGCACCTGGGCGTTGCCAAGACCATGGATTTCTTGATGCGCAAGAGAATCGTCGCCGCAGACGAAGCCCTCGAATTGGGTCTCGTGCACGAGGTGGTTCCCGATGCGGAGTTGATGGCGCGGGCGCTGTCGTTTGCCGAAGAGTTGGCACAGGGTCCACAGGTGTCGATGCGATTGCTCAAACGATCCATCTACAATGCGGCGCAGCTGACGTTCGAACAGTCGCTCGACGAGATCGCGTCCAAGACGGCGATCAGCGATCACCATCCCGATGCACGCGAAGGCGGTAGGGCCTTCGTCGAAAAACGCGAGCCGAAATTCAATTCCTGGCTCGAAAACCGCACACAGACTGATCTCGAAAAATAGAGGGGTTCGAAATGTCCGATCGACGAGAGATTCAAACTGGAACCGAGGATCTACTCGCGCACGTGGAGGATCGCGTCGCGACGATCACGATGAATCGGCCCAAGCGCCGCAATGCGTTGTCGGGTGCAATGTTGGGCGCTCTCGAAGCGGTCCTGGCCGAAGTGGAGTTGGCAAATGATGTGGGCTGCGTCGTGCTCACGGGCGCCGGTGGGGCGTTTTGTGCCGGCGGCGATGTGAAGGGAATGGCGGACGCGGGCGACGGCCGTGCAAGCGGGAAGGAGCGACAACGCACGTCGACCGATGACGCGATTCATCGGCAGCGATTGTCCCAGCGTGGGACGTCTGGTCGGCTCTACTCCATGCCCAAGCCGACGATTGCGTCGCTGCCGGGTGCCGCCGCCGGAGCGGGATTGTCCCTTGCGTTGGCCTGTGATCTCAGGATCGCCTCCGAGAACGCGATCATGACGACGGCCTTCACGAAGGTCGGCTTTAGCGGAGACTACGGTGGAACCTATTTCATGACGAAATTGGTTGGCGCGGCCAAGGCGCGCGAACTCTATCTGCTGTCGGATCGAATCGACGCGATGGAGGCCGAGCGGCTCGGCCTGATCAATTTCGTCGTCCCCGATGAGGCGCTGGAGAAGGAAACGACGGCGCTGGCGCATCGTCTCGCTCATGGTCCTGCCGTCGCGTATCGCTATGTAAAGGAGAATCTCAATCGCGCCCTCGAAGGAGGAGAGCTCGGTGAATGTCTCGATCTCGAAGCGACGCACCACGTTCATGCCTCATTCACGCAAGACCACAAGAACGCGGTCCAGGCTTTCGTCGAGAAGCGGAAGCCGGTCTTCGAGGGACGTTAGGCGGGTTGCGGATTCTAGTCGCAGGTCAGGCGCTGGAACTCGGCCGGCCGGAAACGGATTGATACCAGCGGTCGAGATTCTTCTCTTCGGGTGAATGCGGCAGCTTGTTCAGTTTGGCCGCGAAGTCCATGGTGCAGAGTGCGACGATGTCGGCGATCGAGAAGTTCTCACCGGCCAGGAACTCGTTGGCTTCGAGATGTCGATCGAGGAATTGAAAATAGCGATTCACGACTTCCCGATTCTGCTCGGCCATCTCCGGGATCTGATTCTTCATGACGCCCTTCGTGAGCGGCGATCCGTGCACCCAGACCATGCCGACCGGCATCATCAGATTGAGTTCGATTCGCCGCGTCCACATCTCCACGCGCGCCTGCCCCTGCGCGCCTTTTCCGAATAGCGGAGGATCGGGCTGCTCCGCTTCGAAATAGCGGCAGATCGCGATGGACTCGGCAATATGACTGCCGTCATCGAGTTCGAGGACGGGAATTCCGCCCATCGCGTTTACGCGATCCATGAATTCGGGCTTTCGATTCTCGCGTTTCAAGATGTCGACCTGCTCGAAAGGAATCTCGATTTCCTTTTCGGCCAGGTAGATGTGGACACGTCGAGGATTGGGAGCGCCGGCGTAGGTATAGAGTTTCATCTCGGCAGATTAGCGCACCAGGTTGACGATCGACCTGTTGTCGAGCTTTCGTCGAATTTCAGCGTGCTCACTTCTGGTCAGCCGGAAGCGCAGAAAAAGGAACCTCCCCGTCAGGTAACAAATCGAATCTGGTCTCGTGCTCCAGCCAAATAGAACCCGTTAGGCACTGGGCCTGGCGGGTTTGCCGGGTTCTGGTGCACTCATCCGCATCCGCCGTGCAGGTCAGGGAGTTTGTGCGGTCCCGCTGAATGCGTGAACCAGCGGGCACGGCATTGGCATCCTTTGGTCGATGGCGGACGCATCGGGCCGGCGAGGGCGACTGAATCACTCCGCGCCGAATCTCTCCCTCGAGTGACTTCGGCACAGCGGTTGCGTTCGCTAGGCGCCGTACGCCCTCTCCCCGATCCCGGTGGATCCCCTGCAATCAGCGAGTACGAACGCCACGAACCCGAAAAGACTCTCCTCCACGAGGTCATCTGCGAGCAGCTCGAGCCATTCCTGGCCCGTGCACGGGGGCAGGGCGCGCCCGTCGCGCGGTTCGTCGAGCGGGAGATCCGTGCCTATCTCGAATGCGGTGTGCTCGCTCATGGATTTCTGCGTGTCCATTGCGACGCGTGTGGACACGATCGGCTCGTTGCCTTCTCTTGCAAGCGACGCGGATTCTGTCCGTCTTGTGGTGGGCGGAGGATGGCGGAGACTGCCGCTGCGCTCGTCGATCGAGTGCTCCCGGCCGTTCCCGTGCGTCAATGGGTTCTGACGCTTCCGTATCCGCTCCGCTATCGATGTGCCTGGGACGCTAGGTTAACGAGCGAGGTGTTGCGTGCCTTCTTGCGAGCGCTATTCGCCGATCAGCGTCGCCGCGCGCGGCGGGTTCATGGGATATCGCGCGGGCATTGCGGATCGGTCACGTTCATCCAGCGCTTTGGTTCGGCGCTGAACCTTACCCCACATTTTCACACGCTCGTGCTCGACGGCGTCTATCCCGGACCCTCGCACGATCTCGGATCGTTCGTTCCGCTTCCGCCTCCGGAGACAGATGATGTCGAGCGGGTTCTGGCAGGCACCGCGCGTCGAATTATTCGGATTCTCGAGCGCCGTGGCTTCGATCCGGATGAGGACTCCGTGGCGTCCAACGACCCACTACTCGCTTTGCTCACGGCGGCGTCGATTCGCTCGCGGATCGCGACCGGCCCCGAGGCGGGTGAGAGCTGGCGGCGTCTTGGCGACAGGGTCGAGCCGGTCGAAGCCGGGGAGGGCGACCCGAGCCCAGGGAACTCGCCACCCCCTCGTTGTGTCCGACACGGCGGTATGAGCCTGCATGCCGATGTCGACGTTCCGGCTCATGACCGTCGTCGCCTCGAGCGGCTATGCCGTTATGTGGCGCGGCCGCCGCTCGTGATCGATCGTCTCGAGTCGATGGTCGATGGCCGACTCGCCTATCGACTCAAGACCCGATGGCGCGACGGAACGACCCATGTCGTGATGGAGCGGCATGAACTCCTCGAGCGACTCGCGCCCCTGATTCCTCCGCCGCGTGCGCATCAAGTTCGTTATCACGGCGTATTGGCGCCGTGTGCGAGCGGCCGGGATTGCGTGGTTCCGAGTCGAACAGAGAGGATCGCAGCTTGCAGTCGTGCCGAACCGTGGGCGGAGACCGAGACGAAATTTACGGCAAAGTCGGTTTCCCCGGTCAAGGCATGTGAGAACCGCGATGGCTCGCCCTTGAACCTAAGATCTTATCCCGATCCCGTTGCGGCCAGCGGCGAATCCATGCGACGACGTCCTCTGCCCGAGCCTCCGTCCATAGCCGGTGTCGGCCCCGGTCTGTCTCCAGCGCGTCGCGTTGCATGGGCCGACCTCCTTCAGCGCGTCTTCGAAATCGATGCGCTTCACTGCCCGACGTGTGGCGGGCGGATGCGAGTTCTGTCCGCCATCACCGATCCGATCGTGGCGAGTCGGATCCTCCGATGTCTATCGCTGCCGCCGCGGGCCCCGCCACAGGCATCGGCGAAGGACGGAGAACCAGCCCCCGGTCGGGTCGGGGAAGAGTGGCTCGGCGAGGTTCCCAACTTCGACTTCGATCAGTCTCCGCCGTCCGGGGACTAGGAGAACAGACTCCGAACGATGAGCTTCGAAGCTGCGAATCGAGTGATCCGCCGCAGGGCCGATCTGCGCGCCCGGCTCGATCGGGGCAAGGCCGACGGCCATCCCGGCGAGGGACCGGCGCCGCGGAAGCTTGAAATCGCCCCGGGACGGGGCTGATGTGCCTCGTCTGAGGGCTACTTGTCAGAACACTACCTATCGGTGGTGCGGTAAACGCAGCTTATTTTGCCTATCCGCTTCGATTCGGGCTCATGGTCAGGCGACGGCTT
>CAWLAJ010000221.1:0-7208 GCA_963854795.1 Deltaproteobacteria bacterium UBA4427 | reverse complement strand
GGTCTTTGGGCGCTCTTTCTCGACAAGGACCTCGGCGGTCCGGGATACGGGCAGCTCAAGCTAGGCCTGCTCAACGAGATCCTCGGCCGCTATGGGTCGGCGCCGCAGATCTTCGGAGCGGGCGCCCCGGACACCGGGAACATGGAGATGCTGGCGGCCTACGGCACCGATGTGCAGAAGGAGCGTTGGCTCGTACCCATGCTGAACCAGGAACTCTGGTCTGCCTATTCGATGACCGAACCCCAAGGTGGTTCCGACCCGAGACTCTTCACGACCCATGCGATCCGTGTCGGCGACGACTGGGTCATCAACGGCGAGAAGTGGTTCACGAGTGCGGGTCGAGCGGCCGACATTCTCTTCGTGATGTGCACGAACGGCATGTTCGTCGTTCCACGCAACACGCCCGGCGTCGAGATCATGCCCGAACCGCGATCGCATAATCACATCAAGTACAACGATGTGCGAGTTCCCGGCGACCACCTTCTGGGACCCGAGGACGGCGCGCGGATCCTGGCACAGCGTCGACTCGGCGGCGGCCGTATCCATCATGCGATGCGGACGATCGCCCAGTGCAAGCTCGCGTTCGACATGATGTGCGAGCGGGCGCTCAGCCGAGAGTCTCACGGCAAGATCATCGGCGAGCATCAGATGGTCCAGGAGAAGATCGCCGATTCCTACGCTTCGATCCGAATGCTTCGGCTCTTCGTGCTCGAGACGGCGTGGAAGATCGACAACACCAGTACCCAGGAGACGCGGACCGATATCGCGGCGGTCAAATACACGATGGCGAGGGTGCTTCGCGAGGTGTCCTTCAACGCGCTGCATATTCTCGGGTCGCTGGGCACGACGAATCTCACTCCGATCCAGGCGATGTATGCCGGGGCTCCCACCATGGGAATCGCGGATGGCGTCGACGAGGTCCACAAGGCCACGGTGGCTCGAATGGTGCTGACCCAATACGAGCCGCACGAGGGCTTCTGGCCGACCGAGTACCTGCCGGTCAAGCGCGAAAAGGCACGCGAGAAGTTCGAACCGCTCTTCGAAAAGGACCCCGACCTGCGAAAGCTGGCCGACGGCTACGCAAAATACATCGCGAGTCGCGTCTAGGGCGCGACGGGCGTCGATGTCGACTCCCGGCGTTCTATTCAGTCGCGCTCCAGGCCCGACCGCACCCAGCTCTCGAGCAGTTCTTGGCGCCCGGAAACGGCACGCGGGTTCAGCGTATCGCCGCTCGCCTGCTTCCAGAGGTCGTCGAGACTGACGTTTCCATCCAGGATCTTCCGGCCCAGGGGCGCCGACCATCCGGCATAACGCGCCTCGAGCGCTGCTTGCAGCTTGCCTTCCGTAAGTAGCTGGTCCGCCGCGACGAGGCCGCGCGCGACGGTGTCCATACCGCCGATGTGCGCGTAGAAGAGGTCGAGGCGGTCGACGCTCTGGCGGCGGAGCTTGGCGTCGAAGTTGAAGCCGCCACTTCCGAGCCCACCGGCGCGCAGGATCTCGAAGAGAGCGAGCGTCATCTCTTCAACACTGTTGGGAAACTGGTCCGTGTCCCAGCCGTTTTGAGGATCCCCTCGATTTGCGTCGACACTACCGAGTATGCCGTGTGCGGCGGCGGTCGCGAGTTCGTGTTGGAAGCTATGTCCGGCGAGCGTGGCGTGGTTGACTTCGATATTGACCTTGATCTCGTCTTCGAGTCCGAAGCGCTGCAAGAACGCGAGAATGTGGACGACGTCGTGATCGTATTGATGCTTGGTGGGCTCGTGGGGTTTGGGCTCGATCAGCAGGGTGCCGGCGAACCCGATGCGATGTTTGTGTTCGACCACCAACTGCATGAACCGTCCGAGTTGTTCGAACTCTCGGCGCAGGTCGGTATTGAGAAGAGTTTCGTAGCCCTCGCGGCCTCCCCAGAGCACGTAGTTCGCGCCGTTCAGGCGCTTCGTCACTTCGAGGCAATGCTTGACCTGGGCGCCCGCAAACGCGAAGACTTCGGGATCGGGATTGGTGGCCGCCCCGGCCGCGTAGCGTGGATGGCCGAAGAGGTTCGCGGTACCCCACAGAAGCCGAACGCCGGTCTCTTCCATTCGAGTCGCCATTCGTTCGGCGATTCGATCTAGCCGGCCACAGGATTCGCTGAACGAATCCGCTTCGGGTGCGACGTCGCGATCGTGAAAGCAATAGAACGGAACGCCGAGCTTCGAAAAGAACTCGAAGGCGACATCGGTCTTGTGCTCGGCCTGGACCATGGCGTCGCGCCCATCCGTGAGCCACGGACGATCGAAGGTGTCCTCGCCGAAAACATCGCTCCCCGGCCAGCAGAAGCTGTGCCAGTAGCAGACGGCGAAGCGAAGCAGTTCTTCCATTCGCACGCCTCGAATCTCGCGGTCGGCATCATAGTGACGAAACGCGAGGTCACTTTCGCTGTTCGGACCCTCGTAACGAATACGGTCGACTTCCGGAAAGAACGGTTCGAAGGGGGAATCGGACATGATCAAGTCTCCTGGGATTGGATCGCTTCGTTTTGGAACGTGGCGCGAAGCGTGGGATAGAGGGATCGAAAACGATCGATTCGACCGCGGTAGCCGTCGACGAGCGAGGGGTCGGGTTCGATCACGAATTCTTCTTCGAGTTCCTGGCAGCATTCATCGATGGGTTCGCCGAGAATCCCGAGGCGCGCCAATCGCGCGGCTCCGAGTGCCGGCCCGACCTCGGCGCCACGCCGATAGACCAGCCGGCGATCGAGTGCGCTCGCGAGGATCTGACCCCAGAGTTTGCTGCGCGTACCCCCTCCGATCACCGATACGGAATCGATCGGGCTTCCAGAGTCGAGCAGGACTCTTTGGGCATCGGCAAACGCGAAGGCGACGCCCTCGAGAACGGCGCGTCCCAGGCGGGCGCGATCGGTTTCATGATCCATCCCGATGAATACGCCGGTGGCATTCGCATCGTTGTGAGGGGTTCGTTCGCCCGACAGATACGGAAGAAAGAGCAGACGATCACTGGTTCGATCGCTGTGTTCGATTTCGTCGAGCAGTGAAGCCACGCTCTTCGCGTGCGTGAGCTTCGCGACCCATTCGAGACAGCTCGCCGCGCTCAGCAGCACCGACATCTGATGCCATTGATTCGGCAGTGCATGACAAAACGCATGGACGGCATGCTCGGGATCCGGCCGGAAGGAATCGCTTGCTACGAAATAGACGCCGGAGGTCCCCAGAGAAAGAAAGGCCCGGCCCGGATGTACGACGCCCACGCCGACCGCGCCGGCCGCGTTGTCTCCGGCACCGGCCACGATCGGCACTTCGCCGCAGCCCCAGCGCTGCGCGACCTGATGCCGCAGGCGTCCGGTGATCTCGGGGCCTTCGTAAAGCGAAGGCATCTCATCCACGCCGAGGCCGCAGGCTTCGAGCATCGACTCGGACCAACACCGTCGTTCAACGTCGATCCACAAGGTCCCAGAAGCATCCGACAGATCGGTCGCGTACTCACCGGACATCTGCAGTCGGACGAAGTCCTTGGGCAGCAACACACGTGCGACGCGGGCAAAGATCTCGGGTTCATGCTCACGAACCCAGATCAGCTTCGGCGCGGTGAAGCCCGGCATGGCGAGATTGCCGGTAAGGCGTCGCGCGTCGGGCACTCGTTTTTCGAGCTCTCTACATTCTGCATCGCTGCGGCCATCGTTCCACAAGATGGCCGGTCTCAAGACGGCGTCGTTCGCATCGAGCAGGGTCGCTCCATGCATCTGCCCGGTCAGTCCGATGCCTTCGATCGCCGCAATCGAATGCGCATCTCTACTGGCGAGCTGACGAACGACGTCATTCGTAGCCTGCCACCAGTCAGCTGGGTTCTGCTCGGACCAGCCGGGTTGGCGGCGACTGATCTCGAGCGGCGAGGTGGCTTGCGCGATCACGGAGTCCGCGCGATCGAGCAGGACGCCCTTCACCCCCGAAGTGCCGATGTCGATCCCTAGGAACATGCTGGGCCCGTCGACTGATGGACGGTCGAAGGCGGCGGTCGGACGGGGCGCTCGCTCGAGCAGCGCCTTTCCACACCGTCCAAATCCCCGATCTTGATCATCCTCTTCTCCAATGGGTTTTGATGCACGCGCCGTCGACGACTTTGTCTACTATTGCACTTCTGCCCGACGATCACCCAATACAGGCAGTCGGCGCGCTCCCAGCCGTTCTAGAAGGAAAGCAAAGCCATGTCCTCGATCCATTCATCCACCGGTCCCGTCGTCGTTACCGGTGCCTCCGGCTTCGTCGGCGCTCACGTGGTGCGGACGCTGCTCGAACGCGGCTACACCGTGCGCGCCTGCGTGACGGATCCCGATAATCCCGAAAAGACCGACCACCTGCTGGCCATGAACGAGAAGGAGGCAGGTCATACAGGCGAACTGACTCTGCACAAAGGCAACGTCTTCAAGGAGGGAAGCTACGATGCGCCCCTCGAAGGTTGCGCCGGCCTGCTCCATGTCGGCACCGCAATGGGCTACGCGCGCGCCAACCAGCCCCAGGAAATCTACGACGCAGCGGTCGGCGGCACCCAGAACGTCGTACGTTCCGTGGCTCGAGCGGGAACCATGAAACGCATCGTCTACACCAGCTCCTTCGCAGCGGTCGGTCACCCGGCGCCCGCCGGCTACGTGTTCACCGAGGATGACTGGGCTTCGGACAACCGCGAGGATGATCCCAACTGGAATGTCGAGGGCCTGAACGAAAAAGGCGAGACGGGTTACGAGATTGGAAAGGTCGAGACCGAACGCTTGTTGTACCGACTGGCGGAAGAAGATGGCTCCTTCGACGCCATGTCCATCAACCCCATCGTAGTCCTCGGACCTCTTCTCGCGAAGGTTCACGAACTGGCCTTCTCATGGCAGTGGGCGCTCGGTCGCATGCTGCGCGGCAAACCCTGCATCCGTGGCTGGCAACATCTCTGGAATATCGTGGACGTGCGCGACGTCGCCATGGCGCACGTGTTGGCGCTCGAAAGCGATGTCGCAAAAAACGGCGACCGGTACATCCTTGCGGCCACGGACGAGTCTGGCGAGATCGATGTGATGCAACTGCAGGCGCATTTGCAGGCGCTCTTTCCGAATATTGACGTCGGCGGCGCGCCGGACGAGATCCAGCCGATGCTCGAGAAGCATGGACACGTCTTCGACGCACCCCGCGCTCATTGCGACAAGGCGCGACGCGATCTCGGCCTCGAGACGCACGACATCCTCGATACGCTGCGCGAGACCGGGCAGACGACGATGGATCTCGGGATCATCGAGCCGAAGCACAAGTAGCCGGAACTGACGAGCGGGAATTGGAGCGACTTTCTCTACCTGATTACGAACCGAGCGAGTACAATCGAAGATCTCACGTCACGATGAGGCGTCATGCTCTCGCATCTACGCGTTCTTGATCTCTGCGACGGTGGCGCCGCCATCGCCGGCCAAATGCTCTCCGACCTCGGCGCGGAAGTGATCCTGGTCGAGCCGCCCGAGGGAGTGGGTTCGCGAAAGCTCGGCCCCTTCATCGACGACCAACCCGACCCGGAACGAAGCCTCGAGTTCGCGAGCGTGCATCGCGGCAAACGTTCCGTCCGACTCGATTTCACGCTCGCCGCCGATCGCGACGCATTCCGGCAGCTCGTCGCCGGCACCGAGGTCTTGATTGAAAATCGCGCGGCGAGCGAACTCGACGCGCTGGACCTTGGGTACGAAGCGCTCGCGCTTGCAAATCCTTCCCTGATTCACGCCTCGATCACGCCCTTCGGAGAAGTCGGCCCGAAGCGCGACTGGGCGGCGACCGATCTCACGGTCACGGCCTCTTCGCACGCCATGTGGTTGACCGGCGACTCCGATCGTGCGCCGCTGACGTGCAGTGTTCCGCAAGCGTTCTTCCACGCGGGAACGGAAGCTGCGGCGATGGTGATGCTCGCGCTGGCCGAGCGCTCACGATCCGGGTTAGGTCAACACATCGACGTGTCGGCTCAGACGGCGATGATGATGGCGTCCCAGTCGACGCTGCTCGCTCATGCCTGGAACGACCAGCCGCTTGCGCGATCGGGCGGCGGTGTGAAGATCGGTTCTGTTCGACTGCGCTTCGTCTACGAATGTCTCGACGGCTATGTGAACTTGACGTTCCTGTTCGGCGAACCCCTGGGCCATGCAACCGCGCGCTTCTTCGATTGGATGGATGAAGAAGGCTTCTCGAACGACTCCCTGCGCAGCGAAAACTGGGTGACCTACGGTGCGAAGGTGCTCGGAGGCGGGTTGAGTCACGAATCCCATGAAGCCGCAATGGAAGCGATCGAAGCCTTCACCCGAACGAAGACCAAGGCCGAACTCTTTGCCGCGGCCTTCGAACGTCGACTACTGCTCGTGCCCTTGTCGGATTGCAGTGACCTGCTTCGCTCGAAGCAGCTCGCAGAGCGCGAGTTCTGGGCGCCCGTACTCCACACTGCATCCGGTCGAGAATTCCTCCATCCGGGCCCCTTCGTGAAGTTCAGCGAATCGCCGATCGTGATCAAGGAACCCCCACCGCTCCTCGGACAACACGACGAAGAACTCCTGAAGTCAAAGCGCTCGCTGCCCCGCGGCGAAGTCAAGGAGACGAGAGAGCTACCGCTCACGGGCCTCAAGGTGCTCGACTTCACCTGGGTGTACGCCGGGCCATGCATCACGCGCATGCTTGCCGAGTATGGCGCGACGGTCGTGAAGCTCGAATCGAACGCGGCCCACGACGCGCTGCGGGCCAACGGACCCTTCAAGGATGGTGTCCCCGGCTCCGAGCGCTCCGCCAATTTCGCGAACATCAACCTCGGGAAGCTCTCGCTCGGCCTCAACATGAAGGCGCCGGGCGCTATCGCCGTAGCACTCAAGCTGATCGACTGGGCCGATGTCGTCGTCGAGAATTTCTCGCCGCGCGCGATGAAGGCCTGGGGTCTCGGCTACGAGACCCTGAAGGCACGCAAGCCAGAACTCGTCATGCTCTCATCCTGTCTTTCGGGCGCGACCGGACCCGAAGCGACGCTGGCCGGCTACGGAACGATGGGCGCGGCGCTTGCGGGCTTCGGCTTCGTCACCGGCTGGCCCGACCGTCGTCCAGCGGCGCCCTTCATGGCCTACACCGACTACGCCTCTCCGCGTTTCGCGACGACCGCGCTGCTCGCAGCCATCGAACACTGCAAACGTACGGGCATCGGTCAGCACATCGACG
>CAWLAJ010000220.1:0-7234 GCA_963854795.1 Deltaproteobacteria bacterium UBA4427 | reverse complement strand
TCATTTCCCGAGCGTGCTCGACGTCGAAGAGATTGAGAAAATAATTTGCCACCACGACGTCGTAGGGCTCGATCGGCTTGTGACTGGATACATCACCACAGATCAGCTCTGGCAAGAGTCCTTCGCGTTCGAACTTTCTCGATACGCGATCGAGCATCGATTGGGCCAGATCGATCGCGGTCACCCGGGCGCCAAAACGCGCTGCCAGGAGAATCTCGTCGCCCCCGCCCGATCCCGCGTAGAGGACGCGATCTCCACTCTTGATCGAATCGAGGCCAATCCGTTTCGACGCGCCGATCTGTCCACGCGAGTAGAGGGCTGCGAGAAGATCATAGATCCCGGCGATCCGGCCGTAGGAGTACTCATCAAAGCGCACGGATCATCGGCCCACTAGCGAAGCTCGGCCTCGAAGAAGGTCTCGATATCGCGCCACGCTTGCGCGGACGTTTCGGCATCGAAGACATCGGGGCGCGCGTCGTTCAGGAAGGCGTGTTGAACCCCGACATAGGTCAGCAGTTTCGCCTCGACCCCGGCTCCCGCAAGCGCTTCCTCCAGTTTCTGCACATCCGCGGAAGAAATGAAGTCATCGTTCTCAGCGAAGATACCGAGAACCTTGGCGCGACAGGCGCCCAAATCCAGCGTGACGTTGGGATGAACGCCATAGCAATCCACCACCGCTGCGATCTCCGGCTGTAGACAGGAAGCGTAGAGCGCAAGTTGGCCGCCCATACAGAAACCGAGACATCCGACCCTCGAACCTTCGATTCCCGGCTCGCGACGAAGCGCGTCGACGGCGACTCCGAGATCGCGGCCCGCGCGCTCGATCTCGAGTCCCATCATCAAGCGCCCGGCTTCATCTGGATCCGTCGTCGACTCACCGCGATAGAGATCGGGAGCCAGTGCAACGAAGCCGGAACGCGCCAGACGATCACAGACGTCGCGAATCTGTGGCACCAGTCCCCACCATTCCTGCAGCACGATCAATCCGGGCCCGCGCCCGGTGGCGGGCGTAGCGACATAGGCGCTGAATTTCCCGTCCTCGCTATCGACCTGAATTTCGCGACCTGCCCCCGCCGGCGACATCGATGTTTGCTCCCTGGAAAGTGTTGACCCGCGCATGACAGCGAATAGACCACCACGCGAAACGGGAAGAGAATACAGCGCCAGAACGACGGCGCGATTCCATCCCGCTTCGAAGAAGGGCGTGGAGCGAATCGTTCGCTCCACGCCTCATTTCAATGATGAAGGATCAGGGAAGTGGAATGGGCGGAGGAGACCCCGGGACGATCGGCGGATTGCCGAACGGGGGGACTGGCGGAGGACCGCCAGGAACGATCGGTGGGTTACCACCGCCGCCGCCGCCGCCGCCAGCGGCTATGCCGGAGGTGCTGCGACATCCCGAACCGGGCGCATCACACGGAAGAATCAGCGGACCGGACTTCATGGATGAAACGACGCGGAAGCCCGGGTCAGCGGGAGCGGCCACCGGGGGTGCAAAGCGCTCCACGATCTTACCCGCCGGACCCACACCCTGATTCGAGTCCTTCGCGGCGACCAGGGCATCATCGAAATCCCCCGGCGTGGTCGGTGTGGTCGGCGGGGTCGGCGGGGTCGGATCCGTCGCCGCGGCGATCGGCTCGGCGACCTTCGTGTCCGGAACGCCCGCTGCGACCGGTGGCGTCGGGGCTCGAGGTGCCACGACGACTGCGGGAGCAGGCTTCGGCGCTACGCCGGGAGCAACCACGACCGGACCGCCGATCCCGGAAAGCACATCCTGATCGTCCTCGCCGGCGACCGGGGGACAATCGGACGTATCGATTTCTGCTCCGTCGGCGCTCACGGCCTCTTCGTCACAGGGATCAGGGCTGGCTGCTGCGAGCACGTCGGAAACGGCATCGCCGAGTTCGGCCCCCGCCAGCGCGCCCACGGCCGCGGCGCCCAGAGCGCCCGCGGAATCGGCGGGCGGACCCGCTGCGACCGGCGGTGTTTCGTCGACTTTCGACCCACCGGTTCCAAATCGGCCCTCGAGCGGACCCCAAACGAGCAGCAGCGCAATCAGGATCAATGCGCCACCGATCATCAGCGTATTACGAGTAGTTGGACTCATCTCCATCTCCATCTTCATCAATCAAGATCGTCCCGTGACGACCGGCAACCCGTTCTCGGTTCAATTTCTCAGACTCATCAGTCAAAGCGAAAATTCAAGTACGCCCCCACGACGTGCCGCGTGTAGTCGTAGACCCGACGATTGGATTTGTTATTCAAATAGGCCCATCGCGCACTCACGGAAAGCTGATTCGTGAGATCCTTCTCGACCTCGGCCGTAAAGGTCACTTCATGCTCGAGACGATCCGACCCGGATAGGACATAGGCCACATCGGCCATTTCGAAATCGGGATAGGTCGAAGGATTGTCGAAGTCTCGATACTCATAGCTGACATGGGTGCTCGCGCGGAAGCTCATCGGAAGCTCGACTTCGATTCCCGCATTGAAGACGTGACCGAAATGTTTCCACTCGTCGCCTTCGGAGTCGAGGTAGCGGAAGCGATAGCCGCCAACGAGTTCCATCTGTTTGACGAGCTCTGCGAGACCAGTGGGAACCGCAACCGGGTAGCTGTGAGACACTCCGGCCCCGAAGCTCACACCGTCCCGGTTGCGTTCGCGATCCTCGCGCAATCCGTTGGGCCCACAGGGAACGAGCGCACCGGGACAGAGCACGGCATCGGGCGTGTCGGCGAACCGAAAGCGAAGATCGGTCCAGACCACGTCCGCCGAGAGGCTCGTCGTGCCCGCTTTTCGCCAGACATGGGAAAGCACCAGCTCGGCGATCTGAGTGCTCAGAAACGAATTCTCGTCGACCCAGGCAAAGCCGTATCGGTACTGCACCTGCGCCAGCGTGTTCGCGTCGATTCGCCGCATCAGGTAGACGCCGGCCGCCAGGTACTGCGCATCGAACTCCGTTTGATCGAAATGGGCGTTGCCGGAATAGCTGCCGTTGAGTCCACCACTCCAGTCATTGCGATCGAAGAGCTCGACGCCCGCGTCGATTCGCCAGACGCCACGACCGTCTCGTTCGTCGCCGTTGTCGACCGCGCTGGGATCCTGGATCAGTCGCCCGCGAAGCAGGACGTTGTCGTCATATTCGAGGCCCGCGCTCAGGTTCACATAGAAGGGATAGGGAGCCGTCGCTTCGAGCATCTTGGCGGCCTCCTTGCCCCAGGGCCCGTCACCATCGATGTCCACGACTCGCTTGAAAGCGGCCCGCGCCTTCGCACGCTCGGCGCTGCCCTGCCAGGCCAGTCCCGCATAATAGGAGGCAACCGGTTCGGTAATCGCGGGTGCGCGCCTGGAAGCGGTTTCGAGCGCCCGTGCGGCGCGATCGTTGTCGCCGTTTCGCAGGGCGATCAATCCTCGATAGAGGGCGATCTGCGCTTCGTCACCGCTGACTCCCTCGGCACGGCCTAACGCCGCGGAGGCCTCGGTGTATCGCTCGAGGTGGTAGAACGCGACGGCACGGTAGAGCTCGACATCGCCAACCTGCCCCGGTGAGAGATCACTGGCGGCGCGAATGCGATTCAAGTCGTCGAGGGCTTCGGGATAGAGTCCGGCGCGAATGCGACACTGGGCAACGAGGAGTCTGGCGCGGCTCTCGAGTTCGCCCAGTTCGGAAAGAGTCGCGAACGCTTCGTCGCAGCGGCCTTCCGTTGCAGCGGCGATCGCCTGCTCGATACTCGTGTCGGTGCTGTGGGTGTCGTTCGTGGCGGCGGAAGCGGTTCCGAGCGCGTTCCAGCCAAAGGCGAGAATTGCGGCCATGGTCGGCCAGAGCGTATTCACGATTTCCCTCATTCCGGAATCGACCCGGCGAACCGGACGACGTTCTACGTGTGGCCCGAAGGTCCAACCCGCCGCCGCTCCGGCCGACAGGATACACGTGATTGCGAACGCTCTAGTTTCGACGCCCACCTGCGAAAGAAAGTCCGGCCAGTCCGAGTGCCATCAACAAGGCCGTTTCCGGTTCAGGGACAACGATGGGTACGGCATTCGCGGTGAGCTGCGGTGCAAAGCCACCAACCGGGCCGCCGACCACGTCGTATCGGAAGGTGACGAAGTCACCGTCCTCAACAGTCCACCCGACGTAATCAGCAAGAACCATTGAGCCACCCGTCGTCGTAAACTGAACGTGAACGAAGGGATCGAAACTCCCGTCGAAATTTTCTTCGAAAAAGCCAACCGCCGAGGCGTCGAGGCCCTCCGGCGCGAACGGATTCAACTCGATCGAGACGTTGCCGAGGTCATAGGCCGGATCGCTCGTCAGACTCAGACTATTCAGGAAGAGGGTGAACGGGCCGGACAGTGTTGCAGGATCGACGACGTTGATCTCGAGCGTCACGAGCGCTGAGAAATCTCCGGTGATGCCGCTCACGTCGGTCTGACAAACGTTGCCGCCCGCCGCGAGAATACAGATGTCTTGAGAGCCGAGCAGCTCGACGTCGAGCACGGGTGCCGTCCCCGGCGCACCGGCGAGAAGAAAGGGGGTCATCGGATCGATCTGTCCGACCGGAAGCCCACCGAGACCGTCCGCTTCAAACCCGAATCCGCTTTCGTCGAACTTGGCCGGGGTCGCCGAGGCCGGCCCAACCGCGAAGAGCAGTAGGACCGCCGTCATCAAACAGCTCGCCATCGAGCGCATCATCCCCATCCAGCTCATCCGTCGCATCTCATCTACCTCTTGACTCCATTCCCGGAGCCGCAAGTGTCAATTCAACATCTCCGCTCCATACGAGCGCGGGCCTTGAGGCGCCGGCAAGGCACTCCGAGGTTGGAGTGAAGTGGTGAGACGAGAGGAGTTGTGTCAGAAGGGATTCTAATTAGTGGGGTTTTTTCACTTCGATTTAGCAATATTCTTGCTAATCGGAGACATCTCTGGATGAATTTATCTTGTTTTCACGGAACGTCGGCGCGAAACCGCTCTAACGGCGGTCTCAGCGGAGCGTGGCCACCTCGTGTCAGGCGAGTTCGAGAAGCCAACCCTCGAAGGGGTCTCCCTCCGGGAATTCGGCTCGGCTCGGATGGTCCGCGCCGGCAGGCGCGGATTCGAGACGCGAGATCGCCCGATGATTCCGGGTGGCCGCGCGCTCGAGGATCCGATCGATGCCAAGGGGTGGGCCGCTTCGATTCTGGGTCACGAGCAGGCTGCCCGCGTCCTCGAGGCGATCGACGCACCGGCGCAGCAGGGGTTCGAGATCACGGGCCAACGACCAGAAGCGGCGACCCGCGGCGGCCGCGGTCGGCGGATCCAGAACGATCCCCGAAAATCGCGCCCCGGAATCGAGCGTTTCGAGAAAGCGCCGACCGTCTCCGCGCACGGACTCATGTCGTCCCGCATCGATACCGCCTGCCCGATTCAGCTGCAGATTCCTGTCCAGTCGTTCGAGATAGGCGGCCGAGAGATCGACCGAGGTCACGCGCCCGGCGCCGGCCGCCAGCAGCGACGCGCTGAACGCGCCGGTATGCGCAAAGAGGTTGAGCCACGAACCACCCCGGGCGGCGATCTTTTCGAGCCGCGCACGATTGTCTCGCTGATCGACAAAAAGCCCGTAGCCCGGGCGCACGCGCCGCGGCGTGGCCCAGCCCGGATCGACTGCGAAGACCAGACCGCGCTCCTCGACCTGCAAGCCGATCGCGTCGAGTCCAACGTTCTGCTCGGCAAGTTGGTCGGGCCCCCCGGAAATCCAACGCACCCGATCGAAGCGTGAAGCCCCCGAACCGGGTAGATGAAGCAATTCGAGAATGCTCCAGGCCTCGCCCTCCGGCGTGATCGGAAGCTGCGCGCGCAGCGCAGTGATCGCGCGATCCCGAATCCCATCGCTTGCTCGACCGGTCACGAGCACACGCAGGAGCGGTCCGAGCCGATCGACGAAGAGCCCGGGCAACTCGTCTCCCTCGCCATGAATCAGCCGGTAGGCGGTGGTCTTCCTCTCAGCGGTCGGCGTGAGCAGATCGCGCCGCCGGGCCAGCGCTCGGGACACTCGCGCTTCGATCGATGGACTCTCGCGCAAGTCGCCGGACCCCAGCGCCCAGACCCGAGCGGCTGGACGCCCCTGCCCTTCAGCCAGCGCCCAGCCAAGCGCTCGTCCCTCTCGGGAAACGACACGCAACATCGAACCTGGCCGAAAGCGACTGGCCGAATCACTCGCGGAATCGGCCAGAACCCAGGGATGACCCGCCTCGATCGCGCGCGACGTTTCATCCGACACCCGCAACATCGGAAGATCCGCCGCCGCAGCCGCGCCGTGGCCCGACTTCGGATCTCGGGAGTCGGCGGCGGTTGCGGTGACCGCGTCACGCCACGCCGGCTCGACAAGCCGATCCAACTCGAATCCCTCGGACCCGCCCGACGCGTCCCCAGCATCGCGGCCCATCAAGCGGACGCCACCGGCGGCACCGAGTCCCCCCCGACGAAGGTCCCCCACCAGCGGCATCCCCGCGTCGGCAAGCAGCGCACAGATCGATTCTGCCCAACATTCGGGCCCCTCGAGTTCGACCGTGGCGAGTCCGTCGCGACGCGCTCCGATCGAAAACGAATAATCGGGTTTGCCCTCCATGCGCAACAGCCCGCCCGGCCAGGGCGGTTCATCGATCAAACCGACCCATCGCGAATGGGACCCGAGCTGTCGCGTCGAAATCGAAGAAAGCACCGCGAGGGTCTGTTCCGAGAGATCGCCAATTTCGACACGCGCTCCGGCCGCGCAATCGAGGCCGGGACGATCGGCGATGCGACCTTCGATCCGCACCCGCGAATCTTCGACCCAGCGCTTTCGCGTCGCACGATCGACTTCGGGTAGCAGCCACGCAAGCCAATGACCGAGCGGCGCGCCGCGGCCCGGCAGACGAAAATGCAACGATGGCATCGCGCGAGAGTAACGGACGCGGGCGAATGGGAAGGAATCGGACTCGGGCGGTGAGGGCTTCGGTCGGGTTGGAGCGGCTATGCCCGCCTACGACCGCATACGACGACTCGCGATCCGAGGGTCTCCTAGCCGCAGAGACCTTCGATTCGGCAGAAGAGCGGTGCCATCACGCCCGTGCCGAATCGGCGCGAGCGGTGAATCGCAGCGAGCAGCTTCCCGGGAACGTCCGCATGCCCCATGCAGTGCTTGAGGTTCTTGCAGGTGGTTGGGCTCGGTTCGTCGAGTTCTTCGGTTCCCGTCAGCACGACCACGGGCAGGCGATG
>CAWLAJ010000219.1:0-7302 GCA_963854795.1 Deltaproteobacteria bacterium UBA4427 | reverse complement strand
CGGTCGGCTCGGCTCTTTCCACTTTCCTGTCGATGTCGCCTTCGAGGTGGGTGTTGCCTTCGAGGTCGACGTCGCCGGAAAGAGGCGGCGGGTCCGAGTCGATGCCTTCGATTTCGAGATCGATACGAGGCGCGTCCCGCCACAGACGCTCGAGATCATAACGCTCGCGGGTTTCCGGGTCGAAGATGTGAACGATCGCATCGTTGCAATCGATCAAGACCCAATTCCCATCGCGCTGACCCTCGACGCCAAGCGGCTGATCGCCCTCTTCCTTCAGTGCGTGAACGATCGCATCCGAGATCGAGCGAACCTGTCGGTCCGAGCGGCCAGAGAGAATCACGAATGTGTCCGCGTAGGAAGTGAGCTTTCGCACGTCCAACACGATCGGTCGCTCGGCCTTTCGATCGAGCGCAGCTTCGACGATGAGCATCGCCTTCGTCGTTGGATCTGATTCGTTCATCGCCTTCCTTTCCCTTGGTTCCTGCGCGGCGTCATGCAGTGTCCTGCCACGGTCGGTCCCCCTTCTTTGCCTGGGTTCATCAGCGCGCTGCGACCTGCGCCTTCTCGTAGCCGCCACCCGACTCGATTTCCGCGCGAATCGATTCCGGGACCAGGAAACGAATCGAGCACTCCTCGCGACAGAGTCTTCGAATCTGACTCGACGAGATGTCGAGTGCCGTGATCGGGACCAGGTCGATTCGGGTGCCCGCCTCCTTGTTCCGGGCGCGCTGGCCACTCTCTTCGAAGACGAAGTTCGCTTTGACGATATCGGGAGAGCATTTTTCGAGATGACTCGTTTGGCCCGGAGGACGCGTCATGATCGCGAAATCGGCCAGAGCGAAGAGTTTCTCCGGATTCCGCCAATCGCCCATTTCGGCGAATGCATCTTCTCCGACGATGAAAACAGGCAGTGTGCCTTCGGGATCTCGATCGCGAATCGCCGCCAGGGTATCGACCAGAAAGGATGGACCCTCGCGGTCGATCTCGATTCGATCGATCTGGAAGTGGGCGTGCGCTGCGATGGCTCTTTCGACCCAATCCAAGCGAAGTTTCGGAGGCGCGATCGGATCGCTCGGGTCCTGGTTCTTATGGGGTGGAATTCGACTTGGAATGAAGAGGATCTTTTCGAGCGCGAGCGCCTGACGAACTTCTTCGGCCGCGCGTAGATGTCCGAGGTGGATCGGATTGAAGGTGCCACCAAAGACGCCATAGCGCCGACGGCCATTGCTCTCTGTCATCCGCGTAGCTGACCCTCGCCGATCAAGATGAACTTGCGCGTGGTCAGGCCCTCGAGGCCCATCGGCCCGTAGGCATGCAACTTCGAGGTCGAAATGCCGATTTCGGCACCCAGGCCCAACTCGAATCCGTCGGAGAACCCGGTCGCGCAATTCACGCCGACCGTCGAAGAATTCACCCGTCGTAGCCAGTTCTGACTGTTTGCATAGTCGTTCGTAATGATGATCTCGGTGTGGTTGGAGCCATAGGTGCGAATGTGGTCGATCGCTTCGTCCATCGAAGCGACGACGCGAACCGCGAGCGTCGGCGAGAGAAATTCTTCGGACCAGTCCGCTTCCGTTGCCGCGACCGATTCGCTGAAGACGGCTCGAGTCTCTTCGCAACCGCGGATCTCGACACCGGCCTCATGCAGACTCTTGAGAACGCTCGGCAAGACGGTCTTCGAGGCAGCGCGGTGGCAGAGCAGGGTCTCGACAGCGTTGCAAACGGCCATCTGTCGGATCTTCGATTCGCGGACGATGTCGATCGACATCTGTGTATCCGCACTCTCGTCGATGAATACGTGACAGATGCCGGCGTCATGGGCGATCACGGGAATCGTCGACTCCGCGATCACCTTGTGAATCAGACCGGCCCCGCCGCGAGGGATCACGAGATCGATCGAATCATTCAACTTGAGGAGAACGTCGATGGCCGCGCGGTCGGTGGTCGGGATGATCGTGATCGCGTCTTCGGGAATTTTCTCAT
The DNA here is from genome assembly GCA_963854795.1 of Deltaproteobacteria bacterium UBA4427. GTDB lineage: Bacteria > Myxococcota_A > UBA9160 > UBA9160 > UBA4427 > UBA4427. The sequence continues at coordinate 5,319 of CAWLAJ010000219.1, read as the reverse complement.
CGCGCGCGGCCGCGCGTAGTTCTTCACCTAACGCGAGATTCGAATGAATCGCTTCGGATCCGCCGCGCAAGATGACCGCATTGCCTGCTTTTACACAGAGGGCAGCCGCATCGACGGTCACGTTCGGTCGGGATTCGTAGATCATCGCGATCACACCGAGAGGAATCGCCATCTGTCCAATGCGCAGGCCGTTGGGCCGCACGCTGTGATTCGAGATCCGGCCGACGGGATCCGGAAGGGCGACGACGTCGCGCAATCCCTGGATCATGTCGTCCCACTTTCGGTCGGAAATTTCGAGTCGGCCGCGCAAGGGTGCGGAGATCCCCTTGTCGGCAGCGGCTTCGACGTCTTTGGCGTTGGCGGCCATGATGCTCTCACGCGCCGCTTCGAGTCGCTCGGCGGTTCGCGAGAGCCAGGCATTCTTCCGCTCCGCGGGCAGCTCGCCCAACGTGGCACTCGCCCGACAAGCCGCCTTGGCGAGCGCTTCGATTTCGCTCCGGAGCGTGCTGGAGGATTCTTGATCGGTTTTAGCGGAGGTGGCGGACATTGTTGGGGATTCTCGAAGAGAGGGGTAAGGAGGTATGGAGGCTGACTCTACGCACCATCGTCATTCGGCGATCCGGTCGCTGCGGGACCGACCAGAACGAGGTCGTCGCGATGGATGACCTCATCGCCGTTCGTATAGCCTAGCACTTGCGAGATCTCCTTCGTCGGCCGGCCGGCGATTTGCTCGACCTCGATTGACGAGTAGCCAGCCAGACCCCGCGCGACTTCCTGGCCTTCACCATCTACGCAACGAACTGTGTCCCCGACGTTGAAGCGACCCTCGACGCGCAAGATGCCCGCGGGAAGAAGACTCCGACCTCGATTCGTGAGCGCACGCGATGCTCCGTCGTCGATCACGATCGCCCCGCGCGTCTTGGACGTAAAAGCCAGCCAGTGTTTTCGGCTCTTCAGCCTTTCGCCGGGCTCGAAGAGCGTCCCGTATTGTTGGCCGCTGATCAGTCGCTCGAGTACTCCTCCAACCTGCCCATTACACAAGATGGTGGCGGCACCGCAGCGAGCTGCACTCGTCGCGGCCTCGAGCTTCGTGATCATTCCGCCGCTGCCGAAATGAGTCCCGGCTCCGCTGGCGGCCCTGGCGATCGCGGGAGTGATCTTCCCGACCGTTCGGATCAGGGGCGGCGTGGGTTTCCCCGCTTCAGGTGCATGCTCATAGAGCCCGTCGACGTCGGTCAGAATGACGAGCAGGTCGGCGTCGATTGCGCTGACGATCGTGGCGGCGAGATTGTCGTTGTCGCCAAAGCGAATCTCTTCGGTCGCGATGGTGTCATTCTCGTTCACGATCGGCACGACTCCGATTCTCAAGAGCTCGAGCATCGTCCGACGCGCGTTCAAGAATCGTTCGCGATCCTCGAGTCCCGCTCTCGTGAGGAGTACCTGACCGACATGAATTCCGCGTTTGGCGAAACGACGTTGATAGAGTTCGATCAATCCGATCTGACCAACGGCGGCGGCGGCCTGTTTTTCGCGGATGGTTTCGCCCGCGTTCTTCCAGCCGAGTTGGTGTGCACCGACAGCGATCGCTCCGGAAGACACGACCACCACTTCGCGTCCGTTCTCGACGAGCCGGGAAACGTCTCGCGCGAGCGCCGTGAATTTGTTGGGGCGAAGGCGTCCGTTGCGCGTCAGGGTGCTCGAGCCGATCTTGACGACGATTCGCCTCGCTTTCGGAACGAGCTTCCAGGCCTCATGACTCGACATTAGTTCGCCCTCTCGTCGCCCTCTCGTCGCCTTGTCGGTCGTCATCGCGCTTCGCGCCATCCACTGCGTCGAAGAGTTCGACCAGCAACGCATCCAATCCCAGTGCGGCGGCCCCAGACACCCGCAAGGGGACCAGGTCGAGCTCTTTCAGCTCCTTCAGCAGGGATTCGATCATGGTGTCGTCGTGAATCAAGTCGCACTTGTTCAGCACGAGAATTTCACGCCGCTCGAGTAACTCGGGTCGGTATCGCGAAAGCTCGTGTCGAATCGCAGCATAGTCCTTCAACAGATCACGCCCCTCGACCAACATCGCTTCGAGATCGAGAAGATGGATGAGGACGCGAGTCCGCTCGACGTGGCGCAGGAATTGATGCCCCAGGCCGGCGCCCTCGCTCGCCCCTTCGATCAGACCCGGAATGTCGGCGACCACGCATCGGCGATCGTCACGCTCGACCACGCCGAGCGACGGTACGAGCGTCGTGAACGGATAGTTCGCGACGCGAGGTCGGGCCGCCGAGATCTGTCTGAGCAGAGTCGATTTTCCAGCGTTCGGAAAGCCGATCAACCCGACGTCGGCCATCAACTTCAGTGAGAGCCGTATCTGCTTTTTCTCGCCCGGTTTGCCGGGCGTCGCAAAATCTGGCGCCTGACGCGTCGATGTCTTGAATCGCGCGTTTCCGAGTCCGCCCTTGCCGCCGCGTGCGATGACGATTCGCTGGCCGGCTTCGATCAGGTCTGCGATCGGTGCCGCTTCTTCTTTTGCCTGGTGGCTGTCCACGAGTTCCTGGTCGAAGATCAGCGTGCCGACCGGGACGCGAATTTCGACATGTGATCCGGAGGCACCCTTGCGATCAGAATTGCCGCCATTGTCGCCCGCGTCGGCCACGATCTTGCGCGCGGACTTGAAGTCGAGCAACGTCGCGATATTGGTGTCCGCGACGAATATGACGTCGCCGCCCCTTCCGCCGTCGCCCCCGTTGGGGCCGCCATTCGCGACGAATTTTTCACGGCGAAAGGAAACGATTCCGTCACCGCCAGACCCGGAGCGGATCTCGAGCAGCGCTTCGTCAACGAATAGACTGGAATGTTTCATGGCGATCGCCTTCGACCCGGCGCTCGCAAGATCCGTGCATCCGTGCGCGAACTAGTTCGCGTCGATATGCGCCATGGTTCGGCCGCGCGACTTGCCGTATCGGACCTTGCCGTCCTTCAATGCAAAGAGAGTGTAGTCGCGGCCCAGTCCGACGTTCTGACCTGGATGAATGCGAGTTCCGACTTGACGCATGAGAATGGAGCCGGCCGAGACGACTTCGCCGCCGAAGACCTTCATACCGCGCCGCTGGCCGTTACTGTCGCGACCGTTGCGTGAGCTGCCCTGTCCCTTTTTGTGCGCCATCTTCTCTCTACCTTCTGCTCTCTGCGTTCGCGCGTTCGACCGACCAACTCGCGTAGTTACCCGTGAATTTCGTCCACGCGAATCTCGGTGTAGTCCTGGCGATGGCCCTGTGTTCGGCGATAGCCCTTGCGGCGCTTCATCTTGAAGACGCGGATCTTCTCACCGCGACCCTGGGCCACGATCGTTCCCGTGATCTGAGCTCCATCGACGTTCGGCGTGCCGACCTTGATGTCGCCCTCGCCACCGATCATCAGGACATCGTCGAGCGTGATGCTGGATCCGACTTCGCCGGCCAGTTTCTCGACGCGCAGGGACGCGCCCTGGCTCACACGATACTGCTTTCCACCGCTACGGATTACGGCGTACATACTTGACCTCGTTTCATTCGGAGCGCCGGATTATGCGCGATTCCGCTTCCGAGTCAACAGCTTGGCCCGTTTCAGCGTCCGCCTCGGGAGCGCCATTCAGTGATCCCGCATCCGCCTGTTCCGGAGTTGCCGGCTCCGGCTGCACCGGATCGGCCGGCGAGATCTCCGCTGCAGAGGACTCGGGTGGGGAGGCTTCCGCGGGACGTGCAGGAACGGCCGAAGTCACCGAATCCTCGGGGATGGCGCGCGCAAACGAAGTCGCCGTTTCGCCTGCGGGCTCTCCGAGATCCTCGGCTGGCGCCGAATCGCTTTCGGCGGGGTTCGCGACGGAGAGCGGTTTGATGGATTTCTCCTCCGAATCGACGTTGCTCTCCGACTCGTCGGAACTGGTTTCGAGCTCCGCCAGAGCGAGTTCGCCTTCTGCAATGACTTCCTCGGAGCCCGTACGCCCACGTCCGCTACGCCCTCGACGTCGACCGTTGCGCTTGGGCGATCGTTCTTCGTCCTGACCGACTGCGTCCGGATGCTGGTCACGCAGCCACGGCAATTCCAGATCGACCGGCGAGCCTTGATCGAGGACGGTCAACTCGAAGCGTTCCTGATGCATTCCGGGTCGCGCGCGGACCTCGATGTCGACGCCAATCTCTTCACTGAGATTCGCGAGCGCTTGTTTCGATCCAGTCAGCAGTTCTTCCGCGACATGGGGACTGACGGCGACGGCGATCGGTCGGCCACGTAGTTTGGGAAGATGCTTACGAATCTCTCGCAACACGCGAAATCCGACGCTCTCGCTCGACAGGACATAACTTCGGCCTTCGCAATAGCTGCACGGTTCGCAGAGAGTCTGAACCAGATTCTCGCGCGTTCGCTTGCGCGTCATCTCGACCAGGCCGAGTTCAGAAATCTTGAGGATATTGGTTCGAGCCTTGTCGGCTCGTAGCGCGTCTTGCAGAGAGCGATAGACCTTGTTGCGATTCGCGGCGGATTCCATGTCGATCAGATCGATGATGATCAGACCTCCGAGGTTTCGGAAGCGAAGCTGATGAACGACCTCGGCGACGGCCTCGAGATTCGTTTTCAGGACGGTTTCTTCGAGATCTCGTCGGCCGACAAAGCGTCCGGTATTGACGTCGATTGCAGTGAGCGCCTCACTCTTGTCGATCACGAGGGAGCCGCCGCTCTTCAGCCAGACTTTGCGTTCGAGGTTGGCGTGGATCTGACTTTCGAGATCCATGCTTTCAAAGATCGGAAGATTCTTTTCGTACAATTCGATCTTTGGTTTCGGATCCGCCACGAATCGATCGACGAAGCTGTTGATGCTCTCGTAGACATTTTTGTCGTCAGCGACGATTCGCTTGGTGTCATGACCGGCGAGGTCTCGAACAATGCGCAGCGGCAGGTCGTGTTCGGAGTAGAGAATCGCGGGTGCGGTCTGCTCGTTGTGACGTTGCTGAATGGCCGCCCAGACCGTCGCCAGATACCGGATGTCCGCCTTCAAGTCGTCTTCGGTGACACCGTCTCCGGCCGTTCGAATGATGAACCCCAGGTTCTTGGGCCGCAATCTTTCGACGACTTCGCGCAGCCGTCGACGCTCCCTGTCGGAGCCGATTCGTCGCGAGACGCCGACGCGCCTCGACCATGGAGTCAGGACCAGATGGCGACCGGGAATCGAAAGACTCGACGTGATTCGGGCTCCCTTGGACCCGATCGGCTCCTTGGCGATCTGAACGACGATCTCCTGTCCTTCGCGAAGAACCGTATCGATTCGGGGAGGAGCCGATCGCGCATTTC
>CAWLAJ010000218.1:0-7380 GCA_963854795.1 Deltaproteobacteria bacterium UBA4427 | reverse complement strand
AGGGTTGACAGCCGAATGGGCCAACCGTAGATTGAATGCGCTTTCGCCGTTTCGCTGGCGGAGCCTCCCGAGACGTTCTCAGTTTTGACCGATCGACGACCCCCGGGTTGTCGATGTATCCGAGGGCTCTCATTTTCCTTCAACTTCGGGCTGGGTCCCGTCGATGGGCTTGCAAGGAAGCCCCCAAGCGGACCCCAGAGCCCCCGAGAACAGCCGCGCCGAGCGGATTCGAAGGCTACCCACACACACTCGAGCAGCCGCGCAACAAAGCCACTTTTGAGAGACGAGGAGAGCCAATCTCTCCCGACCAGCCAAGCCCCCAGACAGGGTTACCTGATCGCCGAATTCAGACGTGTCGACGTCTCTCGCCCACCGGATGCATCCGCAGTCGATCCCCGACAACCCGAAATTCCCCAGACACTGACCTTCAAGAAATCGCCACGACCGGAAGAACTCAATTCCACGAACCCAGAAACCCACCCGAATCGGTAATCGAAATATGACGACGAATCCCACTCCACGACCCAAACGAGAGCGAACCAATTCGAGCAGCGATCGCCCTGCCGATGCCAAGGAAGGGTCGGGTTCGCAGAACAATCGCAGCCGACGCGGGCGAGGACGCAGATCGCGCAGTTCCGGTGGCGGACAGCGAGGCGGTCGCGGCGGTGAGCCCCGCAGAGACTATCTGCCGAGCGATGCCGAGTTGGCCGAAGAAGAAGCGTCACTCGATCTGCAGCCCGATGATGGCACGGAGAGTGTAGTCGTCGCAGAGCTGAAAAAGAAATCCGTCTCGGAGTTGACGGAACTCGCGGAGTCGATGGAAATCGAAAACGCGGCGGGCCTGCGCAAACAGGATCTGATCTTCTCGATCCTGAAGACCCAGACGGAGAATCGCGGAAAGATCATCGCAGAAGGCGTGCTCGAGATTCTTCAAGACGGTTTCGGGTTCTTGCGCGCACCGGATCAAAATTATCTCGCCGGTCCCGATGACATCTACGTTTCACCTTCGCAGATTCGCCGATTCAGTCTGCGGACTGGAGATACGGTCGAAGGTCAGGTCCGGCCCCCCAAAGAAGGCGAACGATATTTCGCGCTGCTCAAGGTCGTATCGATCAATTTCGAAGAACCGGGGCAAGCCAAACACAAGATTCTCTTCGACAACCTGACTCCGCTCTACCCAGAAGAGAAGTTCAACCTCGAGACGAAGTCCGGAGGCATGACCACCCGTATCATCGACCTGATGGCGCCGATCGGGAAGGGTCAGCGAGCACTGATCACTTCGCCGCCCAAGGCGGGCAAGACGATGATCCTGAAGGACATCGCCAACGCGATCGCCGAGGGAAATCCAGAGTCCTATCTGATCGTGCTTCTGATCGACGAACGGCCGGAGGAAGTAACGGATATGCAGCGCACGGTGAAGGCCGAGGTGATCTCGTCGACCTTCGACGAGCCGGCAACGCGCCACGTCCAGGTTGCCGACATGGTGATCGCCAAGGCCAAACGACTCGTCGAGCACGGTCACGATGTGATCATCCTACTCGATTCGATTACCCGTCTTGCAAGAGCGCACAACACGGTCGTTCCTCATTCCGGCAAGATCCTGTCGGGCGGCGTCGACTCGAACGCGCTTCACAAGCCGAAGCGATTCTTCGGAGCGGCGCGTAACATCGAAGAAGGCGGAAGTCTCACCATCGTGGGAACGGCGCTGATCGATACGGGTTCGCGCATGGATGAGGTCATCTTCGAGGAATTCAAGGGCACAGGCAATTGTGAGATCGTTCTCGATCGTAAGTTGGCCGACCGACGAACCTACCCGGCGATGGACATCAACCGCTCGGCCACGCGCCGTGAAGAACTCCTGATGGACGAAAACTCGCTGAACCGGATGTACATTCTCCGCAAGGTCCTCTCGCCGCTGTCCCCCGTCGACTCGATGGAGTTCTTGATGGGCAAGATCGAGAAGACCGATACGAATGCGGAATTCATGGAGTCGATGAATTCCTGAGCAATCCTTCCGGCGGTCTTCGGGGGCTTCGATTCCAGCGCCGTCGAGACGAGCGATCCCGTGGCTGATTTTATAGAACGAATCGATGAAGCCCTGGCGCGTAGCCGCGACCTCGAGATCCAGCTCTCGGATCCAGACGTGGGCAAGGAACCGCGTGCAATCGAGAAATTGGGTAAGCGGCTCGGAGCTCTGCGCCCGCTGTTGGAAGTAGGCGAACGTTATCGTGCGGCACTCGGCGAACTCGACGACGGGAGAGCGCTGCTCGAAGACGATGACCCGGAAATGGCCGAGTTCGCTCGGGCCGAGGTCGAGAGACTCGAAGCCTCGATTACTGCGCTCGAAACCGAGCTTCGGATCCTGCTCACGCCCAAAGATCCGAATGACGAAAAGAACGCGATCTTCGAGATCCGCGCCGGGACCGGTGGTGACGAAGCGGCGCTTTTCGCCGCCGATCTCTTTCGCATGTATTCACGCTACGCCGAGTCGCACAGCTGGAAGATCGACACGCTTTCCGTTTCGGAGACGGACGGCGGCGGCTTCAAGGAAATCATCGTCTCCATTTCCGGGCAGGACGTCTTCAGCCGTCTGAAATATGAAAAGGGCGTCCATCGCGTACAGCGTGTCCCGACGACCGAGAGCCAAGGTCGAATTCACACGTCGACGGTGACCGTAGCCGTGATGCCGGAGGCCGAAGAAGTCGATATCGAGATCAAGAACGAAGAGATCCGTATCGACGTGATGCGTGCTGGCGGACCCGGTGGCCAGAGCGTCAATACGACAGACTCCGCGGTTCGGATCACGCATCTCCCGAGTGGGCTCGTCGTGCAGTGTCAGGACGAAAAGTCACAGCACAAGAACAAAGCGAAGGCGATGACGGTTCTGCGTTCGCGACTGCTCGATCTCGAAGAGGACAAGGCGAATGCCGAGCGCGCGAGTGAACGTCGCGCTCAAGTGGGAACCGGGGAACGCAGCGAGAAGATTCGCACCTACAATTTTCCACAGAATCGGGTCACCGATCATCGCGCCGGTGTGACGCTCCACAAACTCGACGCCTTGCTCGCCGGAGAGATGACCGAATTGCTCGATGCTGTTCATGGAAGCCTCGCGGCCGCCCGCGAAGGAAGAGTCGAAATCGGGAATTCGACCGAGGGCCCTTCGAGCGCAAAGTCGTGAGCGGCGGCACCCCGACCCCGGACCCCGGTCCGCGGGCGGACGAACCGAGCCAGACATCTCCGCGGGGTGGAGACCGGGTATGGACCGTGCTCGAGCTGCTTCGCTGGACGACGGACTATTTCAAACGAGTCGGGATCGATAACCCGCGTCTCGACGCGGAAGTGCTGCTGGCGCACGCGCTCGAGACCGAACGGCTTCGCCTCTACGTCGACCACGAAAAACCAGTCCTCGCCGACGAGCGCGACCGCTATCGCGCCCTGGTGCAGAAGCGGGCAACCGAGCGGGTTCCGGTTTCCCAACTCCTGGGCCAACGCGAGTTCTGGTCCTTGCCCTTTCGGGTGAGCCCGGATGTTCTCACCCCAAGACCCGAAACCGAGACTCTGGTCGAGGCCGTGCTCAGCAAGGTGGCGGCAATGACGAAGAATTCCGAGTCCGAGGTCCGGATCCTGGATCTCGGTACCGGGTCGGGTGCAATAGCCCTCTCTTTGGCGTCCGAACTTCCCCACGCAGAAATCACGGCAACGGATCTTTCTGAGCCAGCACTACAGATTGCGGCTGAAAATGCCGATCATCTGCATACGAGAGAGAGGATTCGCTTTCTGGCTGGAGACCTCTTCCAGCCGGTTTCTTCGGAGCGATTCGATGTCATCGTTTCGAACCCACCCTATGTGGCTCGGGACAATATAGACTCGCTTCCACCGGAACTCGCGCATGAGCCCGAGATGGCGCTCTTCGCGGGAGCCGATGGACTGGACGTGATCCGGCGCCTGGTGGCAGAAGCCGGCGATCATCTTTCTCGAGGAGGTTGGCTCTTGATCGAGTTGTCTCCGGAGCAGATCGAAACCGTAGAGCGGGAGCTTTCGAAGGCTGGTTACGCGGAATTGGAGCGGCATTTCGATCTGGCGAGAACGCCGCGGGTCGTTGCGGCCCAGTGGCGTCAGGAATGATCGAGGTTCGTCCATTCCGAAGGATTGGTCACGAGTCAGCGAGTGTCTAGGACGGCGAGTCCGGAAGCTCGGCAAGGGAGTAGGCATATGGCCGCCAAAGCGACCCCGAAATTGATGCGCGTGCTCAAGGCAGATTCTGCCAAGTTCGCTGAAGAGTGGGCGCAGGTCTGCGCACGGCGTGAGGACTCTGTTCTCAATGTCGAAGCCGATGTTGCAAAGATCATCGCCAGCGTTCGATTGGGCGGTGACGAAGCGCTTCTGAACTTCATCAAGAAATTCGATCGCGCGAAACTCGACAAGATCGAAGTGACCAACGATGAATGGGACGACGCCTGTGATGCCGTCGATAGTGCGGATCGTGCTGCGATCGGCAAGGCGGCGATGCGCGTTCGCGAATTTCATAGCAAGCGAATTCCCTCGAGTTGGGAAATGCGCGAAGAGGGCGGCGGCTTCATGGGCCAGCGTGTGCGTCCGCTCGCCCGCGTCGGACTCTACGTACCCGGCGGTAAAGCGGTCTATCCCTCGTCAGTCGTCATGAATGCGATTCCAGCGTCGGTCGTCGAAGTTCCAGAGATCGTGATGGCGACGCCACCGGAGAAAGATGGCTCGATCAAGCCCGAGGTGTTGATGGCTGCCCGGGTTGCCGGGGTACACCGTGTTTTCAAGATGGGTGGCGCGCATGCCGTGGCCGCGATGGCCTATGGAACCGACACCGTGCCGCGCGTCGACAAGATCGTCGGCCCCGGAAGTATCTGGGTCGCGACGGCGAAGAAACAGGTATTTGGTCAGGTGGGAATCGACAGCGAAGCCGGACCGACCGAGGTCTGCATCGTCGCCGATCGAAGTGCTACGCCTGCCTGGATCGCCGCCGATCTGATTTCACAGGCCGAGCACGATGAACTCGCACAGTCCATTCTCATCACCCACGTGAAGGGGCTGGTCACACGAGTACAGGATCAAGTGAAACGCCAATTGGCCGTGCTCGACCGCAAGGAAATCGCGACACAGTCGATCAAGTCGCGTGGCGCCATCGTCGTCACCAAGAACCTGGCGGAGTCGATGCGAATCGCGGACGAGTACGCCCCTGAGCATCTCGTACTCGCGGTCGAAGATCCCGAAACGACTTCCAAGCCGGTTCAGAATGCTGGCGCGATTTTCCTGGGCCACTACACGCCCGTCGCGGTCGGCGACTACATCGCGGGACCCAGTCACGTCATCCCCACAGGGGGAACCGCACGCTTCTTTTCACCGCTCTCGGTGGATGATTTCCTGAAGCGGACGAGCTTCATGAAATTCGAGCCGCCCAAGCTGCGAGAACTCGGCGCTGACATCGTTCGGCTGGCAAATGTCGAAGGGCTCTCAGGCCACGGTGCATCCGTCGAGCTACGGCTCCAGAAGATCCGCCGGGCCCGCCGGGAACGAGAAGCGGCCCGCGAAGCCGACCTCTAGTCGCCATCGCCATCCGTGCGCCGGCCGGCCGGACGCCGCCCCCACCGTGGCAGCGATGAACCGCCGACGGAGCCGGCCGCGCGCATCGAACGTCGACCCCGGGTACCATACGCTCGCGAATCGCGTCCAAGGGACGCCCCCACGACCCGAAGCTGGAGTATTTGATGTCGCCTAAAGCGAACCAGTCGCCCGAGGACGGCGCTGTGACTCGTGTTGCCACGATCGCCCGCAAGACCAAGGAAACCGAGATTCGGCTTCGAATCGATCTCGACGGATCCGGTCAGTACAGCGTTACGACGGGAATCGCATTTTTCGACCACATGCTGGAGTCCTTTGCACGCCACGGCCTCTTCGATCTCGAAATCGAGGCCAAGGGCGATCTCGAAGTCGACCTGCACCACACCGTAGAGGATGTGGGCATTTCGCTGGGTCAAGCCTTTCGCGAAGCATTGGGAACCGCCGTTGGGATTCGTCGCTTCGGCAGCTGCCTGCTTCCGATGGCGGAGTCGAAGGTCGAAGTCGCGGTCGATGTCTCAAACCGGCCCTATCTCGTCTATCAGCTTTCGCTCGAGAACACACGCATTGGTTCCTTCGACGCGTCCCTGACCGAAGATTTCATGTACGCGTTCTCACAAAGTGCCGGTCTCGACCTTCATATCGAGAAGCGTTATGGCAAGAGTCCGCATCACTGTGTCGAGGCCGCCTTCAAGGGCGTCGCTCGTGCGCTTCGTGACGCGGTTGCCATCGATCCGCGCGAGGCTGGCCTTCCGACGGTCAAGGGAGCGCTCTAGAGAGATGCGCCCCCGCATTGCGTTGGTCGACTACGGCGCCGGAAATCTCCGGAGCGTCGCAAAGGCACTCGAACGTTCCCAGATGGAAGCGGTCGTGACCGCAGACCCCCGCGTCGTTCTCAGTACGGACGGAGTCTTGCTTCCCGGTGTGGGTGCGTTTCGAAATGCGGTCGAGGCTCTGGAGAAGGCAGGGTTGGCCGATGCGATTCGGACGGTGACCGATCATGGTCGACCCTATCTCGGAATTTGTTTCGGACTGCAGTTGTTATTCGAAGAGGGCGAGGAGCATGGCATAACAGCCGGTCTTGGTCGTCTCGGAGGTCGCGTGACTCGCTTTCCGGAATCGGATTCAAACGGAAAGCCGCTCCTGGTTCCCCATATCGGTTGGAACGAGGTTTGCTTCGAGGGCGATCACCCGATGATCGAGTCGCTACCGGCCAAGGAAGTCTATTATTTCGTTCATTCCTACCGACCGGTACCGACCGATCCGGGAATCATTGCGGGACGTACGGATTACGGAGGATCTTTCGCTGCGGCGGTAGCGAAGGACAACATCTTCGCGGTTCAATTTCATCCCGAAAAGAGCCAATCGGCTGGGAAGCGGCTGCTCGACGCCTACCGAAGCTGGCTGGAGGGATGTTGATGTCGGCATCCGATCCCTTCGAAGTCATTCCGGCAATCGATTTGCTCGACGGTAACGCGGTCAGACTTTCGCAGGGTCGCTACGACGAGGCCACCGTTTACGACTCGGATCCAGCGAAGGTCGCCGATCGATTCGCAGCGGTCGGAATCCGTCGACTTCATGTCGTTGACCTCGAGGGCGCGAAGGTCGGACGACCCGTCCAGGGGGAAGCGGTCAAGCGCATTCTCGAAGTCGTCGGCACGGTACCCGTGCAATTGGGCGGAGGACTCCGCACGATCGAGGGTGTCGAGGAAGCCCTGGGTTGGGGGATCGATCGTGTCATCCTGGGAACAGCGGCTCTTCGAGATCCCGACCTGGTCAAGCAGTCCGCGA
>CAWLAJ010000217.1:0-7394 GCA_963854795.1 Deltaproteobacteria bacterium UBA4427 | reverse complement strand
TGGTTCGAAATCAGAGCCGACATCGAAAGAATATCGACACGGTCACTGCTTCCAGCTCTCGCCATAATCGATCAGGATCTCTGCGCCCGGCTGCACGTTTCGAAGAACATAGAGTTCGTCATCCTGAAACTCCGCATTCGGTCGATCACCATGATTAAGGAACCGCAGTGCGTTCCGACCACGAATCCCAACTTCCGAACCGTCGTCATCGATCATCCAGAGCACATACGTACCGTCCGCGGAAGCTCTCTCGCCTTCGAATCGGCCAATCCTCTGGCCCCTGCGAAGACGCCGCCGTGCGAAAATCCCTCGGCCATGGACTGGGCTTCCACGCACTTCGATACGATCGAGCATCACGCGTTCGCGCTGCTTCCAACCGGCATCTCGACCCACTAAAAGCGATCCGCCGGCCAGAAGACCATCGCGTCCGGTGGCAGAATTCGATGCAAGAACGACCGGCCGTCCTCCTCCGGAAGAAGATCCACATCGAGTCGGGAAGCGACTCCGATGAGGTTGACGCATCGAAAACTCGCCGGCGCATCATCCATCGGATGGGAGCGAATGCCTCGATGTTCGAGCGCGATCATCAAGCCGATGTCGTCGAAGGTCGGCAGGACCATGAAGGAACGAAGTTGCTCGCTACTGAGCCGGCCGACCGCCGCATCCTTGATCAACTCGTCCTCGTCACGCGGCTCGAGCAGGCTAGAGACCAGAATCGCGAGCGCAGAAGCGCCATCCTCGAAGCGCCCCAATTCCGTAACCGTCAACACATCTTCTATGATCGACGCGCGAACATAGGCAACGATGAGTCCTCCGCGACGTGCAACCCAGAATTCTTCTCGCGGCGCCGGCGTCAGCTGAAGACAGGCCTGCCAGGTATCGTCGTTTCGCACGACCGTCCCGCTGCGACTAGCACCGTAAGCTGCATGAATTGATTTGACCGCCTGAATCGCTCGATAATCCTCGGCCCAGATCCTCTGAAGTTCGATGGCTTCGCTCTCACCCGCTTTCGAGGTACGCGCATCCAAATCACAGCGCAAGATCGTCTGCTGTCCGCCCCACGAATGCCAACCCCGCTTGGCGAAGAATTGGGACAACGAAGAACCCGACCCCGGAAAGGTCACAGCCAATTCGAGCCCGCGAAATCGCATGTCTTCGCAAACCCGTTCGAGCAATTCAGTCGCCACCCCGCGACTGCGGCTGTCGGGATCGGTATAGAGGTTCGAGAGTCCACCCGTCGGAATGCTGTGTCCGAGGATTTTCAAGTGCCGAGGTAGAATGGAAACGCCGGCCAGGATGCGCTCCTGCTCTGTCGCGACGAACACATTCTCATCCGACCAGTCCGGATCGAACTCGATCTGCCTTCGGAAACGATCGCCGGCCGTCCATCCCTCGGCGAGACGCCACGCATCGAGCATCCCGGCTAGAGTCGGCCTTTCCTGGGCCTTGAGCGTCCGGATCTCCATCGCCCGGGGAGTATACTCACGTCCAAAGGAGTCTTACGCCATGCAAGAGTCGGGAGCCCAAGAAACGTCGCTCGCCAAGACGACCTACAAAGAAGGCTTTGGCCTCTTCGTGAAGGGGCAAATCGAAGAGGCGATCGCTCTCTACCAAAAAGCGATCGAGATCGACGCCAAGCTTGCGATCGCCTGGAACGGCCTCTCCGTAGCCCTGGCCAAACAGGGAAAAATGAAGGATGCCATCGCGGCTGCCGAAAAACTCGTCGAATTGGAGCCGGAGGACCCACTCTCACACACGAATCTTTCCAGAATTCTGATGCAGAACGGCCTCATTCCCGAAGCCGAAGACGCGCGCGCCCGGGCGATGGGGTTGCAGATGAAGCAGTCGGAGACTTGAGGGACCGGCGGCACAGGGTCCGCGATCGCCATTCAGCCTGTATTGCGTAGACCTGCCGCAATCCCATTGATCGTCAACTGGATCGCCCGCTCGAGCCGCTCCGAATCCTCGCTCGCCGGATCGAGTCCGCGACCGGTTCGTTTTCGGTCGAGCAGTTCGACCTGGAGATACGAGAGAACGTCCAGATAGGGCGTCCGAAGCTCGATCGCGGCCCGAAGCTCGGGATCCCTCGCCAACAGGACCCGTTCGCCTGATACGTCGCGGACCGCCCGAAGCGTCCTCTGGAACTCCTTCTCGATTCGCAAGAAGATCTCCGACGAGCCGGGGGTCTCCTTCGCGATCTCCGCATAGCGAGCGCCGATATGAAGGTCGGTCTTTGCGAGAACTTGTTCGAGGTTGTCGATTACGGTTCGGAAGTAGGGCCAACGCCTGTACATGGCTCTCAGGCGTTGGAGAGCCTTGTCTCGGCCGCCCGGGTGATTTTCACAGTACGCAGCGAATCCGGAGCCGGCACCAAACCAACTCGGCAAGAGGATGCGTGCCTGATTCCAGGAGAAGGTCCACGGAATCGCGCGAAGATTCTTGATCGCACGCGTATCCGATCGTTTCGCGGGTCGACTGCCCAGATTGAGCGCCGAAATTTCTTCGATCGGGGTCATCGCATAGAACGTGTCGACGAAGCCGTCGGTTTCGTACACGAGAGCCCGATAGGCATCCCGCGATGCGCCGGCTAGCGTGGCGAGAGTCTCGCGCCAAACGGCTGGCGGCTCCTTCGCCATTGCTTCGCCCCCACCCGCGATCGAAGCCTCGAGTGTCGCAGCCAGGAGCAGCTCGAGATGATAGGCGGCCGAGCTCTGGGTTCCGTACTTCGAAGCGATCACTTCGCCTTGCTCGGTCAACTTGATTCGACCCTTCACCGTTCCAGTAGGCTGCGCCAGAATCGCCCGATGAGCCGGCCCACCGCCCCGTGCGATTGTTCCGCCACGCCCATGAAAGAACTCGAGTCGAACGCCTTCGATTTCGGCCTGTACGGCGAGTTCACGCTGAACGTGCTCCAGCGCCGCACACGCCGCCAGGTAGCCGCCATCTTTCATCGAGTCCGAATAGCCGAGCATGACCTGCTGGCGCATTCCGCGCGCCTCGAGTTGACGACGGTAGGCGTCCCCGCGATAGAGGCGGTCCATCGAAACGACAGCACCTTGCAGGCTCTCGATCGATTCGAAGAGCGGCACGATATTGACGTCGCTTTCGAGGACCTTCGAGTCGCCGGAAGTCTGCATGCGCACCAATCCGACCTGCCGACAGAGAGCCAACAGTTCAAGGACCGGAACCGCATTCTCAGTATCGCTGATCACGAGATCGCGCGTCGAACGTCCCTCTGGTGGAACTGGCAGGCTGGCGATGAAGCGCAGCGTGTCGATGACTTCCTGTGCATCGTTCGAGAGTCCTGACGTCGGAATCGGAATCACATCCCTCGCAAGAATCACATTATCGAGGAATGTCCTCTGATCCGACAGAGACAGCTCTTCGAGAGGCCCATCTACCGGACAGATCAATTCGGCCATTGCCTGGCGATGCTTCGACTGATTTTGCCGGATGTCGAGCGATACGAAATCGAAGCCAAAGACATCGAGCTCGCTGAGCATGTTGGCGAGGGCGCCGTCGACCATCCGACCCGCACCATTGTCGATCAGGCTATCGCGAATCAATTCGAGATCTGTACGAAGCGCGCCGACATCCGCATAACATCCGTCAGATGCTGTGTCGTCCGACGGATCCACGGATCGGACGCTCGCGATGGTCGCCTCCAGCCGAACAGCGATCGCGTTCAATTTGATGCGGTAGCGCTCCGAGAAATTCCGACCCTCCACGCGACTTCGAAGCTCCGACAGCTCCGACAGGTCTGTTTCGATCGACGCCTCGAGCGCTGGGGATGTCTTGGTGCGTCGGTTGGAAATCGTAAATCGCTCGACCAAGGGCTGGATCCGACCGAGATAGTGATCAAGAATCGTCAGGCGGTACGAACGAAGCGCTTGACGTGTTATGTCCGTAGTCACGAATGGGTTCCCATCACGATCGCCCCCCATCCATGAACCGATCCGAAGACTTCGACTCGCGGCGCGCTCGACCGTTACGAGGTCCGAATTCGAAGTCTCGGGAAACGACTCCCGAAAGGCCGACATCATTCTCGAAGTCACTTCCGGAACGGCGAAGACCAGAACCTGACCAAGTACGTGAATCGCATAACGAACTTCATCGAGCGGTGTGGGCTTGCGAGTTCGCGAGGTCGTGGATAGCCAGAGACCGGTTATCTCGGAAAAAATTTCCTCCTCGACTTTTTCGACCTCCGCTCCCGTCACTGTCTCTCTGCGATCGAGCAACAAGTCGACTCGGGCGAGCGATTCGCGCAGGGACCAGCGCAAGGCCTCAGTAGGATGTGCAGTCAAAACGATCGTGGCGCGCAGCTCGTTGATTTTCTCGGCAACTTCTCGATCGGACAAACCCGCACGCACCAATCGCCGAAAGAGGGCGCGAAAACTCCCTTGATCACTCTTCGATCGCGAGCGCTCCGCGTGACGCTCTTCGGCGAGGTTCATGAGCCAAAAGAGAAGTGTGAAAGCTCGAGCCACTTGTAATAGCTCCGAGACTTTCATTCCTCGCAATCGTCCAATGAGTTTTCGTTCGTCGGCGGACGCATAACGAGATCGCAAACCTGCTGCCAATTCGCGAATTCCATCGATCGAGGCTGCGAACGATGCGCCTTCCTGTTCGCGAATGACGATATCGTGCGCATGCTGAAGAAACCGGAGGGTTTCCTGCATGCTACGGCTCGCTCGGTCTCTGGCGGTGGTCCCGGCCATCGACGCGCAATGATAGGGTTGAACTACGCGGAGGGCCGGCGCAGCGACGCGAGCAGCGCCTCCATGTCCGCGGGAATCGGTACCTCCACGGAGACCTCGTCCACCATGAGAGTTCGTGCGTGGAGCATCTGTCGCGCGGCGTCGAGCGAAGTTTCTCCACTCGCCGGTCCATACTCACGGTCGCCAATGATCGGATGTCCGAGATGGGCCATCGTTGCTCGGATTTGATGGAGAAAGCCAGTTTCGAGTCGAACCTCGATCAGACTCGCTCCCGTGAAACTCTCGATCGGCGTCACCTGCTGTCGGCATGGGCGACCGGCCGGCGAGACCTCGACATGGGCCGGCTGATGACGCGTGATCGAAAGCGGCAAGTCGACGCGGCAAGCTCTTTCAAAGTTCCCCGCGACCAGGGCAAGATATACTTTCTTGACTCGATGCTCAGTGAACGCGCCGCGGAAACGCTTCCAATGCAACTCGTCCTTCGCGAAAAGGAGCGCCCCCGTCGTATCGACATCGAGACGATGGACCACTCCAGAACGCAGCCCCCCTTCGCCGATCCCCACTATTTCTTCGTGACGCCCAGCGATCGCATTCAAGACGGTGTCCTCTTGATCTGGGCGGAGTGGATGGACGCCCTGGCCAGCCGCTTTGTCGACCACGATCCATCCCACACCTTCGTCCACGATCGTTAGGTCGAGGTCCGGCCGCGGCTTGGGTTTCTCATCTTCCGCGCGCAGCGAGCCCTCGATCGCAAACCGATCGCCTGCCGCAGTCAAGAGTGCTTTGTCCGAAAGCGAGAGCGTTCGGTCGGCCTTCGAGATCCGCCCAACATCGAGCAGGTGGCGGACACGCGCACGAGAGATCCCGGTCCGATCCGCGAGTGCCCGATCGAGCCGAATGCCTATTTGATCCGATTCGTCTTCGATCTCGACGAGCGTCGACTTCACAGTTGGAGGCCTCCTCGCGGCCGGGACGGGGATTGGCTCGGAGAGTGATGCTCCCCGAAGGTGCCGAGACTAGCAGGCTGCGACGAGCATTCGGTGGACGCCAAGGGGTCAACGGCTGATTGAGGACTCGAGCCCTGGGACCTGGTAGAACGGACTTTGGTTCGCGCCCGTGGCCGCTGCGGGGTACTCTCCGGCCCTCTTGAAGCCGGCGTCAGGCCGGAATCGCATCAGTTCACTCTTCAGGCAAGACACCATCATGACCGCCGTACCCAAATCCGTGACCCCTTCGAAATCTCCACGATCGTCGGCCTCTGCGAAGAAGTCAGCGGCCCGATCTGCGTCCAGCTCTTTAGCTTCTGCGCCGACTTCCGAAGATCGCTCCGCCAATAGGCGCGCAGATGCCCCAATGATCGCAGTCATGGATACGACACTCCGCGACGGCGAGCAGACGCCTAACGTTTCCTACACGCCGGCCGAGAAACTTCAGCTTGCGCGCATGCTGCTCGTCGATGTCGATGTCGATCGAATCGAGATCGCTTCGACGCGGGTATCGAGCGGCGAGCTCGAATCAGCCGAACTGATCACGAAATGGGCACGCAAGTCTCGCCTGATTCAACGAGTCGAAATGCTCGGCTACTGCGACGGCAAGAAGTCCGTCGACTGGATCTGCGGTGCTGGCGGCAAGGTCATGAATCTCCTGACGAAGGGATCCGAACGCCATTGTCTCGAACAGCTCGGATTGACGCCCGAGCAACATCGCGAACGCGTCTCTTCGACGGTTCGCTATGCGCGAAAGAAGCGTCTCACGGTCAACGTCTACCTCGAGGATTGGTCGAGTGGAGTACGCGACTCCTTTGACTACGTGTTCGCCATGGTTCAAGAACTGCGAGAGCTACGCGTCGCCCGGATCTATCTTCCCGATACACTGGGTATATTCTCGCCCCAGGACGTGACGCGCTTCGTCGGGTTGATGACGGCGACCTGGCCGGCCGTCGATTTCGAATACCACAGTCACAATGACTACGGCCTGGCAACCGCGAATTGCTTGGCGGCGATCCAAGCCGGCGCGCGCGGTGTCCATACCAGCGTGAACGGCATGGGCGAAAGAGCGGGCAATACTTCCCTGGCGGAAGTCGTGTCCGCCATCCACGATCACAGTGAGGCTCGAACGAGCGTCGTCGAAGAGCGTCTCTCCGCCCTGTCGAGTCTCGTCGAGACTTTCTCGGGCAAGGAAGTCGCCGCCAACACGCCGATCGTCGGGCGCGACGTCTATACACAGACGGCGGGGATCCACGCGGACGGAGACGCGAAGGGCAATTTATACACGACGCGCCTCGCGCCGAAGAGATTCGGAGGAGCGCGCCGCTACGCGCTCGGAAAGCTCTCGGGCAAGGCTTCACTCGATCACAATCTGGCCGAACTGGGAATCGAATTACCCAACGCAGATCGTGACCTCGTCCTGGAACGCATCATCGATCTAGGCGACCGCAAACACATCGTGACACCGGAAGACCTGCCCTATTTGATCGCGGACGTCTTGAAGACACCAGGCGATCAGCTCGTCAAGATCGACAGCTACCGGGTCGACGTCGCGAGCGGTGAACCGCCCGCGGCTCATGTTGCGCTCGCCTTCAAGGGCGTGGTCGAGAAAGCCGAGGCCAGCGGTGACGGCGGATACGATGCGTTCATGAACGCGCTCAAGAAAGCGGCGAAGGCCCTTTCGATCACG
>CAWLAJ010000216.1:0-7419 GCA_963854795.1 Deltaproteobacteria bacterium UBA4427 | reverse complement strand
AGCCGCAGCCCGACGCCCCATGACAAAACCAGAATGAGCATCGCGAGAGTTGAGAGCCTGACCATCACGGCCGCAATCATAGTCGGCACGATCGAGGCACTGCTCGACCGGCGGTCAAGGGGACGCGCCGAGGCCTTTGCGGCCTCGGCGGTCCGCTCTGCGATCGACCCTGACGATCCGCTATCGGCGGTCCTTGCGGGTCGTCTTTCCCGAACTCGCCGCGGTCTTGCCGACGACCACGAGAGGCCGGAGCTTCTTCACCAGCGCCGGCCCGATGCCGCGGACGGCTTCGAGTTCTTCCATTGTCTGGAAGCCACCTTTCGTATCGCGCACAGCCAAGATCGCCGCAGCCTTCACCGCTCCGATTCCCGGCAGCGCCTCGAGCTCTTGCGCCGTCGCGCGATTCAGATCGAGCGGCGCCTGAGAACCCTGTGATTCGGCCTGCGCCGCGGTAGAGCCCAGGACCAGGCAAAGCCACAGAAATGCGAACGTGATCCCTATTCTGGATTTGGGCCGGATTGCGAACTGCGGGCGTGCCTGCACCCGGCCGGGTGGCAGCCCGGACTTCTCAACAACCATCGAACTGGACATCGTTGTTTTCTCCCAGGGACCTGGGGCGAAAGATCGGGATCGGACTCTCGAGAGTGGCGATCCAACGGAAAAGTCGGGGTGGGGAGCCCCGGAATCAACGGACTGAAGTCCTCAGCGATCTCGGGACACCGAGAACTCGGCGGCCGCTCGCAGAGCGCTCTTCGGTGGACCGTCCGGGAATGGGGCAATCGCTTCGAGTGCCCTTTGGACATGCTCCTCCGCTCGGCGAGTGGCGTCCGTGAGGCCGCGATAGCGACTCACCATGTCTGCGACGAGTGCCAGATCCAGATCCTCCGAAGCCGAGGGCGGAGCCATCCCGCCATGCTCATCCGCCAGGCGCGCCGCGTTCTTCAGCACCATCGAAACCTGTTCGCGTTCTCCGACACGACAGCGCTTGAGCGTCAGGATCAGCGGAAGCGTGATCTTTCCTTCGCGCAGATCGGCAAAGGGTTCCTTTCCGAGTTCCCGAACATCTGAGTCGTAGTCGAGACAATCATCGCGGAGTTGAAAGGCCAGTCCGAGCTGTCGTCCGTACTCGCGAATGCGGTTTCGTTCGCCGCGGGTCACGCCGCCGAGCAGCGATCCGATCTCACAACAATTCGAAAGCAGGGTCGCACTCTTTCGTTCGATGACGTCGTAGTAGTGGGCTTCGGTTACATCGACGTCGAAGCTTCGCTCGAGCTGCAACAGTTCGCCTTCCGCCATCAAACGGATCGTCTTCGCATAACTCTCGACGATTTCGAGATTGCCGTCTTCGACGATGATCGATGAAGCGCGCGCGTAGAAGAAGTCGCCGGCGAGAACGGCCCGTCGATTTCCCCAGATCGCATTCGCCGCGGGTCGTCCTCTTCGAATCTCTGCGAGATCGACGATGTCGTCGTGCAGCAGCGTGGCCGTATGAAGAAGTTCGAGCGCCGCCGCCAGCTCGATTCGACGCGGCCCGGTATAGCCACATAACTCAGCCGATAGAAGGACCAGAACCGGTCGCAAGCGTTTACCGCCCGAGGAGAGTAGATGCTCTCCAAGCGTTCCGATCAACTCGATCTTCGATGCCAGCTGATCGCGCAGGGTCGCTTCCACGAGGGTGAGGTCGGGTGCGACGCGCGCGAATACCGAAGCAATGCTCACTTCGTGAGGCGACGGACCCTGCTTCGAAGTCGGCGGGGCGGCGTCTTGTCTTCGATCCGAGGGCGGGGGGCCTGCCATGGGAGCAACGTAGCTGCGGGTTATACCCGTGTCAAAGGCGTAGATATCCAAAAACACTTCAAAAACAAACGTTTACCCCGGTTCACGAAAGGTGGCGCGAAGGGCGCACGCACGTTGCATCAGGACTCGCTCGGGACCCCGTTTCGCTCGAGCCAATCGATCGCCTGGGCGACTTCTTCTATGGGAACGAGTTCGCAATCACTCGAATTCATCGACGCAGGCGACCTGGAAGCAGATGTAGAAAGAGACGCCGAGGCCGAAGAGGCCTTGGCCGCCTTCTTCCGCGAGGCATGTTCGCGATGACACACGGCGGGAACCAGCAAGCGCCGAAATCCGAGGCGACCCGCCTCCCCCAGACGCACGTCGACGCGAGATACGCGCCGGATTTCGCCACCGAGTCCGATCTCGCCGATCGCCGCCGTATCGGCGGGTACAGCCAGATTCAGGCGACTCGAAGCGATCGCCAACGCGATCCCGAGGTCCGCGGCAGGCTCGGCGACGCGAACGCCTCCCGCCGCCTTCGCGTAGACATCTTGCGAAAGCAAGTCGATCGAGCTTCGGCGATCGAGCACCGCCAACAACAGGGCCACGCGCGCGTCTTCCAGCCCGAGCGTTGTACGACGCGGCGTTCCATAGAGGGCCGGCGCAACCAGCGCCTGCAACTCCACGAGCATCGGCCGCGATCCTTCGAGCAGCGGAACCACGCAGCTGCCGGGCGCGCGTGTGCTGCGTTCCTCGAGGAAGAGTTCGCTGGGATTCTCGACCGCTTCGAGCCCGTGACTCGCCATGTTGAAGACGCCGATCTCCTCGGTCGAGCCGAAACGATTCTTCGAAGCGCGCAACAGCCGGAACGCATGAGCGCGATCGCCTTCGAAGGTCAACACGACGTCGACCAGATGTTCGAGTACGCGCGGGCCGGCCAGACTCCCGTCCTTCGTGACATGTCCTACGAGCAGCAGGATCGAACCCGCACGCTTTGCGGTCGCCGCGAGTTGCGAGGCCGACTCACGAACCTGCGCCACGGAACCCGCTGCGGAATCGATCGCGTCGGTCTGGATCGTCTGGATCGAGTCCACGACCACCAACCGGGGAGAGAGGTCCCGCCAGGGTTCGGCGAGCGCTTCGACCCGTGTCGTGGTCAAAATCTGGAGCGCCCCACCGAGGCCCGGCAAACGCTCCGCCCGTAGTCGAATCTGCTCCCCGCTCTCCTCTCCACTGACGTAGAGCACGGACTCGCCTTCAGCCGCCAACCCACCGGCCACCTGCAGCGCCAAAGTCGACTTCCCGATTCCGGGATCGCCGCCGAGCAGGACCACAGACCCGCGCACGAAACCCCCTCCGAGAACCCGATCGAGTTCCAAAGAGCCCGAGGAGATCCGTGGGTTCGCGTCCGGCAAAATTTCGGACAGCCGGCGAGGCTTCTGATCCTCGGCGGCCGGAATCTGAGCGGCCAGCCCGCCCGAATGGCGTTTCGAGGAGCCGAATCCGCCCGCGGACGGTGGTGCGTAGGTCTCCTCGACCAGGCTGTCCCACTGTCCGCAGTCCGGACAGCGACCGTGCCATTGTGGATGCTGAGCACCGCACGATTGGCATGCGTGAACCGTGCGCTTCTTCGCCAAGCTCTTCCTCCTCCAGAACCGCTCACGCAACATGAACGGAGCGAAAACGAGGTGAATGTAGGGGCCGGAAGCAGGTTTGGGCAGTGCTCGCGACGAAATTGGAGAGAAAGCGACCTGTCAACCCTGCAGAGAGACTTGGTTGACAGCGATCCCGCTCGAAGGGTAGGCTGCGGCGCCCAGAACCCGGAGACGCAATTTGCCCGATTCTCACGCCATTGATCTCGATTCCCCCCAATCCTCGGATCCTCTGTCGTCCGAATCCCGCTACGCAGCGCTCGCGCGAAACGCGCTGCTCGCAAAGGCGCCGACCGAGGCCGATGCGCTCTGGGTCCTCGACGACCCGGAAGTCGAGCTGCTTCCCCTCTTGTTCGCGGCCTTCGAACCGCGTCGCCGCGCCTTCGGCCGCAAGGTCAAGGTCCATATTCTGAACAATGTCCAGAACGGACTTTGTCCAGAGGATTGTGGCTATTGCTCCCAGAACAAGAACTCCACTTCGGCGATTCGCAAATACGCCATGAAGAGCGACGAAGCGATTCTGGCCGAAGCCGAGGCAGCAGTGGCCGCCGGCGCGTCGCGCTATTGCATGGTGCTCTCGGGTCGGGGACCCACGGTCGACCGGACGCGACGGATCGCTGGCCTGATCAGTGAAATCAAGTCACGCTGGCCGATCGAGGTTTGTCTGTCCGCAGGCTTGTTAGGCGATGAGCACGCTCAGATCCTGAAGCAAGCCGGACTCGACCGGCTGAATCACAACCTGAACACGAGCGAGCGACGCTACGGGGAAATCACTTCCACGCATACTTATGCCGATCGAGTCGCCACCCTCGAAGCGGCCAAGCGAAACGGCATCGAGTCCTGCTCCGGACTGATCATCGGGATGGGCGAGGCCTCCGAGGACATCCTCGAGGTTGCTTTCAAGCTCCGAGAGCTCGAGGTTCCGTCGATTCCCGTGAATTTCCTGATTCCCATCGATGGCAATCGGGTGCGCGACGATGGTTCGCTCACTCCCGAGCGATGTCTGCGCGCTCTCTGCCTGATGCGCTTCGTGAATCCGGATGCGGAGATCCGCGTCGCGGGCGGTCGGGAAGGACACTTGCGAAGTCAGCAGTCTCTGTCGCTGTACCCCGCGAATTCGCTCTTCGTCGAGGGCTACCTGACGACTCGAGGCGATGCAATCGAAGAGACCTACGCGATGATTGCCGACGCGGGCTTCGAAGTCGAAGGCAACGAGGCGTACATGCGAGCCCAGGCGTCCGCTGCGAGCAGTCCTGACGAAAGTGATGCCGGGAACGGCAAGGGTACCTCTGGGTTCCGCATTCCGGGCGGTGGCGACGAACTGCTGAAACCCGAAATCGCGCAGGCGTGAGTTCCCTGGCGCTCGACGAGCTGGCCACACTGGCGCTCGACGACATTCGCGCAAGCGGCACTCATCGACGCATGCGCGTACTCGACGGAATGCAGGGTCCGCGCATGACCGTCGACGGCCGCGAGGTCTTGCTCTTCGCGGGCAGCAACTACCTGGATCTGGCAAGACATCCGAAGGTCATCGAAGCCGCTGTCCGCGGCGCCGAGCAATGGGGTTGCGCGGCGGGCGGGTCGCGCTTGATCACAGGCAATCTCAGCATTCACGAAGCGCTGGAAGCCGAACTCGCCGCGTTTTTCGAACGTCCGGCCGCCCTCGCCTTCAATACCGGATACATGGCCAATGTCGGCGTCATCCCGGCGCTCGTCGGTCCCGGTGACGTGCTCCTTTCCGACGAACTCAACCATGCTTCGATCATCGATGGCGCTCGACTCGCGCGCTGCGAGGTAGCGGTTTTCCGTCACGGGGACATCGAGTCCTTTGCCGACGTCCTTCGCGAAACCCACGGACGCGCCGGCCGCGTCCTGGTGGCCGTCGACGGCGTCTACAGCATGGATGGCGACGTCTCGCCGATCGCCGAAATCGTGAAGCTCGCGCACGATGCCGAAGCCATGGTCCTGCTCGACGATGCCCACGGGACAGGCATTCTCGGGCCGCGCGGCCGGGGAACCGCGGAGGCCGCTTCCGTCCTCCAGGAAGTCGACATCTTGATGGGCACGCTCGGGAAATCGATCGGATCTTTCGGCGCCTTCATCGTCGGCTCGGAAAAACTCCGCGAGCTACTGGTGAACACGGCGCGCAGCTTCATCTTTTCGTGCGCTCTCGCACCGGCGCAGGTCGAAGCCGCGCGCGCAGCGTTGCGACTGATCGATGACGAGCCCTGGCGGCGCGACCGACTCGCTTCGAACTGCATCCGCCTACGAGAGCGCCTGGCCGCCGTCGGGATTTCGACCGCGCCGAGCACGACCCATATCATTCCAGTCGTTCTCGGCGACAACGCCCGAACGATGGCGGCCTGCGAAGGCCTGCTCGAACGTGGCTACTACGCACAGGGTATTCGCCACCCCTCGGTTCCCAAAGGCAGCGCCCGACTTCGCATCACCCCGATGGCGACCCACGAAGAATTCGAAATCGACGGCCTGGCCGACGCGATCATCGACGTCGAGCGGGGCGAGGCATAGCCGCGATGTCTGCCGGCGTGTTCATTTCGGGAACCGATACCGGCGTCGGCAAGACGGTCGTGACCAGCGCGCTCGCCCGTGGGCTTCGCAAAGCCAGCATCGATGTTGGCGTCATGAAACCCGTCGAGACGGGCGTTCCGGACACCGGGCCGGCCGATGCACTCGCATTGATCCGGGCGGCCGACGTCCAGGATGATCTCGACCTCGTCTGCCCTCTTCAATTCGAGATGCCGGCGGCACCTTTGGCGGCCGCCAGAAACGAGGGAAGGGAGGTCGCAATCGAGCAGATCGTCGGCGCCTACCATGAACTGCAAAGACGCCATCCATTCATGCTGGTCGAAGGCGCCGGTGGACTGCTCGTGCCGATCGACGAAAAGACGACCATGGCAGACCTCGCCGAGCGCCTCGAGCTCCCCGTCCTCCTCGTCGCGCGTGCATCGCTTGGAACCATCAACCACACGATGCTGACGCTCGAAGCTTGTGCGTCTCGGGGTCTCGACGTGGTCGGCGTCGTTCTCTCCCATTCGAGCGGAAAAATCTCGAAGGCCGATGAACGAAACGTCGAACTGCTCCGTGAATCTCTCGCCGAACAGCTGATCGGTGAAGTCCATCCCCAGGCCGAGCCCGAACAGACCGCGCCCCGCGACGCTGGTCTTGATGCCGTCCTCTCCCTCGCACGATAGAATCCGCGCCGTCGATGACTGATTTACATCCAATCGAAGCTTCGGCGCTTCACGCCCGACGCGAACGCGTCTACCTCGTCTTGGCCGGCCTCTTTCTCGGCTCCATGACGATGCTCAATATCCTGGGCACGTCTCGCTTCATCGACCTCTCCTTCGAGATCGCAGGTCTGAAAATTCCGATGGCGCTGGCGATCGGTGTGCTCCCCTATCCGATCACTTTCTTGTGTACCGACTTCATCTCCGAACTCTACGGTCAAAAACGCGCCAACTTCCTGGTCTACGTCGGCCTGCTCTTGAATGCCTGGGTGGTCGCCTTTCTCTGGCTCGGAGGTGCGCTACCGCCGGCGGTCGCCATCGACGCCGCGACCGGATTGCCACCGACGGATGCCTACGATTTCGCGTTTTTTCGGATTCGATTTCTCACGATGGGCGCGGTGGTCGGATCGATGATCGCCTATCTCGCGGCTCAACTCTGTGACGTTTCACTCTTTCATTTCTGGAAGCGACTCACGAACGGTCGCCATCTCTGGCTGCGAAACAACGGCTCGACACTGGTCAGCCAATTCGTCGACAGCTTCGCGGTCATCACGATCACGCATTTCTATGCCCGCGGGCTTCCCATCGACCCCAGCGCCGCAATCTGGCCCCAGCTCTGGGTCTTCATCGGTTCCGGATACGTCTTCAAAATGGTGATCGCTCTCGTGGACACACTGCCCTTCTATGTCGGGGTGCACTACCTGAGTCGCTATCTCGAGATCGATCTAAATCGGGAACAC
>CAWLAJ010000215.1:0-7582 GCA_963854795.1 Deltaproteobacteria bacterium UBA4427 | reverse complement strand
TAGGTCAGACCCAGTTGAACCTGACTATCGAGCATATGCGCGTGTACGCGAAGGATGCGCTGAAACTCTTGTGCCGCCTGGGAGGGAAGGCCGGCTTCACGAAGCGTCACACCGAGTCGGTGACGGACGTCGTGGAAGGTCGGACAACGATCGAGGGCGCGCCGATACTCTTCGATCGCATCGCGCCGCTCCCCGGCCTGGGCAAGTGCATCGCCCAATGCCGCCTGCTGGTTGGCGAGCTTGCCGCGTGTGGTGGGGTCGAGGCCACCTGCGCTCGGTTTCGAGAGTTGACTCGCGCGCTCGGCATAGCCCTGCGAGTGATCGAATTCGCCGCGTTGCTCATGAAGACTGGCCAAGGCGAGTAGCGCCTCCACATAGGATGGGTTGATGCGAATGGCGCGTCTGAGGCTGTGGACGGCCGCATCGAGGTCAGCGGCACGTTCATGGAGCATCCCGATCATGTAGTAGACGTCGGCGTACTCGAATCCGTGCGAAATCAATCGCGTCAGGTTTTCGAGTGCGGCGAGATCGTCTCCTCGCTCGAAGGCGCGTCGTCCTCGAGAGAGAATCTCGCGGTCCGTCGCGACGGATCCGAGATGGACGCGAGAGGTCGGCGCGGTTTCAGCGGCCCCGAGCTCGTCGCCCGGCGGGTCGTTCCCGAGAGGGCCGGGTTGGGTTGAGGCTCGTGAAGTCGATTGGCTGGTTGGAGCGGGGGTGTCGGCGGACAAAGGCTGCGGTCGTGCTGCTCTCGGCGCTCGTTGAATGTCCAAGCCAAACCCCTCTCGCAGAACCGGCTGGAGGATCGCATCTCGCTTCCTTCGCGTCGAGAGCGCGCTGCCGCAATGGAGGGAGCCGGAATCGGTTCGCTATTCGGCTCTCGCGATCCGTGACCGAGCGCGGCTGGCGGAGGGCGACTCGGCGTAGTTCTCGACCACGACGTGGTAGAGCCGCAGCGCCTCGTCTTGGCGTCGCATCTCCTCGAGACAGACCCCCAGCCGATAGAGGGCTCGCGCGTCGAGGCCGAGGCCCGGAAATTCGTCGAGCACGCGGCGATAGCGGACCGCCGCCGACTGCCAGTGGGTTCGATCTCGGTAGAAATCGGCGATGTGAAACATGTTGAGCGCCAGCCGAGTGCGGAGTTCGACCATCAGGTCCTCGGCCTCGCGCGTCTCCACGGCGTAGGGGTGGGCCCGGATGAGACTCTCCAAGGCCTCCGTCGCGTTGTTGGTCGCGGTCTGGTCGCGGTCGATGGATTCGATCTGGTTCAGATGGCATTGAGCGATCCGCAGAAGCGTATAGGGGACCTTCTCATGGGCCGGATGCAGATCGGAAAAGTCCTGGTAGTAGGCGAGCGCTTCTTCGAAGCGATGATCGGCGTAGTAGGCGTCTGCGATCTTGAGCAGTGCCTTTTGCTCGTAGTCGCTGTAGGGGTAATTGTCGATGATCGACTGGAAGGTCTCGATGGCGAGGTTGTAGTTCACCCAGGTGAACATCCAGAGAATCGATCGACCCTCGAGAGTCTCGAGGCCCTCTTGATAGAGTTCGGCCGCGGGTTTGACCTCTTCGAA
Source organism: Deltaproteobacteria bacterium UBA4427 (assembly GCA_963854795.1). GTDB lineage: Bacteria > Myxococcota_A > UBA9160 > UBA9160 > UBA4427 > UBA4427. The sequence continues at coordinate 6,014 of CAWLAJ010000215.1, read as the reverse complement.
GGTCGGGACCGTCTCTGCACACGAGATGATCAACGGCAGGGCCACCAGCAGCGAAAGGAAAACGGGCGGGAATCGGGAACCCGAGGTCCGTGAGGGCCCCCGAGCGAAGGGGCTCTCGCGCACGGCCCGGTCGCGCGGGTCGTTGCTGTCCTTCGAGCGCGAGAATTGAATGGATGGAGGCAATGGTGGATATCCCAGGCGCACCCTACCGAGCGTGTCGATCACAGTCAATTTGACATTTGCGGTCGGCGGCGGGTTCCCCAAGAGGCTGCTAGTCTGCCGCGCCGCGGCCAGCCAACGGTCGGTTCACTCGGAGTATGAAAGCATGGACAAACAGTCTGTAGAACGCCTGCGATTCGATCGACGCTTGAAGACTCGAAGTGGTTGGGTCGACGCTGACCAGGAAGCCGCCTACATCGCGGCGCTGCCAGACGTTTCCGACAAGATGACGACCTGCGCCGAGGAAGAACACGCTGCCGAGGCTGCCGCTGCGGAACCGTCGCTCACAGCACGCGAGCCAGAACTGCATCCACAGACGCCGGCGCCCGTTGCCGGAGACTTCTCGACCTCGATTTCGAGCGTCACTCAGTCCGCGCCTCCCTCGCAGCCGACAGCGCCGTCATCGTCCTTTGCGACTCCGGAGGCTGCTCCCGCTGATCCCGCTCCGGATTCTGCGGATCCGTCGTCCGATCCCATCGACGAGTCCGATCAGGGGTCTGCGGGCACGTTTCGATCGGAAGGCGGCTATGGCAGCGATTCGAACTCGGACGGAGCCTGACGACGACTGACGGTGTCGCCGGCCGGCCCGACGTGATCTGAATCGGTGCGGGGCAGCGCGTGATCAAAGAAAAACTCGGTCATCGGATCGACGGCTGGATCCACTCTTTCTTTCCCTTCTTGTTCTGGCGGCCCATCAACCCCGATCTGCTCACGGTCGTGGGGATGGTGGTCGCGGGTAGCGCCGGTCTTGCGTTCGCCGCCGGGGCCTTTCGTCTCGGGGGAGGGCTGCTGATCCTGGGTGGCTTCTTCGATCTGGTCGACGGTGTGGTGGCGCGCCATTTCGAGATTTCGACCCGCTTCGGCGCCTTCCTGGATTCGACCCTCGACCGCGTCGTCGACATCCTGGTGATGGTCGGACTGCTCGTCTTCTTTGCCCGAGCCTCGATGCGGAACCCTCTAGCGATTGCCGAGACGTCGATGACCGCGCACTGGTCAGACTTTGCCGGCTGGCAGCCGGCGGCCACTGGGGATCATGCCCTGCTGGGTCTCGTGCTCTGTACGGTGATCCTGGTGTCCTCGGTCGTGACCTCTTATGCCCGTGCCCGGGCGGAACACGTGGTCGAGCGAATGCCGGGGGGGCTACTCGAGAGAGGCGAGCGAATCGGACTGCTGGCCGGGGGTGCGATCGTGGGCGTTCTCTGGCCCATTCTGTGGTTGCTGGCGATCGGAACCGTCGTGACGGTGGGCCAGCGTTTCCTCTACGCTCACCGCGAGATGACACGATTGGATCGCGCGGAATCCGCGGCCGGGGTCACTCGAGTTTCGGAGAGGATGGATGAGCCATGACGAAGATTGGTGACGAAGAGGTTGAGGACGAAAGCGCCCGCAGCGAACTCCCGAAGGTCGATTTCTCGACCTTCGTGCTCTCGCTCGGGACCACTGCGCTCTATCAGTTGGGTGTCATGCCCGAGCCCGGAACCGGGGAGCGGACCGAAGCGGATCCACTGATCGCCCAGCAGACCATCGACACGCTCGAAATGCTGCGTGAGAAGACGCGCGGGAATCTGGAAGAGGAGGAGCGAAAGCTGATCGAGTCACTTCTCTACGAGCTGCGTATGCGCTTTGTCGAACTCGGTCGATAGCCGGCGGCCAGCGAGGCGTTCAGTCGATGGCAACAGACCTCCGAAAGATCCGTGCGCCCGCGAAAGTCAATCTCGGATTGCGTTTGGTGGGTGTTCGCAGCGATGGCTATCACCTGCTCGAGAGCCTCTTCGCACCCATTGAAATCTGGGACGATCTCGAGATCGAGGTCCTGGCCGGCGAGCCTGGTATCGAGCTCGAAGTGGTCGAAACGAGTTTCCCAGGACTCGGGGATTCGCCTGAATCAGGGGCGTCAGGCTTGTCCCTGGAGTCGCTGTTTGCGGTCCCCGACGGCTCCGACAATCTGGCCCTCCGCGCGGCCGCTGCCTTCTGCAAGGAGACCGGATTCCATCGTCGGATCCGCCTCCGCCTGACCAAGCGAATTCCGGCGGGCGCGGGACTCGGCGGGGGCTCTAGCGATGCGGCCGCCGTGCTGCTGGGATTGGCCTCGCTGGCGGATCGAAAAGTTGCCGACGAGATCCTCTATTCCATCGCATTGGGTCTCGGTGCCGATGTGCCCTTCTTTCTTTCGCCGGGCCCGGCCCTGGTCAGCGGGATCGGCGAGAAGATCGAGCGACTCGGCGGAATCCGACCGCTCGATCTCGTGGTCATGAACCCCGGGGTCCTGCTCGCGACCAAGGAAGTCTATCGGGCCGCAGATGCGCTTCACGGCGCGTTGACGGACGGTAGGCCAGGCTCTACGATGCGGGCGATTTCGAAAATGCGTAGTGAAACTGGGGACCTGGCACCTGCCCTCGGGGAATTGTTGATCAACGATCTCGAGCCTGCGGCGAGACGACTTTGTCCGCCAATCGCACGGCTGAGCGAGCGACTGCAAGAGGCCGGGGCCATCGGAGTCAGCATGTCGGGCAGCGGGGCGACCGTATTCGGTGTCTTCGCATCCGGAGAATTGGCGAAGCGGGCCGCGGAAGAGCTGCGCATTTCGGAAGTCAAGGAATGTTGGATCGAGGTGACCCGGATCATCGCTGCGGATTGACGAATCGACGAATTTTCTTTGGGGCGTCGCCAAATGGTAAGGCAGCGGCCTTTGGAGCCGCCATTTGTAGGTTCGAATCCTACCGCCCCAGCCAGACTCTTGGCGCGAACTCGCCGGTTGCGATCGCGCACGAACGTAGAAGCGCAAAAACGTAGAAGCGTAAACGAGAAGCTGGATTCGGGAGAAGGCCATGGATGGCCGCGGCATGAACGAGATCGCAGCGAACGACGAAGAGGAAAAGGGGGAAGCTCAGCCGATGCATGATCTGAAGCTGTTCAGCGGCAACGCCAACGTCGCGCTCGCTCGCTCGGTGGCCAGCTATCTCGATGTCGAACTCGGCGCCGCAGAAGTCGGCACTTTCAGCGACGGCGAGTGTGCGATCGAGATCGGCGAGAACGTGCGCGGGCTGGACTGCTTCGCGCTTCAGTCGACGTGTTCCCCTCAGAACAGTCACTTGATGGAGCTGCTGATCATGATCGATGCGCTGAAGCGCGCATCGGCACGACGCATCACCGCCGTCATTCCCTATTACGGCTATGCGCGCCAGGACAGGAAGGTTCGACCTCGCGTTCCGATTACGGCCAAGCTGGTTGCCGACCTGATCCATACCGCGGGCGCGGACCGCGTTCTGTGTATGGATCTGCATTCGGGCCAGATTCAAGGCTTCTTCAATATTCCCGTCGACAACCTCTATTCGACGCCGCTCATGCTCGACGCCATCGAACGCCGCATCGGCACGGATTTGACGGTGGTTTCACCGGATGCCGGCGGTACCGAGCGGGCGCGGGCCTACGCGAAACGGCTCGGCGCGGACCTCGTCATCATCGACAAGCGTCGCGAGGTCGCGAACGAGGCCAAGGTCATGAATATCATCGGTGACGTTCGTGGAAAAACCTGCGTGATCGTCGATGACATGGTCGATACCGCCGGGACGCTATGCGAAGCCGCTCGCTGTCTGATGGAGGAGGGGGCGACCGCGGTCCACGCTGCGATCACGCACGCCGTGCTTTCCGGGCCAGCCCTCAAACGAATTTCGGAATCACCGCTCGACCAGGTGATCGTGACGGACACGATTCCACTGCGTTCCGATGCGCTCGATATCGGAAAACTTCACGTCGTATCCGTCGCCGCTCCGATCGGCGAGGCGATCCGACGAATCAATAACGAGGAGAGCGTGAGCTCTCTTTTCTAACGAATCACGAGATAGAGACCGACTTCTTCAGGCGGTCGTTGCGCGGGCAACGGCGGTTTCCCCTACGAGATGGGATTGGCGGGGGTCGGTCAGGAGACAACGGATGGGTGATGTAAAACTTGCAATCGAAGCGCGTGAGACACGAGGCAAGGGCAGCGCGCGCAGGCTACGCCAGCGTGGGTTTGCACTGGGCGTTGTTTACGGCGGCGGCCGCGAGGCGACTTCCATCGCCTTTGATTCTGCCGTCTTCGAGAGATTGCTCGAAACCAGCCACGGCGGCGTCAATACGCTGATCGACCTGGAGGGCGACTCCGCAGCGTCGGGGCGAACCGTGATCGCCAAGGAACTTCAGCGCGAGCCGGTGCGCGGCGAACTGGTTCACGTCGACTTTTTCGAGGTCGATCTGAAGGCGAAGATCGAGGTCGAGGTTCCCATTCACCTCGTGGGTACGCCGGCGGGCGTGGTGCTCGGCGGTGTGCTCGATCAGCAGCTTCGCGAGGTCGCGCTTCTGTGCATGCCGGATTCGATTCCCGATGACATCGAGGTCGATGTGAGCGGGCTCGAACTCGGAGACTCGCTTCACATCTCCGATCTCAAGGTTCCGGCCGGGGTCGAGTTTCACATCGACGAAGTGCTCACGGTCGCAACCGTTCTCGTACCTCGGGGCTTGACTGAGGCAGAGGAGAGTGGGGTAGCCGAGGGCGAAGAGGGCGCCGAGGCGTCCGCTGAGGGTGCCGGCGACGGCGACAGCGGTGAAGAGGCGGCGGACGAGAAATCCGAGGGCGGCGATAGCTAGGAGCCTGGTGAGGCGCTACGGATGCAGGGTATTCGTGAGTTCTGGCGTCGGTTCTTCGGTCCGAACCGAGATCGTGGTCTGCGCGGTGGTGTCGATCCGCACGAGAGTCCCGCGAAATCACCCGCGACGACGCGGGTGGGCGGCTCGTCCTCGACGCCCACGCCTGTTTGCGTGATCGTCGGCCTTGGGAATCCCGGCGCTCGATACGCGGCCACTCGCCACAACATAGGCTTCCGCGTGGTCGAGCTTCTTGCAGAACGCCACGGGGGCGAATGGCACGACGAGCCGCAGCTGGATGCGCGCATCTGCAGCATCGACATCGAGTCCGAATCCTGTGTGCTCGCCCAACCCCGAAGCTTCATGAATCGTTCCGGCTCCGTTGCGCTTGCCCTCCTGGAACGCTGGTCCGAACTCGATCCGGCCTCCGATTTGTTGATCATCTACGACGATTTAGACCTGCCGACCGGTCGACTTCGCCTCCGACCGGAGGGAGGCGGCGGCGGACATCGCGGAATCGGCGACATCCTCGACGCTCTCGATTCGAAGGAAATTGCGCGCCTTCGCGTCGGTGTCGGCCGTCCCGATGGCCGGAAAGAAGTGATCGACTGGGTACTCGAGCCCTTCTCTGCGGAGGAGGAGTCCCTGGTCTTGCCCGACCTGCTCGATCGCGCCGCCGATGCGGTCGAGATGACAATTCGTGAGGGTTTGTCCAAGGCGATGGGACAATTCAATCAAATCTCTTGAATGTCAGGTTTATTTCTAGAATTTTGGCCTGACAATTTTCCTTGATCAGACAATGTCCGCCTGATAATGTGTCGCCATGGATTCTTTGCGGCTTCACGAAAGGCTGACGATCGCCGCCACGGCGAGCGAATCGGTCTATCACCAAATCGCCAATCAGATCGCGGGCCTGATCGCGTCGAAAGAGATCGCCTCTGGCGATCGCCTTCCTGCCATTCGCACGCTGGCCACGCAGCTCGGCCTGCATCGCGACACGATCGCACTCGCCTACGAACACCTGGCAAGCGAAGGCTGGGTGGAGGCCCGCGTCGGTGCCGGCACCTTCGTCAGTCCCTCGCGCGGCGCGATGGGAGGAGCGTCGGCAACGGCTCATTCATCGTCGTCTGAGCCTCGGCGCGAATCCGAAATCGAGCTGACACTCGCGCCGC
>CAWLAJ010000214.1:0-7588 GCA_963854795.1 Deltaproteobacteria bacterium UBA4427 | reverse complement strand
GGCGCCGCGACAATACGCCTCGGAGGTCTTGGGGAAGCTTCCGAGAGACCTCGCCGGCAAGATCCTGCACGACAATGCCGCCCGGGTTTACCACCTGGAATGAGCACAATCACCCCAAGCACGACAATCACTACAAGCACCACAAGCACCCCGACAAGGACGCCCGAGAAATGACGACGCTCGACACCTCTGACCTCGACCGCTGGATTGGTGTTCCCCTCACCGGCGGCGATATCGTGGAGGACATTCACGTCAACGATATCCGGCGATGGGCGCAAGGGATGCAGAATCCCTATCCGCTACACCACGATCGAGAATGGGCGGAAGCCAGTCGATTCGGCGAGATCGTTGCCGCTCCTTCGTTCACGGTGAATACCACCTGGGGGCACGGCGCCGAGCCCTCGATCCAGGGGGTCGTTCCCGGAACCCATATGTTATTTGGTGGCGACGAGTGGTGGTTCCATGGGCCGCGGATTCGGGCCGGCGACGTGATCCGCTGCGAGAAGATGCTCTTTGATTACGTCCAGAAGGAGACGGCCTTCGCCGGACCGACCCTCTTCTCCCGCGGCGACACCACGTACGTCAACCAGAAGGGCCAGTTGCTCGCCAAGCAGCGCTCGACCTCGATTCGCTACCTCGCCGAAGAAGCGGCGAAGCGCTTGGCGGAAGACGGGAGCGTCGAGCCCGAATGGAGCGATGAACAAATTCATCAGATCGACGAAGAAAAAATGGACTACTACAAGTCCTATCTCGATATGGGCCACGATCGGCGATTGATCGTGAGCGTCGGAGAGAAACTCCCACGACGACCGATCGGGCCCCATACGACGCAGACCTTTACGACGGAATGGCGCTCCTATCTTTTCACGGTCTGGAGCGCCACCAACTACGACTACATCGAAACGGAGTCCACGACCGAAAAGGCCGGCTGGCTGCCCGAAATGACGAAGGATTTCGAAGGCGGAAAGATCGATCCCGCGCGGACCGACGGCCTCTACTTGGGCCCTTCGCGGGGCCATACACAGACTCGTTATGCGAAGCTGGTCGGAATGCCGAGAGGCTACGGCTACGGCGCTTCGATGGGGGCGTGGATTCTCGACTACGTGAGCAACTGGGGCGGAGAATGGGCGGATATTCAACACGCCAACTTGAAATACCGCGCGCCCGCACTGACAGGCGACGTCACCTATCTCGATGGCGAAGTGACGAAGGTCGATTTCGATCGGCGAAGTAGCCGCCCCCTCGTGACGATTCGCATCTCCATGAGCAATCAACTGGGCGCCGTTCTGGCCGTCGGCGATGTGACGACCCTGCTGCCGTCGGAAACAGCGCCGGTCCAAGAACAGGCTTCTGTCGAATGAATGGGAGAATCGGCGGCCCCGCTCAGGCTGAGACCACGGGCCTTGGCCGGTTAGAATCTGCCAGAGCACGACCGATCCAGATCGGGCCCACTGCGAGGCGCTCCTCCACCCGCTAGTCAGTCAGGAAGGCAGTCGATGACGCAGATGGACTACAACGAATTCGACGAATTCGACGACGAACCCTTTGATCTCGAGGCCGTTATCGGAGGGGCCTGGGTGCCAAGCCGCTACGGCCCCGATGACCAGCGCGGAACCTGGAACGAGGTGACGCCTCAGAAGACAGCGGCCGCGCTCGCACGGATCGATTCCTCTCGCCCTGTCCAGACCTATCAACTCTCCGAAACGCTCTTCAACGGATTTCCGGCGAACGGGGATCGAGAATATCAGCAGACGCTTTCGGTCCTGGGCTTCGAACCGGCACCGGATTTCGAGGGGATCCGGGCAGGCGCAGATCCCATCGGCCCTTGGCAGGGCTGTGCCCTCGAAGAGAAGGTCTCAACCACCTACAACATGGGCACGAAGATCAATGGCCTCCACCACGTAGGAATCGCCGGGAAGTTCTATAACGGAACCGACGGCGCCGAGATCGCGAAGACCTGGGGAACCACGAGGCTGGGACAGGAAACGCAGGGCCCGATCGTCACGCGCGGAGTGCTCATAGACGTGCTCGGCCAGAAGGTCGCGGCGAACGCGAAAGAAGACCTCGAAGTGCTCTCGAATGGTCGCCCGATGCTCAGGGAGGGTTATCGAATCACCGTCGAGGACATCGTGACGGCCCTCAAGTGGGAAGGCGTGACCGACCCGATCGGACCCGGCGACGTCGTGTTGCTGCGCACCGGCTGGCGTGAGCTGATCGAAGTCGACGCCGAACGCTACCTCGAAGGACAACAGTCGGGGCCATTCTTGCGCGAGTGCCGATGGCTCGCGTCGAAGCGACCCGCCCTCATTGGCGTCGACAGCTGGTTCTTCGGAGTCGGCGTCGGCGACCTACCGACGACGATGCTCTGCCATCAGGAGGTGGCAGCCCGCTTTGGTGTCCGGGTCGGAGAGGCGATCCGCACAGATGGGCTCGCCGAAGACAGGATCTATGATTTCGTTTTCTGCGCGAGCTCGCAGAACGCCCGCGGCGCGGTTTCGAGTAACGCTCCACCCTTCGCATTGGGACAAGTGCCGAGTTAGTGCCGAGCTCTGGTGATGAGAGTGTTCAATCCGCACATTGAGAGGTGCAGCGATGTCAGAATCTGAACCCCGGACGACGATGGACACCACCGAGGTGGACAACTGGCTTGGCGTGCCCCTTGGAGGCGGTCAGTTCCACGACGATATTCATATCAACGACATTCGTCGCTGGGCCCAAGGGATGCAGAATCCGAACCCGCTCTATTTCGACAACGACTTTGCGGCCGAAAGCATCTTCGGTGAGATCATCGCCCCCCAATCGTTCACGGTGAACTGCACCGTCGGCCACGGTGCGACACCGGCGATCCAGGGCTATGTCGAAGGCACTCATATGCTATTCGGCGGCGATGAGTGGTGGTTCAACGGTCCACGCGTCCGCCCGGGAGACCGCGTCAACTCCGATCGAATGCTCTACGACTACGTCGTGAAGAACACGAAGTTCGCCGGTCCGACCATGTTCTCACGGGGCGACACGACCTACATCAACCAGAAAGGCGAGGTGATCGGCAAGCAGCGCTCCACCTCCATTCGCTACTACGCTGAGGAGGCCGCCCGAATCGGCGGCGACTACGGCGAAGCGCGCGAGGATCCCGTCTGGTCCGACGAGGATCTTGAAAGCCTCGAGAAGCAGAAATTCGAGTACTACCGAACATTCCATGACGTGGGTCACGAGAAACGCTCGTTCGTGAAGGTCGGCGAAGTGCTCCCCACCCGCCCGATCGGTCCTCATACGGTCGCGAGTTTCACAACCGAATGGCGCTCCTACACGATGACGGTTTGGGGAGCCACCTACGACGAAGGCCTTTCATCGACGCTCGAGGCAGGCTGGATTCCGGAGATGTCGCGGGACCGCGAAGGCCAGAAGATCGATGCGACCGAGGGCGACGGACTGTACCGGGGTCCCTCCCGTGGTCATGTCCAGCCGAGATACGCGCGCCTAATCGGGATGCCGAGAAGCTACGGCTACGGGGCCACGATGGGTGGCTGGATCCTCGACTACTTGGCCAACTGGGCGGGCGAGCACGGATTCGTGATCCATTCGGACATGAAATACACGGGCCCCGCACATACCGGCGACGCGACCTTCCTAAACGGCGAAGTCACCGGAATCGACTACAACAATGCCGAAGGCCCTATCGCGAACATCTCCGTGCGTATGACGAATCAGCAAGATGTCCTGCTTGCCAAGGGCGATGCGCAGGTGCTGCTGCCGAGTGAAACGACTGATTAGGCCTCGTTCAATTATCCGATCGATCGACCTGGCTTTCACTGAACGGGCCGCTCCTCGGCGACTTCGGCGGTCATTCGCCACGGACGGAAAGGCGCGAGCGCTGCTCGTCGCGGGCAAGCGGCATCGGCGAGCGCGGGGCGGCAACTACATTGAGCTCAAGCAGGAGGCGCGCGATCGCAATTTCGAGTAGGGTCAATCGACGCCTACGATCGACTCTATTCTTCCCTGGAAGGTGAGCCGGCTCGAACAGCTTCGACTACGACTAACGCGGAGATACGGCGGGCTTGTGCCCCGCCTCGGGTCCCTTGGTGCGACAACATCATCCCGCTGAAGACAGCAACGAACAATTCGGCTTGCGGCGGCGGCGTTAAGCGCGCTCGATTCGGACGGAGCGACGACGGAGTAAGCGAATGAGCGTACGGAAAGAGGCCGACCTCAACGGTCGAACGGCGATTGTCACCGGAGCCGGCGGAGGGATCGGTCGAGCGACCGCACTTCTGCTTGCTGAGCGAGGCGCGCAGGTCGTCGTAAACGACATAGGCCGTACTCCGGACGGACATTCGACCGCCCAGCGGGTCGTTGAGGAGATCCTTGCTCTCGGAGGGCACGCGACGTCCAGCACGGAATCGGTCGCCGATTTCGACTCCGCCGGGGAAATCGTTGCCACGGCCCTCCGTCACTATGGAGGACTCGACATCCTCGTCAACAACGCCGGAATTGCCTGGAACGGACAACTCTGGACTCTGGATCCGAATGAGTTCGAGAAGGTGACAGCGAGCCACATCAAGGGGACCTATAACTGCGCGCGCCACGCCGTACTTCCCATGCGCGAGCAGGGATTCGGGCGGATCATCAACATGGTGTCGCGGGCGGGCCTTCATGGGCTTCCCGGCACGTTGGCCTACGCGGTCGGAAAAGGCGGTGTCTTTGGATTCACGAATGCAGCCAGTCTGGATCTGGCGCCTTACGGAATCACGGTGAATGCCGTAAATCCGTCCGCCACTGCGACCCCGATGGTTCTATCCGCGATCGAGACCCTCGAGCAGCGAGACGAAGAGGGCCGGCAACGGGCGGCCAACCTCAGAAGCGCGATGCAGGCCCCCGAGCAGGTCGCTGTTGTCGTAGCGTTTCTAGCCACGCCGCGTGCCGGTGCGATCACCGGGCAGGTTTTTCTAGCCGAGGGCAATCGGATCGGCGTATTTCAGCCGCTGACCGTAACTCAAGAGGTCGAACGTCAAGATTCATGGACCGTGGACGAGTTAGGCGACGCGCTGGTTGAACTCGAATACACACGCGGGCTCGATCCCTACGAATAGCCTGACGTCGGCGCCCCGCGATGTCTACGAAGTATTAGCATCACACCCTCCCCTCCACCCAAGGCGATCAGGAGTTTCCATGAAGAGGTTTCAGAAGCTGCTGCCCTATCTAGCCGGATGAGCGCTGCTCGTGGCAAGCTCGAATTTCCGAACCCTCGGACTACTCAATGGCTGCCTGCAAATCCTCCTCTTCACCTTTGTTGTCTGCATCCCGGCCTACGGAACCTACGTAGGCGGCATGTGGCCGACGACCGATAACAGCACCTACGCCTTCGCCTACGTGGACGAAGACGAAGCAGTGCTAAACGGCGCGAATCGATATCGGCTCCGCTTCGACGCCGATCGGATCCCGCCGGCGACCGCCTACGAAGTTGGTACGTTCGACCTCTATCCCAATTCGCACGAGAAGTATGTCGTCGGGTCGAATCACCCAAGCACCCGATTCGGCGAAGACGGCTCGGTCGAGATCCTGCTCGCACACGAGCAGCCCGAGACATTGGCCCAGAACGTGAACTGGATTCCGGTACCGAAGGGTGAGTTCCTATTGGCCATCCGTTTCTACGCCCCGACGCCCGAGGTCTTGAGCTTCGAATACGAGACGCCGGCACTCGAGCGTTGGGAATAGCCGGTCAGTTCTCGATACTCGTCGTTCCCGGAATCCATCGGCCTTCGCATACGCAAGCCAGATCGATCAATGCGCGCAGGTCCCCGATGGACTGAGCCTTGCGTTTGTTCACAACCCCGAAGCCGTTGCTGAGCAATGTGGGTGTCGCAGCGAAAGTGATTCAAGCTCTCCATTTCGTTTCGCCAAGTAACTCGAACCGCCGAACTCGGCTACAGAGAAAACGCGCACGACGGCGTTGAGCGACTGCGAAACCGGCCGTCTCCGGTTCGGAATAAAAAGACCCCAACCGCCAAAACCCCGCGGAATCGCGGGAATTTCTCGGTCTTGATTCCGAAGTATCGGGAAGGTCTCTGCTTCCGCAGACTCAATGGCGGAGCGGTGAGTCTAACCGAACTCGTCGCTAATCAGTCCACGCTGCGACCGCGTCGTGTGTCTGAGGCTCTCGATCATTCGGCTCAATCGGGTGTGTGCGAAGCAAGAGCAAACCCGAACCGCGGGCGCGATCCGCTAGTCGTTCAGCGCGAGAAAGAGCCAGTTGGTTTCGTCCGTGCCGGTGAATGCGTTGTCGAAGGCACAGGGCTCGATCTCGGCGTGGGGAAAGACTGCGCGCAACGCCGTCGCGAACGGGCCGCTATCGGCATACGACCAGACGCCGAGCAAGCCGCTCGGCTTGAGATGCCTCTTCGCCGCTTCCAGCCCCGCCTCGGTGTAGAAGAAGGCGTTCGCATCGGCGAGGGTCTCGTCGGGGGAGTGGTCAACGTCGATCAGGATCAGGTCGTAGCGTTGCTCGGGCGGCGCCGCGAGGACGCTGTAGACGTCTCCCTCGACGACCGAGAAGCGCGGCTCACTGTTGAGTTCGTCGGACAAGGGCACGAGCCCGTTCTTCATCCAACCGATCACTTGCGGTAGAAACTCGACCACGTCGACCCGAGTCACAGCCGGCGACTTCAGCACTTCTTGCGCGGTGTAGCCGAGCCCGAGGCCACCGACCATCACGCTGAGCCCCTCGTTCCCGCCGTGACGCTCAAGGGCGCGGCTCGAGAGCGCCCGCTCGGAATCCGTGTGGTAGCTGCTCATCAAGAGCATGTGGTCCACGGTGATCTCGGTGACGATCGTGCCGGGGCTGGCGAGCGATTCTCGCCGACGTAGGCAGATCGCGCCGATCGGGCTGTCGCTGTAGGCGAGCACTTCGAGGTTCGTGGTGGCCATCTGGCCGACGAATCTACCACGTACGGTTCCAAAACTCAGTCGCCCCAGTCACCCCGGTGATGGCGGTCGATCCGATTGATCGACGACTTTCACTGGCTCTCAAGGGCTGATCCGGTGTACCCTCGAAGCATGGCGAAAAGCAAAGACAAGAAACCCAAGGCGAAGACCAACAAGGCCAAACTTACGGCGAAGGAAAAAAAGGAAAGAAAGCTCAAGAAGAAGGAGAAGAGGTAGGGCCTCCAGCCAGCCAGTACCGATAGGCGGCGAGTCGCGGGCTCACGCGAGCCGCATCCACTCGTCTCCACTTCGACTTCCTAAAGCCCCTCGCCCAAAACCCGGCGGAATCGCGGGAATTTCTCGGGCCATCGTCCGATGCAGGTGGGAATTCTCTGAAACCGCAGACTCCATGCCGGAGCCTGACGGATTCGAGCTTCCGATTTGGTTTTGCGGGAATTCGCGAAACCAGGAGGCGAACCTACAAGCCGATTTTTCCGCGCCATCCGCAGCACCAAACCGAACCACCGAAATGGCCCACAGAGAGAAACGCGCCAACCGGCTCGAATCGTGTCGGTTCTCTTTATTCATCCGGAGAGGTTCGGTCCTGCTTTCGCAGTCGACGAGCCGCACGATCAGGCTGCTTCCTGCCACTCGTAGCGATGATGCAGGC
>CAWLAJ010000213.1:0-7640 GCA_963854795.1 Deltaproteobacteria bacterium UBA4427 | reverse complement strand
CTGTTGACCGGGCAGCGACCGATTCCAAAGCGCGCGATTGAGGCCGGATTCGAACTCCGATACCCCAACTTGGAACCTGCTCTCCACGAACTGCTCGACGGCAAGTGAAAATCGAACGGGGTCCGCGACCGCGAATAAATCGCGACAGCGTAGTGTGCCAAAAGTCGGCCGAACATGAACATGTACAGCTTCTGCTGCTTAGGCGAGCGCCGGATCTGCAATTTCGGCAGATTGCTCCCAGATTTGCTGGCCTGGACTCGGGCAGATGAACGCTCTTCCGATTCAATTTCTGATACTGATCTTCGCTGGCTGGGTCAATCGACACCAGCAGGACGTGATCGAATATCTCCAAGAGGAGAACCGAGCCCTTCGCGCCCAGCTCGGCGGAAAGCGACTTCGGTTTACCGATTAGCAGCGTCGACGGCTCGCCGCGAAGGCCAAGCAAGTTGGCAGAAGAGGGCTCTTTGAGATAGAGACCCTGGTGACCCCGGATACGCTGCTCCGATGGCACCGTCAGCTGATCGCGAGAAAGTATGACGGCAGCGAAAGCCGAAGACCCGGTCGTCCGAGAACCGCAGTTGAAATCGGGGAGTTGGTCCTCCGAATGGCGCGCAAGAATCCTCGCTGGGGCTACACGCGAATCCGAGGAGCGCTCTACAACGTGGGACACGAGATCGGCCGAAATACGATCAAACGGATCCTACTGGAGAACGGATTCGACCCGATCCGTAGGAAGGGGATGTCGTGGGAGATATTCCTGAAGGCTCATTGGGGCGCGATCGCGGCGACGGATTCCTGAAGGACGCTCGCTATCTCATCCACGACCGAGATCCGCTGTTCACACGGTCGTTTTGCAAGATCCTGAACTCCTCGAACGTCGAAACAGTGAAGCTTCCCGCGCGAAGCCCGAATTTAAATGCCCACGCAGAGAGATTCATTCGCTCGATCAAGTCAGAGTGTCTGGCAAAGATCATCCCACTGGGAGAGCGGCATCTACGCCACGCGGTGAAGGAATACACGGAGCATTACCACGTCGAGCGGAATCATCAGGGGCTCGACAATCGGTTGGTCGAGGAACCGCCTGGTGTGGTCGACATGAATTTCGCGGTCGTCCGCCATGAAAGGCTTGGCGGGGTCCTCAACTACTACGAAAGGAAGGCCGCCTAGACGGTCGGCCGAGTTTTGGCACACTACGAGCACTTGGTCCGCGGTTGACTCTGACCTTTATTGACTCTAAGCCCTAATCTCTTGCCGAAGACACGAGTCTTGGCTTACGAAAGTTGTGTGTGATGCGTTCGAATAGGGAACGATTTCCTTAGAAGACCGAAACCTCTTTGATTCGGTCGACGTCGGAAACAGGTGCAGGCCTTGCTAGGGGCCAAGGGTGGGGGGCTAAGGGGCGCTCATGGATCGCGTCGATATCGTCCACGAGAATTTTCGAGCTCGGGTTGCCGCCGGCGATCTGCCCTCGCGTAATTCTCGCGTTTCGCTGGGCGAGTCTGGGCTTAGTCAAACCGCACTGGTGGAGATCTTCCGCTCGCAGGTCCTGTCGCGCCAATTGGACAGAACGGCGCGTAAGCTGCAGGCGCGCGGCGAAGGGTTCTACACGATCGCCAGTTCTGGTCATGAGGGCGCGGCCGCCATCGCGGAAGCATTTCGCGTCGACGATATGGCCTTCCTTCATTATCGGGATGCCGCTTTCCAGATTCAGCGCTCGACGAAGCTGCCCGGACAAACACCTGCCTGGGACATGTTGCTAGGCTTCGTCGCTTCGGCCGATGACCCCATCTCGGGGGGACGCCACAAGGTCCTCGGCAGCAAATCCCTCTTCATTCCCCCCCAGACGAGCACGATTGCATCGCATCTTCCGAAAGCGATGGGGGCCGCCTATAGCCTCGGCCTCGCGAAACGTCTGAAGCTGGAGGAAAGACAGCTGGATGACGACAGCCTAGTGCTGTGCAGCTTTGGCGATGCGTCCGCAAATCATTCAACCGCGCAAGGCGCGATCAACGCGGCTTGTTGGAGCGCCTACCAGGGCGTGCCTATGCCGCTGGTATTTCTCTGCGAAGATAATGGCATCGGGATTTCGACCAAGACGCCCGAAAACTGGATCGAAGCGAATTTTGGCAGCCGACCGTCACTCGAATATTTTCGCTGCGACGGTCTGGACGTCTTGGAGACCTACGCGGTCGCCCGAGAAGCGGAGTCCTATGCGCGCCGCCATCGCAAACCCGTCTTCCTCCACATGAAATGCGTGCGCCTCTATGGACACGCCGGCGCCGACATGCAGACCGCCTACCTCTCAACGAGCGAGATCGAGGCCGCAGAAGCGCAAGACCCACTCCTGCATACGGCACGCACGCTCATCGAGAATGGCCTGATGTCGAGCGACCAGATTCTCGAGGTCTATCGTGAGATCGGCGAAGAGACCGAAGGCCTCGCCGAAAAGGCGATCAAGAGACCCAAACTCGAGAACTCCGCCGAGGTGATGGCGAGCCTACTTCCTCCGAGTCGAGACGATCTGCCGAGGAGTCGATCAGCCAGCGACGCTCCTTCGAGACAAGCGCGCGAAGCCGCGTTCTCGAGCGATCCGAAGGAGATTCGCAAGCCCCAACACATGGCGCGGCTGATCAGCTGGGGTCTGGCCGATCTGATGTTCGAGCACGGAAATATCGTGCTCGCCGGTGAAGACATTGGAAAAAAGGGCGGTGTCTATAACGTCACGTCGAGGTTGCATTCGACATTTGGAAAGAGCCGCGTGCTCGACACCTTGCTCGATGAGCAGAGCATTCTCGGCCTGGCGATTGGACTCGCGCATAATGGATTCCTGCCGATCGTGGAGATTCAGTTTCTCGCCTATTTGCATAATGCCGAGGATCAACTGCGCGGCGAGGCAGCCACGCTGAGCTTCTTTTCCAACGGCCAATACGCCAACCCGATGATCATTCGCGTTCCCGGGCTCGGCTATCAAAGAGGCTTCGGCGGGCACTTTCACAACGACAATTCCCTCGCCGTACTCCGGGATATTCCCGGTCTCATCGTCGCCTGCCCGAGCAACGGTCGAGATGCCGTCTTGATGCTGCGCGAATGCGTCCGGCTCGCGCGGGAGGAGCGCCGAGTCGTCGTCTACGTCGAACCGATCGCGGCATACATGACGCGGGACCTGCACGACGAGAAAGATGGCCTATGGACATCCGTCTATCCCGAGCCCGGAGGCGACGAAGAGACGTCACTTGGGAAGATCGGCCAGCATGGGACAGGGACCGATCTAGCCATGATTAGTTATGGCAATGGCTACCGCCTGTGTCGACAGGCGAAGAGAATCTTGGCCGCCGAGCATGACCTCCAGGCACGCGTCCTTGATCTTCGCTGGTTGGCGCCCCTCGCCCTCGACGAAATCCTGGTTGCGATTGCGTCTTGCGACCGCGTTCTGATCGTCGATGAATGTCGGGGTACGGGCTCGCAGAGTGAAGCGATCGCCACCCTGATTCGCGAGCGGACGGACCGCAGCGACAAGATTGGACGCGTCGTCGCCGATGATTCATTCATTCCACTCGGGCGAGCCTCGACGCTGACCTTGCCCAGCCGGGATTCGATCGTCGACGCCGCGCTGAAACTTGTTGCCGATTAGACCAGGGGAAGGACGATAAACAGGGCGCAGAGCTTAAGAGGAGCATTGAATGACGCACCAAGCGATTCTCGACGCGAACGGCCTCGACCAAGCCGCTCTTTCCGGAGGAACGCTCGTCGTCCGCACGCCCGTCGACGGCGCAGAACTCGCGCGCCTGAAGACGCACGATGCGGACGAGGTTCGTCGGATGATCGCGCAGGGCGTCGAAGCCTTTGCGGCTTGGCGAAGCGTTCCGGCTCCCCGGCGTGGCGAGCTCGTTCGGCTACTCGGGGAAGAGCTTCGCGCTGAAAAAGAAAATCTCGGCCAATTGGTCTCACTCGAATCCGGCAAGATCCTTCAGGAGGGCCTGGGCGAGGTCCAGGAGATGATCGACATCTGTGATTTTGCGGTCGGCTTGTCTCGCCAACTCTATGGACTAACGATCGCTTCTGAACGGCCCGGTCATCATATGCGAGAGAGCTGGCATCCTCTCGGCGTCTGCGGCGTCATCACCGCTTTCAATTTTCCCGTCGCTCCCTGGTGTTGGAATTCGGCGTTGGCGCTGGTCTGCGGTGATCCGGTGATCTGGAAGCCCTCGGAGAAAACCCCACTCACGGCTCTGGCGACGCAGAGAATCTGCGAACGCGCGATGCAAAGATTTGGGGAAGCACCCGATGGCTTGATTCAAGTCGTCATCGGCGGTTCGGACACGGGCCAGGCCCTCACCACGTCAAAGGATGTCGCCATCGTTTCCGCCACGGGTTCCACCAGGATGGGCCATGCTGTTGGCAAGGATCTGGCCGATCGTTTCGGTCGCTGCATCCTCGAGCTCGGCGGAAACAACGCCATGATCGTGACGCCTTCTGCTGATCTCGAAATGGCTCTTCGTGCGATCGTCTTTTCGGCCGTCGGAACGGCTGGGCAGCGCTGCACGTCTCTTCGCCGCCTCATCGTTCATGAGGACATCCACGACCAGCTCGTCACTCGCTTGAAGACGGCCTATGACGGATTGTCGATCGGTGATCCTTTGGAGGACGGCATATTAGTCGGCCCGCTCATCGACGAGCAGGCTTTTCTCGCCATGGAACACGCGCTTGCAGAGGCGAAAGCCGACGGAGGCCGCGTCCACGGAGGCGGCCAGATACTCGCTAAAGAGTTCCCCAAGGCCCATTACGCACGTCCTGCGATCGTCGAGATGCCGGACCAAACCGAAATCGTCAAGCACGAGACCTTCGCGCCGATCCTCTACGTCATAAAGTTTACGGACCTGGATCAGGCAATCGCCCTTCAGAACGGAGTTTCTCAGGGTCTGTCGTCGTGCATCTTCTCGAACGACGTGCGCGAGACGGAACACTTTCTTTCTGAGAGCGGATCCGATTGCGGGATCGCCAACGTGAATATCGGTCCCTCGGGCGCTGAAATCGGGGGCGCATTCGGCGGTGAAAAGGAGACGGGCGGCGGGCGAGAGTCTGGATCCGATGCCTGGAAGGGTTATATGCGTCGCCAGACCAATACCATCAACTACTCGCGTGACCTGCCACTCGCGCAGGGCATCCGGTTCGATATCTAGAAGTCGCTAGACATCTCCAAATATTGGAGTCATTCGTGTCATTCGAAAAAATCAGCGTATTTGGCCTGGGCAATGTGGGAACGCTCGCCGCAAAATTGCTATGCGAGTCTGGCTTCAACGTCACAGGCTATGATCGAGTTACCCCGAACGAAACCCTGCCCTTCCCCGTTAAGGACGTGGACCTAACGTCGCCGACCGAGTTGGCGACGGAATTCGCGGATGCGCAAGCCGTCCTGTCCTGCTTGCCTTATAGCCTGAACCTCGTCGTCGCACAGGCCGCGCATAGGGCCGGGATTCATTATTTCGACCTGACCGAGGACGTGGGAACGACCCAGGCCATCATCGAGATGAGTGAGACGTCGCAAGCGTTGATGGCCCCCCAATGCGGTCTTGCGCCTGGATTCGTGGGCATCGTGGGGGCGTCCCACGCCAGTGCGTTCGATAAGTGCCGCTCTATCCGCATGCGGGTGGGCGCGCTGCCCCAGAACCCGACGGGCCTCTTGGGATATGCCTTCAATTGGTCGCCCGAGGGCGTCGTCAACGAATATCTCAACGACTGCGAGGTGATCGAAGAGGGTGAGCGAAAATGGGTCTCTCCGATGGAGTGGCACGAACTCGTCTACGTCGACGGCATCAAACTCGAGGCCTTCACCACGTCCGGCGGTCTGGGCACCATGTGCGACACCTATCTCGGAAGGGTCGATAACCTCGACTACAAGACCATGCGCTATCCCGGGCATATGAAACTCATGAACTTCTTCTTCCATGAGCTCCTGATGCGTGAACGGCGCGACATCGCGGGTGAGATCCTCACCCACGCCAAGCCGCCCGTCGACGATGATGTCGTCTATGTCCATGTCTCAGCGGAAGGCGAGATCGACGAGCAATTGCAGCGACGAGAATTCGTACGCAGCTACCGCCCTATCGAGATTGCCGGCGGCCAGCAAACCGCGATCTCGTGGACGACCTCGAGTTCGGTCGTCGCGATCATCGAAATGGTGTGCGCCGGCGATCTCCCGAACAAGGGTTTCCTGAAACAAGAAGACGTTCCGCTCGAGGCCTTTTTGTCGACCAAGACAGGAAGTCACTTTGCCTGAGCGATTTTCATTCAAAGCCCGGCGTTGGTGCCTGAATCGGAGACGTGTCGCCAGATTCTCCGTTTCGGGGGTCTGGTTCAGGCGCCGATTGCGGAGGACTCTGGCCGGCCAAGCTCCGTCATCCGGTTCAGGATGTTGCATGCGATCGGCTGTGTGTTCTCAATACTCGTCGGCGGAGGGTGCCAGAAGCCGGCCGATCGAAATCCGAAGAGAAAAGTGACCATTTGCCGCGGAGTTGGGACGCCGCAGATCAGTCGACTTTCGGCTAATCGCCCAAGCGATTGAGCGGATGCATTGGCTCCATCGCCTCGGCTCGGAGACCGCTTCGAATTCGCACGATTTCCCTGCTCGCCGGAATAAATTCCCTGTTCTCGATCACAGGGAATCCGTCGCTAGCACGGCGGAAATGCTCGAGAATCTCGGACCTGATTCGCTCAAGGGAGTCTGAAATCGGAGAGATTCCCTGTATTTTCTCTGCTCAACAGGGATGACGTCGTAGAGACGAGTTCGCTCGGGACTCCGTCCGCCGCCACCCAGGCTCTGGGCGCAGAGACTTCCCGCTCGGATCCGAGGTTGGATCTGGAAAAGCCCGCGAATTCGCTGGGTCTTGGCGGTTGAGGTCTTTTGGTTCCGAAGCAGAGACGGGCTCGTTCAGGCGCGATTTGAGCCGGTTGGTGCGTTTGTCTCTGTGGGCCATTTTGGTGGTTCGGAATGGGAAGCGAGCTGAAGCGGAAGCCGGTTTCTCGAGAGAATCCCAGTGACCCCGTGCACGATGCGCCTTCCTATATTGTCGCTGATCAATTTCGTGATACTCCCGGCGACGTTTGGAGTCAGAATGTCTTGGAACTGAGCAGAGATCATTGTTTCTTCGCGACGATTCTCCAGTTCAAGTCTGCAATCTTGGCTTTTTCGGCATCGGTCCAGGCTTGTCCACCTTTTTGAAGAAGATCGAGCGATTCTTCGACCCAGGGAGGCAAGACACGAATGGCCTCAAGGCCTTTGATGACTCTTCGACCCTTATAGATCAGATCGCGCTTTTGCTCGCACAGCGGCCAAGCTTCACTTTTCGAAGGCGCCGAAATGAGGATGTCGAATCCTGCTCTTTCCAAAGCTGCGCAGACGTCGGCCGGATACATCGATTGAGTAGCCGCCAGAGTTGGAAGGAAGAGCTTGTGAAGTGCCACATGTTCTTCGTTTCCCCAATCGAAATAGGGGGTCAATAAATACTCCGAACAGGAGTATCGACCTCCGGGTTTCAACACGCGGTGCATTTCTCTCGCATGGGCATCCAACTCCGCCTCCTTGAAAAAGGGCCAAACGGCCTGGAAGGAAAAGCAGCCATCGAAAGTGTTCGATTCGTACT
>CAWLAJ010000212.1:0-7640 GCA_963854795.1 Deltaproteobacteria bacterium UBA4427 | reverse complement strand
GCGTACCCGAGACCCGCGTTGTTCACGAGCAAGCCGATGTCGAGATCCGCGACGCCCTCGAGAAGCGCCGCCTGTCCGCTTCGCTCGGCGAGATCCACTGCCACCACACGCGTCTCGATGTCGAAGTCGCGTTCCAGGTCAGCGGCGAGCGCCCTCAGTCGATCCTCTCGCCGGGCACTGAGCACGACATTCATTCCATCGGCCGCGATCTGTCGCGCGAGCGACACACCGATTCCAGACGAAGCCCCGGTCACGAGTGCCCAACCGCGGTAGCGCGCGCCGAGCTGAAGACTGCCCGGTGCAAAGTAGTCGCGCGTATTCCAGAAGGCGTAGGTCAGTCCGATGAAGGGCAGCGCCGGAAAGATGCCGACGAAGATCCCGCTGAAACCGCCCGTCTCGAGCGCCGTCCAGAGATACATCCCGAAGGCAACCTGGGCTACGTAGGCGGGCGCCCAGAATGCCATCCAAGGCCGCCGCCGACGGAAGCCATAGACGCCGGCCGCATAGACGAACCAATGGGGAATCGCGAAGACCTTTGCCCAGAAACCTTGAAAGAGAATTCCGAACCAGACTTCGCTGTCCCTGGCCATTGGCTTCAAAAAGATATCCCACGGCATATAGACGAAGGCCATGAATGCGCAGAAGACCATCGTCGCGCTCATCCACCAGGGACGTTCACGAAATACGTCGTAGAGCCACTCGCGCATCGATTCTCCTCAGTCGAACCTCGACCGGAAACGTAACCGATCGGCTGACGAGGAGAAGAGTCGAAAAGAACCCGAGCGGATTCAGTCTGGGGCGGGCGGGTCGATCGGATGGATTGGATCGACGGGGAAGTAGAGATGGAAGGTCGTGCCATCATCGAGGGCACTCTCGACGCGAATCGCCCCACCGACATCGTCCATCAATTCCGCAACGGCGGCGAGTCCAAGACCGGTGCCCCGATCTCGGGTCGTAAAGAAGCGATCGAAGATTCGCTCCTGAATACTGTGGTCAATACCGCAGCCGTTGTCGGCTACGGAAAGGCGTACGTAGCGTCCTTGTTCGAGATCCGCATGAACTGGACGACCGGGCTCCGGGTCGGCGAAAATACTGCATGGCTTGTGGATTTGGACCGATGCCGTCGACAGCTCGAATCGACCTGCATCGCCCGACTCCGCCGAAATCGCATCCCTCGCATTGGACGCGAGATTGAGAAGCGCGCGTTCGAGACGATGGGAATCGACCATGACCGCGTCGAGTCGATCGGGAAGATCGAATTCGACTTTCACGGTCTCGCCTACGACACGTCGCAACATGCCTCCGAGGTGGTCAACGAACTCCGATAGATCGATCCGCTTCGCCCCAGCGTGGGAATGTCGACTGGGGGACAAGACCTGCTCGACGAGATTTGCGGCGCGCGTCGCGGCGTCGCGAATTTCCGCGAGCTCCTGCTGGCCCGGCCCATGCTCGGGGATCTCCAGGCTTGCGAGATCGGCGTAGCCAAGAATCGCGGTCAGCACGTTGTTGAAGTCATGGGCAACCGAGCAGGCAACCAGACCCAACCTCTCGAGCTGCGCATCGTGATCGATCTGTCGTCGAATCGCATCGAGCTCAATGGCCGCCCGACGCCGTTCGAGAAAACTCGCGAAAAGCGAACCGACCAGACTGGCCTGCTGAAGCGCGGACCACGAACCCTCGTGCCCATCATGAGAAAGCAGCCCGTTCTCGACGGCGAAGATCCCGACCAGGCCGCTCGGCCCGACACAAGGCAGATAGAGAATGGGACGCAGGCGTGACCAGGAGGTTGTCACACAGGCTTCATTCGAAGTCGACGACTGCGGCTGGAGCATTCCCGCGCCGGTCAGGAGCGATCGACCGCGCAGGAGTCGAGCTCCCTGATCGGGCAGGGTGTCGAGGTCGACGACGCTTGGCGTGGACTGCACCCATTGCGCAGCGACGAGTCCCTCGCGCCGCCAATCCGATAGCAGCACGTAGTGGCGATCCTCTCGGGAATCGGTTGGTGTATTAGGCGCAGCAGGCGCAGTCCGGAAATCCGGAGACGCGGATCGCGCTGCGATGAAGAAGGAGACTCGGTCTGCCAGAAGACCGTGCGCGAGAACTTCCAGGGCATCCTCAAGCGCGCTCTCACGATTCGAAACTTCAGTCGTCGAAATCCTGCGCGAGAACTCTTCGAGCAGATTGCCGAAATCTAACGCGTGCTCTGTCGTACCACGCCATCGGGGAAGCGTCTGACTCGGTTCCGGGGACAACGATCCCCAATCTTCTGCCTGCTTTCCCACTTGTCCGATCGGCATCTTCCCCCACTCCCAGGTCCGGTTGCCTGATCCCATCTAGTGCCGGCACCCTTGAGAAGAATGTCGACTGGGAGGGGACGAAGCTTTAGTCCTGCGGCAGAAATGCACTGTCGTTGTAACGGAATTCAATCGAGGCTCCCGGGCCAACCCGCCGAGCCCGCATCGGGGAAAACCGCAGAAATGCTATGCACGCCGACAAGCGGTACCCTGCGAACGTCCAAACGGCCCGTAAAGGGCTCACTCGGAGTAGAGCTTTTTCATGGGCAGCGTCTACGGCAATCTCTTTCGCATCTCGACCTTCGGCGAGTCTCATGGCGGCGGGGTCGGTGTCGTGCTCGAGGGCTGTCCGCCCCGACTTCCGATCGATGTGGCTGAAATCCAGCGAGATCTCGACCGTCGTCGACCCGGGCAGAGCGTCCTCACAACACCCCGGCAAGAAGCGGATCAGGCAGAAATTCTCTCCGGTGTGTTCGAGGGGCTGACGCTGGGAAGCCCGATCGCGATCGTGGTGCGCAACGAAGACGCGCGACCGAGTGCCTATGAAGACATGCGCGACCTCTATCGTCCGTCGCACGCGGATTTCACGACGGAAGCCAAATACGGAATTCGGAATTGGCAGGGCGGGGGTCGCGCGAGCGCGCGGGAAACGATCGGCCGGGTCGCCGCCGGTGCCATCGCGCGAAAGCTACTGCGCGAGGTCGCGGGAATCGAAGTGCTGGCCTGGGTTCGTCGGGTACAGACCATCGGCTCGAAGGTCGACCCCGAGTCCGTGACGCTTGCCGAGATCGACGCGAACGACGTTCGTTGTCCGGATCCGGATGCCGCCGAGCAGATGTTCGAGTTGATCGATTCGGTCCGGCGCGAAGGAAACTCGGTCGGCGGTGTCGTGGAATGCGTTGCGCGCTCGGTGCCAGCCGGGCTGGGCGATCCCGTCTTCGACAAACTCGAAGCGGAGCTCGCCAAGGCGATGATGTCGCTGCCCGCGGCAAAGGGTTTCGAGATCGGATCCGGATTCGAAGGGACCGCGATGAAGGGAAGCGAACACAACGATCCCTTCGAAACAGATGCGAAGGGTCGCGTTCGTACGAAGTCCAATCGATCGGGCGGAATTCAAGGCGGAATCAGCAACGGCGAATCAATCAATCTACGCGTCGCCTTCAAACCGACGGCCACCGTTCGTAAGCCTCAACAGACGGTGAACCGCGAGGGTGAAGCGGTCACACTCGAAGCAGCCGGTCGTCATGACCCCTGCGTGTTGCCACGAGCGGTTCCCATGGTCGAGGCGATGGTGTGTCTGGTGCTCGCGGACCATTGGCTTCGCCAGCGCGCTGTCGACGCGATCCCGCAGTAAGATCCGGCGGTTGCTGCCACCGACTTGAATCAGGCGCCGAAGTCGACCGGTAGACTCGAGATTCGAGAGAACATCCCCGACCGATCCCATTGGATTTCGTCTTCGAGTAGCCAGGCGTTCGGAGGCATGACGTCGAGAACGGCCGCTACCTGCTCCCCAAAACCCATGCTGGCCAGCCCCTCGACGCGAACGCTCCGCATCCGTCGATCGAACTCCCCGGACTGCTCCGATGGATACCCGACCGTCTTCGAACCTGGATGCTGCAGCGGGTGATCAAGCTGGTGTTCGGCCGGATCGAGCGCGAGATCGGACGGCCCTCGATCTGGAACCTTCCCGATCCGGATTTCCCGGTCTGGGCCGAGCGTCCAACCCTCTCCGACGGTTTCTTCTCCGCCCTCGGAGAGCGTCGCATCCAGGTCCGAGGGGAGATCGCCTCGTGCGATGGCAAGCTGATCCGGTTCGTCGACGGAAGCGTGAGCGAGGTCGACGTGATTGTCTGGGCCACCGGCTATCGACCCGCCTTCCCCTTTCTAGACAGTGAAACCCTCGGTTGCGAACCGAGCGCGCTCGAGCTCTATCGCCGAACCGCGCATCCGACGCGCCCAGGCCTGTATTTCATCGGCCCTACGCGAGTCCTGTGTTCTCTCTGGCCACTCTCCGAACAACAAGCCCATTGGCTGGTCGAAGTCTTGCGAGGGACCGTCGAGCTCCCGAGTCGTGCCGTGCAGCTTCGGCAGGCCGTCGACGTCGCGCGAACACTTCCCGTCTTTTGCAACGCTTATGTCCTCGACCTTCGACGCGATTTTCGCTGAACCGGCTCACCCGGGATCGATCGCGCCCTCGGAAGCGGGTGGAAGCACGCCGACACGAGGCGTGCGACAGTGTCGCACGATCATTCGAACCATCCCCTACTCGTCGCAGGAGCCCCCGATGAGCCAGCCCATCCTCGATCCCGATGAATTGAAAGCGTTTTCGTTTCGCGTGTGGAACTACAAGAAGGGCGAAATGGTCTCGCTGATGATCCATCTCGGCGATCGACTCGGCATCTATCAAGCCATGGACGGAGCCGGTCCACTCACCTCCGCGGAGCTGGCTTCGCGCACGGGACTTCAGGAGCGATGGCTTCGCGAATGGATGCGCGGCCAGGCCGCCGCGGAACTTCTCGACTATCACCGTCCGGGCGCCGAAGATGCCGACGAAAAGGACGGCCGCTTCGAACTCTCTGTGTACGGCACAGCGGTTCTTGCGGATGAAAAGGACAGCCTGGCCTTCGCATCGGGCGCGTTTACCGGTGGCACGCCGCCGGAGATCGCCGACAAACTGGCCGATGCGTTCCGAACCGGAATCGGGCTCTCCTATGAAGAGATGGGGCCGAACGCCGCCCACCGCACCGAGCGCATGCTCGGAACGTGGATTCGCCTCGCCCTCGTTCCCCAGATCATTCCAGCGCTCGATGGCGTGCACGAGAAGTTGTCGGCCGGCGCTGTCGTTGCCGACGTGGGCTGCGGATCGGGGTTGGCGTTGATCGCAATGGCCGAGGCGTATCCGAAGTCGACGTTCGTCGGCTACGACCCGAACTCCCACGGTATCGAGCGCGGACGTGAGCATGTCGCGGAGCTTGGCCTCACGAACGTCGAGTTCATCGCGGCAGGCGGCGAGGAATTGCCCGAGGAGCCGCGCTTCGACTTCCTGCTGACCTTCGACTGCATCCACGACATGCCCCATCCGTCTCGCGTCATCGCCTCGATTCGCAAGGCGATCCTTCCCGACGGGACCTGGCTGATCAAGGACATTCGGAGCAAGCCGCGCTTCGAGGACAACCTCGGCCACCCGATGTTGGCGATGCTCTACGGCTTCTCGGTCTCGGCGTGTATGTCTTCGGCGCTCTCGGAACCCGACGGTGCGGGCCTCGGAACCGTGGGTTTCAATCCCGAGGTCGCCGAGAGGATGGTTCGCGAGGCGGGCTTCGGCCGTTTCAAGGAGCATGATTTCAGCGATCCGGCCAACCTCTACTACGAAGTCCGCCCCTAGCCACATCGACCGGGATCATTGAATCGAGGAGGATGCCTGCGTGTCAAATTTCGGCCGCGAATCCCGCTCGATACGAGTGATGGCCATCTGCCTGGTGGGAGTTTTCGCGCTCGGCTGCGTTTCGGCAGAGTTGCGCTCGATGACGGCGGCGCGCGCTGACTACGAAGCCTGTCTAGCCGAACACAGTGAAAAGCACCCTGACTGCCGGGCGCTGCGCGCAGTGCTGCTGACCGAGGAGCAGCGCTATGAAGACAACGCTCGACGCGCCTGGATCTGCGATCCAATTACAGCAGAGTGTCCTTCGCGGCATTAGTCGCAGCTTCGGCGATCCGAATCGAGCGAGAAGAGAAGTGGCCAACGTACGCGATCACTATCAAGAACATCTCGGACCGATCTACGAATGGATGGCCGGTCCCTTCGAAGTCGCGTGCAAGCCGAGCGCCGACTTGTTCGACGAGCTCGAACTCGATCCGGTTCGGACGCGGCGGGCGATCGATCTCGGCTGTGGCCACGGGTTGCAGACAATCCCCCCTGGCCGAGCGCGGCTTTTACGTCCTCGCGGTCGATACCTGCCAGCGGCTTCTCGACGTACTCGTCGCGCGCGCGCGCGATCTGCCGATCGAAACGCTCTGCGCCGACATCGTCGAATGCTGGGTCGAAAATCAGGACCCGGCCGGTGTCGTGGTCTGCATGGGAGACACGCTGACGCATCTCGGCTCGCAGCGAGAGGTGAGCGAGTTGCTGGACCATGTGGCCTCGACACTCGCACCCGGTGGCCTGTTCATCACGACCTTTCGAAACTATGTGGGCCAGCCTCTAGAAGGCGACCAACGGTTCATTGCGGTCCGGGCAGACGACGATCGGATTCTCACCTGTTACCTCGAGTACCTGGAAGACCATGTCCGCGTTCACGACATCGTGCATGTTCGCGCGGGGCACGAGTGGCAGCTCACAGTCAGCAGCTACGACAAGCTTCGACTCGACCCCGACTGGCTCGCAATGGAATTGGAACGCCGCGGACTGAAGATCATCATCGACCGAGCGGCTCGCGGCATGGTAACGTTGGCCGCCCGTTCACAGGATTCCTAGCCCCTGGCCTTGAACGCGCCTTCGTCAACCCGAACCAAGGTTCTCAGTCGAAATGATCCCAGCCAGCGAAGCCCTCGATCGACTCCGCGAAGGCAATCGGCGCTTCGTCTCCGGCGAAGGACTGCGCGATGCCTATCCGAGCCCGGCGCGAACGGCTGAACTCGCGGAGGCGCAGGAACCGTTCGCAATCCTGCTCGGCTGCGCGGATTCTCGAGTTCCCGCGGAGATCGTTTTCAACCAGGGGCTCGGCGACCTGTTTGTCATCCGCGTCGCCGGCAATATCGTTGCCCCTTCCCAGGTCGGTAGCGTCGAATTCGCTGCAGCCCGCTACAACACCCGCCTCGTCGTCGTGCTCGGCCACTCCGACTGCGGAGCCATCCTGGCCACCCTCGAAGACCTGGAGAACGAAGGGCAGAACTCCTCGAAGAACCTGCGCTCGATCGTCGACCGGGTTCGACCCTCTGTCGAAGCGCTGATGAAGACCGAGTTGCGCGACGATCGAGATGCCCTGATCAAAGAGGCCATTCGAGCCAACATCGTTGTCTCCGTCGATCACCTTCGTCATGGCTCCGAAATTCTCGAGGAATTGATCCGGCAGGATGGACTCCTGATCATCGGCGCCGAGTACTCGCTGGAGACAGGTGAAGTCGAGTTCTTTTACCCGGCGTGAACTCCTGATTCGAAAAACAGGTAAACACAAATGAGTGTCGGAACGCCGAAAGCCGAAGTCAGCGTCGATGAGGATCTCGTTCGCGGACTGCTCCGTGATCAGCATCCGGATCTCGCCGATCTGCCCCTCTCTGTCCTCGAACCCGGCTTCGATAACTTCATGTTTCACCTGGGTGACGATCTCGCCGTTCGTCTCCCTCGGC
>CAWLAJ010000211.1:0-7695 GCA_963854795.1 Deltaproteobacteria bacterium UBA4427 | reverse complement strand
TCGCTAACGCTTCACTCCCTACTTCCACGATCTGCTCGCGCAGTGGTGCGAAACGGGGATGAGTTCCAACGAGGCGCTGCTCGAAATTCAACAGGATCGGCTGATCGAACTCGTTCGTCGTGCACGGCGTTTCGTTCCCCACTATCAATCCATGGATCTGCCTGAGCCCGAGCCGCAAGATGACGCCGCTCGCGGAATCGAGGCGATTCTCTCGTCGTTTCCGATTCTCGAAAAATCGGACTATCGCGATGCGCCGGAATCGTTCATCGCTTCGGATATTCCCCGTGAGCAGCTGATCACCGGGAAGACGAGTGGAACGACGGGAAGTGCTCTGCCGCTCTGGTATACGGCCGAGGCTTTGGCGGAGGAGTACGCGGCGGTCTGGCGACTTCGCCGCTGGCAGGGAATCGAACTCGATGCGCCGCATCATTCCTTCGGCGGTCAGCTCCTGGTTCCCCTTCGCCAGAGTCGCCCGCCCTTTTGGCGGCATAACGCCTGGGCCGGACAGACGCTCTTCTCGCTCTATCACATGACGAAGGAGAACCTCCCGGCCTACATCGAAGCGATGCACACGATTCCCGCCGTCTACTTGCAGGGCTATCCATCATCGTTTCATCTGCTGGGCCGAGCCATGCTCGAATCCGGACGGCCGATGGTTCCTGGTCAGATCAAGGCGATCTTTCCGTCGTCGGAATCGCTTCTGGCGTTTCAGCGCGAGGTGATCGAAGAAGCGTTCGCGGCGCCGATCTTCGATCGTTATGGCACGAGTGAATTCGTGGTTTCGATGACCGGCTGTACGGAGGGTCGACTCCACCTCGACATGGAATTCGGGATCGTCGAAATCGACGTGCAGGAGGAGACGGAAAATTTCGTTCGGGGGCCCTTGTTGGTCACCGGCCTCGGAAATGACGCCACGCCCTTCATTCGATACCGCGTGGGCGACGTGGGGACGCGTTCGAAGCATGCCTGCGCCTGTGGTCGCCCGGGTGACGTCTTCCTGGACGTCGACGGCCGCGTCGAGGACTACGTCGTCACTCCCGACGGTCGTTGGGTCGGGCGCCTCGATCACATCTTCAAGGATCAGCTCGATATTGCGGAGGCGCAGATCGTTCAGGAGAACGCGGCTTCGATCGAGGTCCGCATCGTGCCGCGTGCGTCTTTTGACACGCAGTCGGAGCAAGGACTTCGCAAGGAGATTCATTCTCGATTGGGCGATGAGATTCGGCTGGATATTCGGCTGGTCGATGAGATTCCACGCGAAGCGAATGGTAAGTTTCGTGCGGTCAAATCCGCGGTGGGAAGATTGACGGGAGAATCGGTGGCGAACTCGGAAGGGAGAGTAGACCGATGACGCGCGTTGGGCTGGCTCACTGTCGACCGAGTTACGAGGGGCTGACCGCGCCCTGGGGCCCCGGGAAGAGCTATCCCGAGATCGCTCGATTGTTAGGCGAGGAGGCCTGTGAAGGGCCGGCGAATGAAGTCTATGCCGCGATTCGCGGGGCGCTTCACGGCCTCGGACTGGACGCGGAACACTATGGAACCGAGGCCTGGAATCCGATCGGGGATCTGGTGGCCCCGGGTAAGCGCATCGTGCTCAAGCCGAATCTGATTCGTCATTGGAATCCAGCGGCCGACGGTCGTGGTGGAAGCGTCGACAGCGTGATCACCCATGGTTCCGTGATTCGTGCGGTCGCCGACTACGCGATGATTGCGGCCGGGCCGGATGGAAGCGTGGCGATCGCCGAAGCACCCCAGATGGATTGCGACTTCGACGAGATCCGCAAGATCGTAGGCCTGGACGAGATCGTCGCCGTCTATGAAGAAACGCTGCGTCGAGAACTCGAAGTAATCGACCTGCGGCGCGAGGCCGTCGTGTTCAAGGATGGCATCATCGAAGATCGCAAGGTTCTTCCCGGCGATCCGCGCGGATATCGTGCGGTCGATCTCGGCGATCGCAGTTTCTTTACCGGATCCGGTCTCGATCCCAATCGCTTTCGCGGTGCCGACTACGATCCCGGTCCGACCGCCGAGCATCATCGTGGCGGACGTAACGCCTACCTCCTGAGCGAGACCGTCCTGTCTTCGGACCTCGTGATCAATCTGCCGAAGTTGAAGACACACAAGAAGACCGGCGTCACGCTGGCGCTCAAGAATCTCGTCGGGATCAACGGCGACAAGAACTGGCTGCCCCATCATAGTCTCGGTTCGGCTGACGACGGCGGCGACGAATTTCCGGACAGTCGCCTGATCGATCGGCTGCGCAGTCGGGCGACGGAAATCGCACGCCCCTTGCTCGCTCGGGGTCGCTTGTTGAAGGCCTTTCAGCTCTTTCGGCGTGTCGAGTCGGCGACTCGCGGCAACGATTTCATTCGCAGCGGCAATTGGCATGGCAACCGTACGACGTGGCGCATGTGTTGCGATCTGAATCGCTGTCTCTACTACAGCGATCGCGACGGTCTTCATCTCGACGCGGAGGAGCCCGTCCGAACGGTGCTCACGATCATCGACGGTGTTCTGGCAGGCGAGGGCGAAGGTCCGCTCGCTCCGGTCGATGTCCCGCTTGGCGTGATCCTGGCGGGTACGGATCCGGTGGCCGTAGATCTCGTCGCCGTGAGGCTCATGGGCTTCGACGAAAAGAAAATCGAGAAGATCCGCGGACCGATGGAGGATGAGGGTCCACGGATTACAGAGGTACGGTCCGCAGCTGATGTTAGGATCGGCCAGACCTCGTGGACGGACGGGAGGATCGTCGACTGCCTAGTACATGAACTCGTGGTCGAGCGCACATTTCAGCCACATCTCGGCTGGGTAGGGCACATTGAAAGGACTGGGTGATGGGGCGAAGCGTTGATGAGCTGGGCGGGGGCCGATTCCTTGTCCTCCTGTTGCTTAAAACGGGCTTGGCTCTCTTTTCCATTCTGCTCGTGATCGGCTGCTTCGAAGTCGGGCTGCGGGTTCTCGGATACGAGGCGATCTACGAGATCTACTCGAAGCCCTCTGCACTCTGGCGTTCAGACCCGCATCTCGGTTGGCATCACGAGCCCAATTCGAGCGACGTATTCATCGGCCCAAGACCCTGGCCTGTCGAATTCGAAACACCGATTCAGATCAATGCGTTAGGCCTCAGAGGTCCGAAGATACAAGACCGTCAGGAGGTCGATATACGACTTCTGTTTCTGGGTGACTCAATGGTGGCGGCTTTGGAGGTCGAATACGACAAGACGTTCCCTGCGCTAATCGGGAAGGATCTCGCACTGAAAACGAAGCGCCGAGTCGAATCCATCAACGCGGGAGTACGCGGTTACGGGACCGACCAGAGCTATCTGTATTTTCGCGATCGCGGACGGCTGCTCAATCCCGACATCGTCGTTTTCTTTCACTCGGGCAACGATCTTGTCAACAACCAGACGATCCATCGGATGCGGCGCGCATTGGGCAAACCTGCATTCGTATTGCGGGATGACGGCACCCTGAAGTTGGTCGGTTCGCCGGTGCCCGAGCATCCTATCTGTTCAGCGTATTCTGTGGATTCCAATGGGCAACTCGCTCGTCTGGACGGCCTGATGAGTCGCGGATTGTGTTGGGCGCAGATGGTGCTTTTTGATAGATCGGCGTTGTTTTCTTTCATCACGTTGAGAGTGGAATGGGATCCGGAGTTCCTGCGCAAGCTTTACTACTGGGCAGTACCGCGAATCGGGAGACCTACCGATGGAGCCGACAAAGCCGACTATCCCCCGAAGCTGACACTATCGCTCGTGCGTGAACTCAATCGGGAAGTAGAGAAGTCCGGCGCCAAGCTTCTAGTGACTGGCGACGAAAACCAGCTGATCAACGGCCTTGGACTGGCCGAGCTTCGCTCCGCCGGAATCGCAGTGATCCCGATTTCCAGACTGAGTATGGAAGAAGAGTCCAAGCTTCACTTCCTGCGAGATTCCCACTACAACGAACGAGGTCATCGACGGATCGTGGACATACTCGTGCCCGAGCTAGAGCACATGTTGCGAGAATCGAACATCGTTGGAATGAATCAATGAGGTCGTCAGCCCGATGAAGCAGATTCTGCAGAATGCGCGCACCGGCGCTCTTACTTTGATAGAAGTTCCGGCGCCGGCGGTGGGCCGAGGCCAGGTACTCGTGCGGAATGCGTTCTCCGTAATGTCGCCGGGCACCGAGAAGATGGCAATGGACTTCGCTCGCAAGTCGATGCTCGGGAAGGCGCGGAGTCGCCCCGATCTGGTGGGGCAGGTGACGCGAAAGCTGCGTCAGGAAGGGCCGCTGCCGACCTACCGGACGGTGATGAATCGTCTCGATGCACCTCAACCGCTGGGTTATGCGAGCGCCGGGATCGTCGAGAAGGTCGGCGAGGGCGTCAGCGCTTTTGGGCCCGGGGATCGCGTGGCCTGCGCGGGCGCGGGTTATGCGAACCACGCCGAACTCGTCGTCGTTCCCGAGAATCTGGTGGCGAGCGTTCCCGAACGGCTCAGTCTGGATCGCGCGGCCTTCGCGACTTTGGGTGCGATCGCGATGCAGGGGCTTCGCGTCGGCGACCCGACGCTCGGCGAAGTCGTTGCCGTGATCGGTCTCGGGTTGATCGGCCAGCTGACGGTACAGCTGCTTCTGGCGAATGGTTGCCGCGTCTACGGAGTCGATCTTGAACCCACGCGCGTCGCGCAGGCGATGGATCAAGGGATGGACTGGGGTGCGGCACCCGGCGATGATCATGCGCCCAGGCTCGCTGCGGCGACCGGCGGACATGGGACCGATTGCGTGATCGTGACAGCGGCCTCCGAGAACTCCGCGCCACTACAGCTCGCCGCGGATCTGTGTCGACATCGCGGACGCGTGGTTGCGGTGGGAGCGACCGCGATGGACCTCGATCGTCGCTCCTTCTATGAGAAGGAACTCGAACTGCGTATGAGCATGTCCTACGGGCCGGGTCGCTATGACCGGCGCTATGAGGAGGTCGGACTCGACTATCCCGTCGCCTATGTGCGCTGGACGGAGCAGCGAAACCTGCAGGCCTTCCTCGACCTCGCGGCCAAGGGATCGATCGATCCGAACAAGATGGACATCGAGTCTGTCGCATTCGAGACTGCGATCGAGACCTACGAGGCGCTGGCGAAGGGTGAGCGCAAGGCTCTCGCAGCGGTCTTCCGGTATTCCGAAGAGATCGATCGAAGTCAGCACGGCTTGCTCGAGGGCCACGAAAAACGTGAACGAAGACTCGTCAAGCCTGACGCAATTGGCGTTGCGTTCATCGGCGCGGGCAATTACGGCAAGGCCGTGCTCCTGCCGATCCTCGAAAAAACGTCGGGCATTGCGAAACAGGTCGTCGTCACCTCGACCGGGCCATCGGCCAGGCGAACCGCCGAGCGTTTTCATTTCGCCTCCTGTGGCACCGATCCGGGAGTGGTATTCGCCGACGATTCAGTCGACCTCGTTTTCATCGCCACCCGACACGATTCGCATTCGACGCTGGCCGAGGCGGCGCTTCGCGCCGGCAAGGCCGTCTGGCTCGAGAAGCCCGTCGGCCTCACCCTCGAAGAGACTCTCTCCGTCGCAAGCGCCGTGCGCGAGACCGACGGCTTCCTGATGGTGGGGTACAACCGTCGCTTTTCATCGCATGCGCGTGCGGTCCGCGAGGCCTTCGCGAATCGCGTGGGTCCGATGGCAATTCAATATGTTGTAGCGGCCGGTGTGACGCCTTCGGGAACCTGGCTGACCGATCCAAAAGTCGGCGGCGGGCGCGTTCTCGGCGAAGTCTGCCATTTCGTCGATCTCTGCAATTTTCTGGTCGATGAGGGGCCGGTCGGTGTTCAAGCACGTGCGTTGGGTCGCGACCCGGAATCCGAAGATTCGATGATGGCTCTGCTCTCTTACGCTGACGGCTCGACCGCGAGCATTTCTTATCTGGCCAGCGCGAGTAGCGAATTGTCGAAGGAGCGCTGGGAAACCCACGCGGACGGGAAGAGTGCCGTCTGTGACAACTATCGGACGACGCTCCTGCCCGGCGGCAAGAAGGTTAGGGGCGTAAATCAGGACAAGGGTCAGGCGAGCGCCGTCGAAGCTTGTTGTCGGGCGCTGCGTGAGGGCAGCGGTTCTGTGATGTCTGTCGAAGATTCGATGGCCGCTTCCTTGGCTTGCCTGGCGATTCTCGAAGCGATGGCGTCGGGCGAGTTCGTGGCGATCGAGAACCCGTTGTCTCGACCGCCAACGACGACGGAGGCAGCGGTCTGAAGTGAGTGCGGTACAACCGACGCAGATTCGGGTCTCTGGTGGCAATGCGCGGCGTGCATTGATGATGTTCGTCGCGCTTCCGATCATGGCGTTCCTTGTTTTCGGGCTCACGGTGGCGATGGGCTATCCGAGCAACCGCTATGCAATGATCGGACTGTCGCTGTTGACCATGATGGTCGGGCTCGTTCCAGCCATTCTCGATTACGCACGTCCCGCCGATCGCCGGCACTTGCTGCTCACCGTCTATTGTCTGCTCTTCATTGCGCATTTCGCCCTTCCAATCTTCACCCAATACGCCAGCGCGATCATGCCCTCGGACCCGCCCGGTGTAAGCGGTGGCGCTCTCTATCCGGCGGAAGTCGTCGCTGGACAGGGCGTGCTTCTATT
This sequence comes from Deltaproteobacteria bacterium UBA4427, assembly GCA_963854795.1. Taxonomy (GTDB): domain Bacteria; phylum Myxococcota_A; class UBA9160; order UBA9160; family UBA4427; genus UBA4427. The sequence continues at coordinate 1,071 of CAWLAJ010000211.1, read as the reverse complement.
CGGATTGCTGAGCCTATTGCTCGGATACGGCCTGCTTCCCGTGCGGCTCACCGACAGAGATATCGAACGGCGAAAGGCGCGCGATTGGCGACCCGAAATCATCCTGGTCGTCGCCGGGACCATGCTGATCCTGGGCTGGACCATCTCCATTTCTGGCGCGTTAGGCCTCATTCCGGCGATCTTGGGATCAGGCGTCATCAGCACGGTCGCCTCGTCCGTCGTCTTCGGGAACGCCCTGCTCACGATCGCCTATTTGCGTCACCGCTCGCGCGTCGCGCTGCTCATGCTCCTCATCGCCGTACCGATCAGCGCCACGCTCGGCTTTTTCACCGGTTCGAAGAGAATGACGCTGATCGTCCCGGCCGTCGTCGTCTTCACCAGCATGCTACTCGGCGGACGGTTTCGGACGCGTTGGATCGTGATCGGTGCCTTGACGCTGACCCTGCTCTATCCGATTTCAGAGGTCTATCGTGGGACCGTCCTTCAGGGATACGACCTCACGATCGTCGACGCCCTGTCCGATCCCGAATATACGCTCAGAGTCCTTTCCGACTTCTTGACGAGTTCAGAAACCGAGGGCTATCTCGGGACCGGTCTCGCTTCGACTGCTGCGCGTCTCGACGCCGTCGGCATCGTGTCCGTCATCGTTCGCGATACACCGTCGCCGGTTCCCTTTCAGGACGGCCGAACTCTGGGACTCTTCTTCGTGGCATTCATCCCGAGGCTTTTCTGGCCCGGCAAACCCCCAATCACGCTCGGGCAGTGGATCACGGACACCTATGGTTCCGGACCTCATATCCATTCCGCTACCGGACCGAGTTTCATCGGAGATCTCTATCTGAATTTCGGAGTGGCCAGTGTCGTCGTCGGAATGCTCGTGTTGGGCGCCCTTCTTCGACTCGTCCAGACCCGACTTCTGGGTCCGCACCCGACTGCCGTCGGCATTCTCGCGGCCATTGTCGTGATGATGCAGCTCATCACCAAGCAGATCGCGTCCGCTGCATACGTTCTGTCCGCGACCGCCTTCGCATTCGCCCCGGTCTTCGCCGTCTCCATCGCGGTCGCGATCCT
>CAWLAJ010000210.1:0-7727 GCA_963854795.1 Deltaproteobacteria bacterium UBA4427 | reverse complement strand
CTCATATCGCGGACGATCCCCGGGTTCGACTGCGCATGGGTGAGACGCTCTACGAGCGCAAGACCATACGCGTACGCGACGGCGCCGAACTCGCGTCCGTCCTGATGCTTTTCGAGAGCAATATGGAGACCTCCCCCACTTCGAGCAAACCCGTCGTGCGGCAGAGGATGAAGACTGGCCGAGCGTTCGGATCTACCGGCTCGATCCGCGCTGACGGGCCCTTTCGCGGCGCCCGAGGCTGCTAGCGTTTGCCGCATGACAAGACTCTCGCGATCGATCGGTGCGTTGCTCGTCTGTGCGCTTTTTATGACACTCAGCGTGGCCGAGGACACATCGACCTTCGTCGCTCCGCGCGGTCCCGGCGGCAAGCCGGACCTGAATGGAACCTGGCGCGCCATGAGTCGAGCGAATTTCGACCTCGAAGCCCATGCCGCCAAGTCGGCCATGGCACTTCGCGAGGGTCCGATCGAACCCGTTCCCGCGAAAGAGGTCGTCGCCCTTGGCACCGTCGGTGCGGTGCCCGCCGGAATGGGCGTGGTGGTCGGCGACAAGATTCCGTACCAGCCGAAGGCGCTCTCGAAGAAACGAGAGAATCAGAAGAACTGGCTGGCTCTCGATCCCGAGATCAAGTGCTACCAGCCAGGAATTCCGCGCGCCACATACATGCCCTACCCGTTCCAGATCCTGCACAACGAGGATGCACTGTTCTTCGCCTATGAGTACGCGGGCGCGGTGCGCAATATCCATCTCGTCGATCCCGGTCCCGCGCCCATCGACTCCTGGATGGGCCAGTCCGTGGGAACCTGGGAGGGCGATACCCTGGTCATCGTCACGACGGGACAGCACGACCAGACCTGGCTGGACCGGGCCGGCAATCATCACAGCGAGGCCCTGCGCGTGGTCGAGCGCTTCACTCCGACCAGTTCGCATACGATGCGCTATGAGGCCACTCTCGAGGACGAGAACATCTTCACCCGAGCGTGGACGATGCGCATGACGCTCTACCGACTCGTGGGCGCCGACGCGCATCTCCAGCAATTCAATTGTGTCCCTTTCGTGGAGGAGCTCCTCTACGGACATCTTCGGAAGAACCCGCTCGAATGAAGGCTCCGGGTCCCATGCATCGACCGGGATCCGCAACGATCGCAATCGCGCTCGTGTTGGGTTTCGTGCTGGCCCTACCCGCCTGGGCAGAACAGTGGCAGTCGCCGCAGATGTCATGGGGTGTCCCCGATCTTCAGGGCACCTGGACCAACGCGACGATCACGGGTCTGGTCCGGTTCGATGAGATCGAAGACCTCGTCTTGACGCCGGAAGCCGCGAGTCAGCTCGAAGAGGGGACGGCCGACTTCTTCGAATCGATCGACGAGGTACCTGAAGGCGAACTCGCCGCGGGCGAGAACGTGGGCGGATACAACACCTTCTGGATGGACCCGGGCCGCCGACTGGCGAGGGTCCGAGGCGAAATCCGGAGTTCGCTCATTGTGGAGCCCGAAGACGGCAAGCTTCCGTATTCCTGGCGCGGCTATTATCGAATCGCGAAACGACTCTGGGGCTTGCGAAGCTTCGACAATCCCGAGACGCGCTTGCTGGGCGAGCGCTGCATCCTGGGCTTTGGATCGACGGGTGGGCCCCCGATGTTGCCGGTCCTCTACAACAACCACTACCAGATCGTGCAGTCACCGGGCTTCGTGATGATCCTCGTGGAAATGAACCACGACGCGCGGATCATTCGCATCGAGGGAGAGCGCCTGCCCGGAGTGATTCGCCCCTGGCTCGGGGATTCGATCGGCCATTGGGAAGGCGAGACGCTGGTCGTCGAGACCACGCAATTCAATCCCGGACAGAACTTTCGGGCTTCTCTGCGTCATTTTATCTATCTGTCATCCGACGCCATGGTCACCGAGCGCTTTACCCGGTTGAGTGAGAGAGAGATCCTCTACGAATTCTCCGTCGATGATCCAACGACGTACAACCAGGTCTGGCGCGCCGAGATTCCGATGCTCGCGGCGGACGGTCAGATCTACGAATATGCATGTCACGAAGGCAACTACTCGTTGACGGGGATGCTCTCGGCAGAGCGCGACGAGGAATAGGGAGAGACGGCTGTGCGTTCCAATGACTATTCCTGGACACTCCTGATCGCTTGCCTGCTACTGCTCGCAGCGCCGGCGATTGCTCATCATTCGTTCACAGCCGAGTTCGATTCCGATGCGCCCGTTCTGCTAAAGGGCAAGGTGACGAAGGTCGAGTGGATCAATCCGCACGCGTGGATCCACCTCGACGTCGTGCAGGAAGACAAGACTGTCGTCTCCTGGATGGTCGAAGGCGGGACGCCCAATACCCTGTTGAGAGCGGGCATCAACAAGAACACCGTCAAGATCGGAACCGAGATCGTGGTTCATGGGTATCAGGCCAAGGACAAAGCCTGCAAGCCCGCATGCAAGGCGAACGGACGCGATATCAGCCTCCCGGATGGCCGAAAGTTGTTCATGGGTTCTTCCGGGACAGGGGCGCCCCGCGACGGTGCCGATCCGAGGGAACGCAAACGGTCCAAATGACCCGCGCGAGTCGACCTAGGAAAATCCGATCCAGCGTCCTGCCGCAGCGACCGTGAGCCAAAGAGCGATCGAAGAGACGCCCAGCACTCTCATCAGCCAGGGCTCGAGCTCCGGCTGTGAGTTCACGATCCGGTTGCGCACGCCGAAGGTAAAGCCGAGCGCCAGGACCAACGCACCCATCTTCACCCAGAAGGCGTAGCTCCAATAACATTTCACGGCCTCCGACACGAAAAGCGGAACTCCCGTTCCGAACATGACCAACAGTGCCGCGACGAACCAGGGACGGGTCGCCATCAAGAGGTAGGCCGGCGATCGGGCCGTTAGGCCCAGACCGAGAAGTCGAAGATCGACCACGAGAATCGAGCCGCCGAGCAGACCGAGACCGATCAAGTGGCCGGCCTCGACGACGGGAAAGAGCCAGATGGAATCGGAGATCAGCTGGCCCAGCGCGGTGAGCTCGAGCCGATCGAATACATCGTAGAGCGTCATCTACGGACCCAGCACACAACCGGCCGCCCAGTTGACGAAATCCGACTGCGGCTGACTGTCACAATCGAACCAGTTGTAGGCGATCATCCGGCCCATCACGATGACGAGGGCCCACGAGATCATGGAGACGGCGCCAGTTAGGCGCGCGCGCAGCGGGGGCTTGGGATCGCGGTCCCAGCTGGGGCCGCCGCGCGAAACGGTGAGGTGGAAGAGGCCTGCGTTGATCCCCGCGCCCGCGAGCACGAGCATCTTGAAGCGAAAGAAGATGCTCAAATACGTGCGAACGGGAATCGCATAGAAGAGCAGAGCCCCGGTGACGGCGATGACCAAGAATCCAGCGGCCGTCCACGGGAGAATGCGGCTCGTCACTTCGGAGACCGGGACCTCCGGAAAGACCCAGCCCAGAAGTCGAAGGTCGACGAAGGTCACGCTGCCGACGAAAAGGAGCAGCGCCAACACGTGCGTGGTTTCGATCACCGGGTACAGATACAGAGATTCGTGTAGAGCGATGCTCCAGTCCGTGATGGCCAACCATTCACAAAAAGGCAGCAGCGACACCTAGAGCGGACCCCACAAGTCGAAGTCCCTCTCCACGAGAAGGCTCACTTCGCGTTTCGTGCTTCTTCGATCGGGATCAGGAATTGTTCATGGCAAGACCGGCAAGCGATATACACCTCGCCTCCGGCGTCGAAGAGCGCGTCCGCGTCCTGCCCTTGCGCGGCGGCGATCGCCGTCTCGCCTGCGGTCACGAGCGCCCGCGCATAGGCAATCCAGTCTGGACCCGCCGCGCGCCCGGGCATCATTAGTAGGTTGCCGGCCTCGGCGACGGTCGCGGCGCTGTTTCGAACCTCACTCCAGCGTTCGTCGGTGGTCGGGGAGAGATCCCTCTCGCCTTCCGCGGTGATGATGAAGCCCGCGGAATCCCAGATCACATCGACGGCCGGATCCAGGATCCATTCCATCGTCTGTTTCACGTTGGTGACCGGCCGAAACGTCGGTTCCGAATCCATCACGGGGTCCGCGCGCGGAATCCCAACCAGAGACGACGAGAACAGGACGACGGTGGCCAGCGTGAAGACGAGGGTTCTTGACATGCGAGGATCATACATGGGTCGCCCTGGCCGTGCTTAGTCGCGTGAAGCGCCCCATCGATCCCAGAACGTGACATCGCGCGCCGGATTTCGCTTCGCCGGCTTGAGCACGGCGCCCTTCATGTATCCGACCGGCAGCATGACCGTTTGAGACACTTCGTCGGGAATCTCGAGAATGCGCGCCACTTCCCGCTCATGGAAGCCCAGTAGCGAAGTCCAGGTCGAACCCAGTCCGCGAGCACGCAGGGCAAGCATCAGCGACCACGCGGCCGGCAGGATCGAGCCGTAGAAGCCAACTTGCATGGGCGCTGAACCCTCGGCCACGCGTCCGATCGCACAGACCAGAATCAGCGCCGGCATTTCATGCATTCGGTCGGCGAGCGCGCGCTGCGCAGGCTTGAGCGGAATGCCGCGCGCTTCGCTAAGCGTGATGAAGGCGCTTCGATACAAATCCGCCAGCGCCAGCTTCTTCTCGGGAGAAGTCACGACGATGAATCGCCAATTTTCAGCGTTGATCCCGGTGGGAGCCTGGGTCGCAATGTCGATGCACCGCTCGATCACTTCGGGCTCGATCGGCCGATCGAAATCCAGGCGTCGGCGCACCGAGCGAGTCGTCTCCAGAACCCGATCCACGGATTCGAGATCGATTTCATCGAGTCCGTCCGCGTCGGTCGATCGAGTCACGGCAGATTCCCGGTTGGATCGAGAGGCATCGAGAGGCTCCAAATGAAAATTGCATCGGCGCGGCGAACGCCGAATATAGGCCGTGCATGCCGGTAATTACCAAGGCGACCTCGAACGGGTTCTCACCGGCGCCGTGTGGGGTGCGGGCGAATCCGGGGTGACTCCTGGTATGCAAACGCGTGAGAACGGGTCTTCAGTCGAGCAGGGCCACCACCCGACCGTGTGTCTTGCGGTCTCGCATCCTGGTGAGCGCGCCGGGAATCTCCGCGAACGCGATCGTCTCACCGATCACCGGCTTCAGCTGCTTGTCGCGGACGAGCTCGACGATCTTGGCCATGATCTTCTCGCCAAGGGCGTCGGAGCAGAAATTCCAGCCCATCGCGCGCTTCATCATGGGGACGACCGCATCATTGGCATAGGCCATGAGGACGCCGCAGAGTTTCAGGTTTCCAGCCGAGACGCGACGAGGCACGATCAACTTCTCATCGGCGAAGCGCTTGTCCGACGCGAAGCCCATCATCAGGTATCGGCCGTTATACGCGGTGCAGTTCAGGGACTTCTCCATCACGGCCTCACCGACATTGTCGAAGACGACGTCGACACCCACGTTATTCGTGGCCTCGAGAATCACGGCCTGGAAGTCCTCACGGTTGTAGTTGATCGCGACGTCGGCGCCGAGGTCCTTGCAGAACGCAACCTTCTCGTCGCTTCCCGCGGTCGCGTAGACCGTCGCGCCGAGATGTTTCGCGAGTTGGATCGCGGCCGAGCCCGATCCACCCGCGGCGGCGTGAATCAGAACGCTCTCGCCCGCTTGGAGATCTGCGCGATCGACGAGACCCAGCCACGCGAGATGAAAGGGAAAGTAGAGACCGGCCGCCGCCGGCAGTGGAATATCCTCCGGCATGTCGAAGGCGGACTCGACCGGGCAGATCGCGAACTCGGCGAAGCCCCCGGTCGCCTGTTTGGGCAGCGCGACGACGCGTCTCCCGAGCCAATCCTCGACGCCTTCTCCACAGGCCGTCACGACACCCATGACTTCCATTCCCGGTGTCAGGGGCAGCTCCGGCCGAACCATCATGTTCTCACCCGTGATCCGCTCCATGTCATTCAGATTGAGCGGGATCGCGCGAACCCGAACCAGCAGCTCGCCGGCGGCCGGCGTCGGGACGGGAACCGTCTCGAGCGCCATGGCCTCGGTCGGCTCGGGACCCCAGCTGTGAACCCGCCACGCGCGCATGTTCTCCGGAAGATCACGCGCGGCACCCTCCCCCTGATCGGCTTCCTGCATCGACGGCTCCTTCAGACGGTTTCCCGCGGAATCTTGAAATAGCTCTCGTAGTCGCGGAACAACTCGCGAACTTCCGCCTCCTCGAGCCCGGTATCCGCCAGGTGATAGGCATGCTGACCGTGCTTGTCGGCCGCATTGTCATCGAGAAAAGACTGCATGGCGCTCGCCGCCTGCTCCGAGAGATCGAGACCGAAATGTTCGTAGGCGCGACGAACCGTCCCGATCTGATCTTTGAGGAAGTCCTGAAAGTAGAGATCCACGACCTGGTTTTCTGGCAATTTCCCCGAACGTCGATAGGCCATCGTGTTGTCGAAGGCCTGTGCAAGCGCCTTTGCATAATATTGCGCGACCTCCGGCAGCGATACCCGATTACTCGAGAGTCTCCTCAAAGCGGCGACCAGACTGCTGATCGACACGACGACGCGAACCGGATCGCGATGGGTCTGCACGAAAAGGGCATCCGGGTACTCGCGATGGATCTGTTCGATATGCCAGAGATGCTGCGGCGACTTCAAGGCCCAACGCTCCGCGGGCGCCTTCCACTGCAGAACCTGCAAGAAACGGCGATGCCATCCAAGCGCCGAGCGCATGTCGTGGGTCAGCACCCATCGATCGTAGGTCGAGACCTCGAACTGCGTTTGGTAGATCATGCTCGCAAAATCGTGAGACGTGATCGCGACACATTCCTGCGCGCGCTCGGCACCCATGGGATGCATCTTCTTGAAATCGGGAAGCAGCCAGTCGACCCGGTCCAGATCTGCCTGCACACGTGCAATGCGCGGATCCGTCCGATAGGTGGCGGTTTCCGGCGGCGGCAGCGGATAGCTGGTTTCCCACGTGAGTGGCACGCGAATGTTCGGATCCATCGCCAACAGATCGTGAAAGATCGTGGTTCCCGTTCGCGGCGCTCCGACGACGAAGATCGGTCGCGTCACCTTTTGCTCAGCGATCTCCGGATGCTCGCGAAACAAGTCGACCAGACGAAGCCTGTTCTCGAGAGTTCGCAGCAGATCACCGCGAGCCACGAGACGCCCCATCAAAGACAAATGCGCTTCGTTTTCCAGACCCTCGAGCAAGAGGGCCAGGGGACGACGAAACTCGTCGCCTCCGAAGTCCGAAAGTCCTGTATTCGACGTCGCCTTTTCGAGAAGACCCTCGAGGTCCAACTTGATCGGCTGAAGACCGACCCGGCGCGCGCCCTCGCCCGCCAGGTTCATCAGTCTAACGGGAAGGGGCAATGGATGTGAACTCATGCTCATATTGATATCACTCGCCAATCATTCGAGAGCCATGCGGCTTCCGACCCGGGTGAGACGCCTGCTGAATTCGATCTCCAAGAGCGCCTCGCCGCCACAAGTCTGTAGCAGTTCACGACCCGCCTTCTGGTCCGGGTCGCTCTGGGCGCGAAACCAATCGAGCCCGCGTTGTAGCACCCAAAGTGGATAGGTTCCCGCCGCCATCGGCACCGAAACGCCACGGAGCGTGTGCTCGAATCGCCCGACCACGGCCTCGTCGAAGCCCTCCGGCGATACCACGGAGCGCGGCGGGCGATCGGCGTGCTCTTCGGCCCACCGGTTGTAGATCTCGGCCGCGCGAATGATGCCGTCGCCCACG
>CAWLAJ010000209.1:0-7743 GCA_963854795.1 Deltaproteobacteria bacterium UBA4427 | reverse complement strand
TCCCCGTCCAACTCGCCCTTCGGTGGAAGGACGACGACTCGCTCCGCTCCGAGTTCAGCGCACGTCTCGGCCGTGGCGAACGCCGTCTTGGCATCGCTCGTGCTGGTCAGGGTCAGACCGACCGCCCTGGGATCCCGCCCAGCTCGCTCTGCCGACTTTTCGATTTCCGGCCGTAGCGCGGCGAGCGCCTCGGCGTCGGGACCGCGCGTCGACCAATGTGGGTAGAACTCGTTTCCAAGTCGTCCGGCCCGGCGCGCGGCGGCGACGCTATGGCCTCCAATCATGATTGGAATATCGCTGTCGTTGACCGGACTTGGACTGCTGATGATGTTGTCGAACTGAAAATACTCGCCTTCATGTTGCGAAACGCCTTCTTGCCAGAGAGCCCGCAAGATTTCGATCCACTCGTCGGCGCGACGACCACGATCGTGGAAGTCTTGCTTCAGGAGCTCGACTTCTTCCTGGACCCAGCCGACCCCGACGCCAAGCGTCACGCGTCCTCGCGAAAAGCGGTCGAGCGTGGCGACCTGCTTCGCAAGAATGAACGGATTGCGCTGAGGAAGAATGAGCATGGACGTGCCGATTCTCATCCGTTCCGTGACCGCGGCGATCCATGTCAGCAGGATCAGGGGATCCGGCATGTCGGCTTCAGCTGGAATCGGGGTTCTTCCCGTGGTCTTGTAGGGATAGGTCGAGTCGTAGTCGATGCACATGAAGGCATGGTCGATCACCCAAACCGATTCGAACCCGAGTTCTTCGATCAGCTTCACATAGCGGATGATCCAGTCGGGGTCGGAGACGGGGCCCATCTGCGGAGGTGGAACTCGAATGCCAAATTTCATGATCGATCTTCCTCAGCGGGCTGGGATGGTTCGGGTTTGATAGCGGATCGGCCGGCCGCCTCGAAGGAGTGCGATCGTGATCGATTGAGCTTCTTCAGCGACAATCAATAGGCGCTGCCAGGCGTCGAGCGAGTCGAGGGCCTCGCCATTGACGGTCGTGACGATGTCCTCCGGCTCGAGACCGATCTGATGCCAGAAGCTCGAATTCACGCGATTCTCGACTCGAAGGCCGAGCAGGCGACTCGAAGCAGTGGCGACGTCGGGTAGAATCGGAGTGAGAGTGCCTTGCTGCAGCAAGAGCGCGCGATCCCTCAAGCCGACGTTGCGCCACTGTGCCATCAGGCCTGCGCGATCTTGTCCGAGCTTGGCGATTTCGACGAGCGTCGGTTCGCGGACCGGGTTGCCGTTTCGAGAGCGTCGGAGCCTCTGGCCGAGTCTTGGTCCGTTCTCCTCGAGGCGGAGTTCGAAGAGGCCGGTTGGGGTCGAGAGAGTGACCGAGTCCCGGCCGATCCGTTCGATCAAGACGCGATCGTGTCCGGGAATCGCGTCTCCGACGAGGAGCACGCTACGCAAGGACTCGGCCCGATCCTCGATCGTGACCGCCCGTGGATCTGTCGCGTCGAGTGCACGCCGAATTGCAACGAGACGCAGAACGTCCCGCGCCTTCGGTGACGGTGGCCGACTCGACCGATTCCTGTTCGATCGAGCCGCCGAGAGCGGGCCGGCGAGGTCTGCCGAGGTGATCTTTCGTCCCAGTCGCATTTCGAGTACGAAGAAGCTCGCCTCGGAAGTTGCGAGACCGGCTCGCTCGACGAAGCGCTCGAAGTCGACTTGCTGACGCTCGTGTTCGCCCTTCAGGTCGACTCGCCACACGCCGTCTTCACGCACGAAAGTCTGCTGTCCGCGGTCGGGCCGCGCGGAGGATCCGAATTTGTCGAGACGCCCATGCGCGCGGTCGCCCTCGACGACAATCTCGCGCAGGACATCGCTCGAGCGCAGATCCATTCCGAGCAGTCCCTGCGAGACCGAGAAGTAGAGGATCTCGGAAGCACTCATTTCCTGCAGTCGATCCGGAAGCGCGAGATGGCGCAAAAGGAGGACCTGGAGTTGCTCGGCGGGATGAAGCGATTCGAGTTCACGGGCATCGGCCGTGAGCGCGAGATCTCGGAGCGCTTCGTAATGCGCGCGACCCTCCGTGCTCACGAGATCGCCCAACGCGAGATCGCGACGATGCACCGCATGGACCCACCGAGCCGAGAGCACCGAAATCGCAGCGCGCGAATCCGAATCCGTCATTTGCGAGTCGGCGATCAGCGGATGGGTGATCCATGCGAATACCGCGAGGCAAGCGAGCAGGACGCCTGTTTGACGACTCATGAGCGGACGCTTGCTATTTCCTGCACGAGTGCGCGAAGCGTCGTCAAACAATCGCCAACGCCCTGCGCGGCCTCACTCAATGCCTGTTCGTTCGGCAGCCGCGGTTGGCGTGCGAGGAGTTGTTCGCGCGCCGCACGGCAGGAACTGGCGGCCGAGGACGCACGGCTAGCGAACGCGTTGTGCGTTGCCGCGTCGACCTCTCTACGATGGGCCGCCTCGGTCAACTGGCGTTGGAAAGCCTTGTCGAGATTCCAGGCCGCATAGCCGAGGCGTGCCGCCGCCTCCTCGATCTCGCATCCCGCGCGAACGCACAGATGTTCTTCAGCGAACACCGCCAGCCCGATCACCATCTCCGCTTGATTCAGGGCGCCTTGAAGAAACGAAATCGGCTCATAGATGGTGAGTCCAGACATGGGTTGCGGGACCTTCCAGGCGTCCGGAACGACACCCTCCTCGTCGATGGGTCCGAGCACGAAGTAGTTGAGCATCGAACTCATCTCGCGGATCTGGCCGAGCTGCTCTTCGCTGAGATCGTCACGGCGGACATCGTTCTTGTTGAAGAGGTTGTAGTTGCCCTGGAGCATGTAATAGAAGAAGAGTGAGGACAGCTCGGCCTTCTGGACGACGTAGCGTCCTGTCGTCGTCACCATCGCGTTCGCTTCCGACGTGCCGGGCCGCGCGATCTCGGGACCCAGATTCTGGCCCGGCATGAGCTTGCCAGTCTGCGCGTCGAAGGTCACGGGGATCATCGCCGTCGGCGTGAGCTCGCCCATCCGAATGCGAGTCCCGAGCACTTTGCCAAGAAAGTAGGGGTACCCGACGGTCGCGCTGAAGGTCCAGCGGGCTGGATCGTAGATCGCGCCGCCGACGTAGTTGCTATCGGGCGTCGTTCCCCAGAGAAACGGGATCGAATGACCCTCGAGTTCGGGGAGCACCGCAGCGGCGATCTTGCCGGTCACGCTGTGATCCGCTTGAACGATTCGCCCGTCATAGGGCGACACGCATGTGACCGACCAGGCATCGCAATAGAGGCCGTCGATCGTAACACCGGGTGAACCGAAGCTGTTGAAGTGGACGTCAGGGTTTCCGACTTCTTCTCCGGTTTCGACGCTGATGAAGTTGACGGCACCATCGCCGTCGGAGGCGTTCACGATGCGGTAGTCCGGGCTCAAGCTCGGCGACGCCGCCGTCATGCCGGCAATCAGATTCTCCCATGCTTTTTCGATGCCCCAGCCTCGATCTTCGCTGTACGTAAAGTCGTAGGCGATGAGGCGCGCGTGATCGGGTTTCCCAGGCGGGCCCGCGTAGGTGAACATATACCGAGCGTGATCGGAGATGCCCGCGATCGCGGGCCTCACGGCGAGATTGTTCGGCTGTGGCGTCGTGTTGTTCGCGTCATAAGCGAGGCAGACCAGATCGTCCAGTTCTCCGGATTTGTCGAGTTCGCCGCCGCTGATGCTGAGGTACATCGTCGAGAGCACCGGGCAGTCTTCGGCCGAGAAAGGATCCGGTTCTTTCACGATCACGGGTGAGCCATCGCGTCGATCCAGCCAGATATGCCATCCCGATGCGAAGACGTTGCCGACGAGTCCGGCTTCGCCTTCGTTCAGCAGGCGCAGGTCATTGGAGGCCAGCTTGTTTTCGCTGTAGTCCGAGAAGCGCGAAAACCAGATTCGCTCACCGGTGTCCTGGTCGAGCTTCCAGACGCCGTAGTTGTCCGCGACGTAGAGCGCGCCTTCATCGTCGACCATCGGCGCCTGAATCCCGGCGCTGGACGCGACGGCATTGTCTACGCCCGCAAGGTCGGCGACACCATCGCCGTCTTCGTCCCGGTTATGCCATTCGCGCGTTCGCCAGACGAGTTTTCCTTTCAGGTCGAGGGCGACGACCGTCGAGGTCCCGGCCCCGCGCGGCGAGACCGCGACGATCAAGCCGTTCGGGGCCTCTGTACTTCCGTTCGTCATGAGGGCGGAGACGGGCGGTGAATCCGGCTCCGTCCAGCTGAGGTATTGACTCTGTCCCGCGAGGCGGCGCTGCTCGAAGCTCGTCACGAGGGTCGAGCCCGAGTTTCGATTGTCGCCCCAGGTCCCCATGTAGGCCGAGTCGATGCTTCGTGGCCAGATCTTTCCGTGCTCTTGGACACCGCGGTCGGAGATTTGACGGGGAGCCTCCGGTTCGGCGATCTCGTCGGGTTCCGATACGCAGCCGACGACGGCCGTGGTGTACAACGCGATGGCGAGGCTGACTAGATTCCTTTGAGTCCTCATGGAGATCCTCTTGTGGGCCCCGGGTTGAGAGTGACAGAATGGGCCCCTGAAATGCATAGGTTACCGGGAGAGTCGGTCCGGCGCGTGGGCCAGAATGGTCTACTACGATGAGCGATTCAACGAGGAGTGTCATCTGGGAGCGTGAGAGAGCCTGGGAATGCCGTGTCGAAATCGCTGACGAAGAGAGAGAAGGAGGTCGTTCTCGAGCTGCTCGACGGCGGTCGGGTGTCGACCATTGCTGCGCTTTTCGGCATCAGTCCGCGTACGGTCAGCAACCATCTGAAGAAAGCTTTCTGGAAGCTCGACGTTCATTCTCAGAGTCCGAGTTGATCGGACTGGTGCGGGAGCACCCGGGCCGTGTCGGATTGGAGCAGGCATTGAGTTCGCGCACGCAACTCGCTCAGGCCGGGCTGATCGAGCGCTGCGAACGAGCGCTGACGAGATTGATCGCGCGGATAGGACGAAGCGCACGGCGGGCCGATCGAAGTCGAGCAGCTTCGTCGTGCAGTTCGCGCCTCACTTCCTCTCACGCCCGAGACGCGACGAGATTGGCATGACTGGCTCGAGCTGAGCGCGCGCGGGGAATCCGGCTTCGATGCAAGCACCGTCTTGCAGAGCCGACTCGGCCAATGGCAGGGTTCGACCGTGGAGGTCCTTCGTCCAGCTGCAACGGGAAGGTCGATTGCGCCAAGACCTCGAACCGCAGTCAGTATGGATCCGGATTAGCCCGCGAATCCGCGGGGTGTTGGCGGTTGAGGTCTGCGATACCGAACCAGAGACTCGCCAGTTCAGGGGCGATTCGAGCCGGATGGCGCGTTCGTCGCTGTAGGCCCTTTCGGTGGTGTCGGATTGGGTGTCCGATCGTCTTTGTTGAGAGTTGCGATGAGCTGTCTCGCCAGAATTTGACTGACGGAGAACACGATATTTCTTCTTTGTACCCCGGAACCAACTCCCGGCTCCTCAACTCTATCCCGCAGAGATCCTCTCCACCGACTTTCCACGCAGCAAAGGGAACAATGTCATGATCTTGTCGTAGACAGCAACCACACGCACGTGGTGCCCATTCTCGTAGGCGTGTAGCTGATCGTGCAGCGCGGCCGGAAAGCGGATCAGCACGGTGTCAAGCCCCGCCGGTCCATTCGTCATCTTGAGAACCAGCGTTACTTCGCCAGACGAAGCGTCCGCAATCCGATCCACGTAGCCGTTCCAAGTCACCTGGGTACCAACCATCTCCTCGCGAATCTCTGCCGCCACGCCTTCCCTAATTTTCTTGGATTTCAGATCCACCGCGGCAATACCGCCGAAGCGTGCGAAGTACGCCTCGATCGAAATGTCATTCTCGGGATGCACGTCTCTAGGTGGCAACAGCACTGGTGTCGATGAGTTGGCGGGGGCCGGCTTCAGCACCGGCGTGGGGTTCTGCACGAGCAGGGAAGTGGATTCGGACGATTGGTCTACGGAAAGCCAGAGAGAGACCCCGATCGCGAGTACGACGATCGCTCCTAGGATGCTTCCGGTCCGCTTGATTGTCATCTAATTCGCCCCCGATCAAATGCATTCGAACTTCGTTGTAATTAGCCGGCCCGACTTGGAAGTTTCAAATCCGGTCAGCCTCTCAATCATCACTAGACTAGTAGGTGATCGCCAAGGTTGTATGAAGGACAAACGATCGACGCGAAATTGAGGTGTCCACCGTTCCGTCGGACGTCCTTTCTTGCTGGATCGGCGTCAGCGGGGAGGCGCCAATTGGTCGATCAATGCGGTGAGCTGTTGCACATTGGTGAGGTTCTCCGTGGAAACCTCGATGACCCCGGACTCCGTGCGAATCCAAACGATGTCCGGCCCGTCAGCGATCGGAAACTGAATCGCCTCGATGCCCCGGGAAACCGCCGGGATCGTGTCCGGCAGGATGAACGCAAGAGAGAAGGCGTTGCAGATCCAGCGCTCGTTGGCGCAGGTCATCATGATCGGGCTCCCCAGTGACACGCGGTTGAGCGTGGGGTCTGAAACGCCGCGCGTCTCTTGATCACCGTTTTCACGGCGGGCCTCGTCGCGTTCATTGCTCCATCCCTGGTTACGTTCGTCGTTGCTGCGCCAAGGCGTCTCGGGGCCAGTCCAGTCGTCGGGCGGTTCTGCGTCGCGGCGGGTCGAGGGTGGAACTGCTTGTAAGAAGATGCCCCCCGCAACGCGCCCGGAGTCACTCTGAGAGCGATCTTTCGTTACCTCCGCGATGCGCGTCTCGGAGGAATTGGTCCCCCTGCGAAGAGCGAGAGCATCCATCGGTGTTCCGTCTTTCGCTTCGAGCCGTTCGCCGGCGGCTAGGGAAGACCCCTCCTCGTGGTGGCCCGGCTGTCGGACCGGGGTGTCGACTCCCGGATCCGGGCGCCCACGGGACGCTCTCCGATCCTTCTTCTCTCGGGGAGCAGTCAGCTGACCCTCCCGGGGCCGCGGTCCCGCCGAAGACGCAGAATCCTTTGCCGAGGTGCCGCGCGTGTCAAGGATCCCCAGTGGCGCCTCGTGCCGTTCCGGGCCAAAGAGGCCCACGTAGACCAGCACACCCGCCCCGATGACCGCGCCGGCCAAGATCCACATAAGCCCTCGCTTGAACCTCAACATGATCCCTCCGCCGCGACACCCGGGTGCTAGACGAGAGGCGCCTTCCTCTCGCACGCAACGAACTCGCCGCTTGTTCTATCTACCTACTATCTACCTACTACTTACCTACTGCGCACGTCTGATCTACGAGCTCAACTCTTGTGAATCGCAGATTCAACTCGGTCAGGGTCTATACGAACCGCCCACAGCGCCGCGACGAGCATGATTCCAACGAGCAGCACAAGACCCGAAAGCGGAAGTGCGGGAACGAGGGGTGGCTCCGTGCAACCTACGATCGCCTCGTGGAAGCAGCCGGTCACCTCGTCGCAACCATCCGCGGTGCATTCATCCAAATCGTCGCAATCGAGGGTCGATCCCGATGTGCAGACACCCCCGAAGCACATGTCGTCGACCATGCAGGCATCGAGATCATCACACGCGGCGCCCTCGTTGATGGGAGAGGCCTGGCAGACAGCGGCGGATTCGTTGCAAACACCGCCGTTGCATTGGTCGGCACTGGCCGAACAGTCGGTGGCGCTACCTCCAGCGCAGACACCGGCCGCGCAGGTCTCGCCCGAGTTGCAGAAGAGACCGTCGTCACACGCGGCGCCCTCGTTGATGGGAGAGGCCTGGCAGGCACCGGCGGCTTCGTTGCAAAAACC
>CAWLAJ010000208.1:0-7768 GCA_963854795.1 Deltaproteobacteria bacterium UBA4427 | reverse complement strand
CTGTGAGGCGAAGGCCTCGTTCAGCTCGACGATGTCGATGTCGTCCATCGTGAGACCGTGTCGCTTCAGCAGCTTCGGCACGGCGAAGACCGGGCCGATGCCCATCTCCTCCGGACCACAGCCGGCGACCGCGGATCCCCGATAGATCCCCATCGGCTCGATGTTGAGCGCCTTGGCGCGGTCCGCCGACATCAGGAGCGTGGCCGAAGCGCCGTCCGAGAGCTGCGAAGCGTTACCGGCCGTGACGGAGCCGTCCTCCTTGAAGACGGGCTTCAGCTTCTGAAGACCTTCGAGGGTCGTCGTGGGACGATTGCATTCGTCCGCTTCGACAGTGAACTCTTCTTCGTAGGCGTCGGCGTCTTTGGGCACGACTTTTCGGGTGACCTTCATCGCTGCGATCTCTTCGCCAATATGCCCAGCCTCGACTGCCGCGGCATACCGTTGCTGACTCTGCAGCGCATAGGCATCCTGATCTTCGCGCGAAATGTCATAGCGATCGGCAACGACTTCCGCCGTCATACCCATCGGGAAATAGAGGCCGGGGAATCGCTCCGCGGCTGCGGAGTTGACGAGTCGGGTCGTGTTCGCGGATCCGTCCTGCATCATCGTGATCGTTTCGACGCCGCCGCCAATCGCAGCCTCGGCTCCGTCTTGAATGATCTCGTTCGCCGCCATCATGATCGACTGCGAGCCCGAGGAACAGAATCGATTGACCGTGGTCGCCGCCGTGGTCTTGGGAATCTCCGCCACCATCGATGCGACTCGCGCCATGTTCAGACCCATGCAGCCTTCTGGATTGCCACAGCCGATGATTACGTCCTCGATCTCGGCCGGATCGAGATTCGGTTGCTGCGCAACGACGGCTCGCAGAACGTGGGCCGTATAGTTGACGGGCTCCGTCAGGTTGAACGAACCACGGTGTGCCTTGGCCAGACCTGTTCGGAGGCTGCCGACGACGACTGCTTCACGTGCCATGTACTCCTCCTTCGCGCGTTTTGGGTGTCGCACACCTTATGACACCTGTTCTGCCAGAACAACCAGAGGCGACTCGCAGATCCACTCGGGCCTGACGACGACCCGGTGTCGGAAGAACCCTCGACGGTCGCGGGTTCATGGACAATTCCATCGCCTTTTGGAGCGCTAGGACTCGTGAGATTCTTCGGGCACCATGAAATCGTCTCGCTTCACATAGGTTGGCTTGAGGCGAATCGGCTCTCGGTTCTGCACAGCCAGGTTCACCAATTCGACCCCGATCGCAAACGCCATCGCGAAATAGATGTAGCCCTTGTCGACATGCTGTCCGAGACCCTCGGCAATCAGCATCACTCCGATCAAGATCAGAAAGGAGAGAGCGAGCATCTTCATCGTTGGATGGTCTTCGATGAAGCGACTGATCGGTTCCGCGAAGACCAACATCACCGCGACCGAGGCAACGACCGCCACAATCATGACGACCAATTCCTTTGCCATACCGACAGCGGTAATGACCGAATCCAGAGAGAACACGATATCGAGCAGCATGATCTGGACGATGACTGCGAAGAGGGAGGCGGCGGCCGGCCGGGTTCCGGGGTGTTCTCCGCCTTCCAATTTGTCGTGGATCTCCCAGGTGGCCTTCCCAACCAGGAAGAGCCCTCCTCCCAACAAGATCAGATCTCGACCGGAAAACGCGCGCCCCAGGAACTCGAAGAGTGTCGCGGTCAGACCCATGATCCAGCCGATCATGAGAAGCAAGCCGATACGCATTCCCATCGCGGCGATCAAGCCGATGCGCCGCGCGAATGCCTGTCGCGCGGCGGGAAGTTTCTGGGTCAGAATGGCGATGAATACGATGTTGTCGATGCCGAGAACGATTTCGAGAGTGGTCAGCGTCGCGAGCGCGATTGCGTTTTCCGCCGTCAAGAGTGATTCCAAAACCCTTCCCCTTTCAGAGCCGAATCGACTCGTGCAGCCGAGATCGGTCGCGAGAATGGGAATACCATACCTGCAGGCCGGTCGGGAATGCCGCCGCGCGAAGAAAAGTCACAAATTGAATGTGCAAACGGTCCCTGAATCGCGCGTTCGGCGACCTACGAAGGAACGGAGTCTTTCGTCTTGCCTATCCGATGCCGGATTGCCCCGGATCGCGCGGGAATCAAAGTCGAAATCGATCGCTCCGGTCTATAATGGCCAAATGAAAATCGCGAGGCGCGATCGACGTTCAGCGATCGATCGAGGGGTGTTGCGCTACGCCCAATCGTCGGAGCGGTCTTCCCGAAGGACCGAGGGAGCATGAGATGAGTGAGCGAATCACGATGAAGCCGGATCGGGCTGCCGAGTGGAGTCTCGAGACTCGCAAGCGCTCGGCGACCGCGGTACGTCGTCCCTGGGTGCGCGACCGCATCCCCATGCTCGGTTTCCTCACCGTCGTGCTCTTCGCGGCTCTCGTTCTCGAAGCCCCCGACGTCCGGGCTGCGGAGCCCGTGGACGTCATCTTCGTTCTCGACAATTCAGGCAGCATGCGCCAGAACGATCCGGAGTATCTGACGCGAAAGGCGGTCACGAATTTCGCGTCTGCACTCGCCGAGGACTCGTCCATCGAGGGGCGAATCGCAGTCGTACTCTTCGATGGGAAAGCGCGTCTGGTACAGGGACTGACAGCGATCGAGCCCGGACGCGTCGACTCACTGCTCGAACCCGCGCTCGCCGAACTCGATTTTTCTGGACGGCAGACCAATAGTCCCGCCGGCATCGAGCGCGCCCTCTATGAATTCCGAAACAACGGCCGCGAAGGTGCACGCCGCGCCATCATTTTTCTAACAGACGGAGAAATCGACACCGGCGATGGCCAGAAGGACAGCGAAGCGGCGCTCTGGTTGCGAGAGGATCTCGCCGACGAGAGCGAGGCTTCCGGAATTCGCATCTTCGGCGTCGCGTTCACGGACTCCGCTGACTATCAACTGATACAGGCCCTTGCCCGCCGCACGCACGGCGACTATTACCGAGCCTTCGAGGCTGGGGAATTGAATGGCGTGGTCGAGGATGTTCTCGCAAAGATCGCGAAGGACGACTTCTACCGACAATCATTGGCCGACCTGGATCCGCCTAACGTAGAGACGACCGGCCCGGGGACTCCCCCCGTCTCGGCGGCTCCGGTCGCGGATTCGAGTGGTGGCGATCTCTCGCTCCTGGCACTCCTGCCCGTGGCCCTGCTGCTCGCCGGTGGTGCCTTGGTGTGGCGACGCCGTGCTGCCCGCAATGCAGTCGAGGCCCCTGCGGCACAACTGCTGGACATCCGCGGCGAACTCGGACCGAAGGGCGGGATTCTCGAACTGTCGCGCTCCATCACCCGCATCGGTCGAGATCCCCACAACGACATCGTGATCGTCGACGATACGATTTCCAGCGAACACGCGGTCATCCTGGTCCGGGAGGGCCGCTATTGGCTCGAAGACCAGAGAAGCACGAATGGCACCGGTGTGGGCAACCAGCGCCTCGAGGTCGGTCAGCGCGTTCAATTGAAAGGCGGCGACCACATTCGATTCGCGGACATCGAGATGACGTTCGTTCTGGCAGGCTATGTGCCCGTCGAAGCCACCGTATTCCTCAGCGCGCCAAGCGGGGGCCCGACCGCTGGATCTTCGCTCGCCGACGAAGCCTCTTCGGTCGCAGACGAAGCCTCTTCGGTCGCAGACGCCTCCCTGACACCGATGTTCCAGCTGCCCTCGGCGGACGATGATCACCGGAATCACCCCGACGAACAGCCGCCGGAAACCGGGATGCTGGAAATCGAACCCACGGGCGAGAATGATCCGCTCCCAGACGCGAGTCAGCCGTCCATCCGTCGAGGGCCGCTCTCGCTCCTGCCGACACCCGAAGAGCCCGCGGATGACGGCCTACCGGTCGAGATTCGAGCCTTCCGCCAAAGTCTCGAATACCACCTCGACCGGATCGCTGAAATCTCGCCGGCCTTTGCAGACTTCGTTGAAAGTGCCTTCGATGATGAACTCAGAAGCGCACTCGCGGTGAGCGCAAGCGAATTGACGGCGAACGCCAATCGGGTCGGGCAGATTCAGCAGAAGCAGTACACGTTCGGTCGTGTGCGATTTGCCATCTGCGGCGTTCCGGGCGAGATGGACGACGCCTGTGATCACTTTGTCGAATCCTTTGGAGGCTTCACCCGACTTCTGACAGAGCTACTGCGATCCGACTCGTTTCGATCGGATCGCTGCGAAATGCTGGTCGTGCTGACGGCTGGACAGAGCCTTTCGCCCTGGGTCAGCCTGTCCATGGTTCCCGAGGGTGGCGAGGGTCCACGTATCGACCTGCTCTCCTACGAATTCCTCACTCTCGAAGAACGAAACGAAATCGAGTCGAGCGAGCAGGTTGAAGTCAGCCATTCGGGCATCGCCTAACGGCGCCCGTCGAGTTCCCGCAGCAACGCCCGCGCGCGTTCATCGTCCGGCCACGCCTCCGACCAGGCGCGCGCGACCTTCCGAGCGAGGACCCCGTGACCTGCGTCTCGCTCGAGCGTGGCCAGGGCATGAAAGAGCTCAGGGTCGATGACTCCACCGTCCATGGCGCGAGTCAGTACTGCGACGGCCTCGTCCCTGCGACCTGCCGCATCGAGCGCCAACGCCCAGCCCAAAACGACTCGCGCTTGGTCCGGTGCCAACCGAGCCGCACGTGCGAGCTGTTCCAACGACTCCTCCGATTGGCCGACGCGATGCAGGGCGAGCCCGAGCGCGTAGCGAACCAAAGGCTCATCGGGCGCCCACTCCAGTGCGCGGCGAAGCCAGACGATCGCCTCGGCATCTCGACCCAATGCGCGCTCGAGATCTGCGAGATTCGCGTAGGCGGGGACGAAATAGGGGGCAAGCTCCAGCGCACGCTGATAGGCCGCACGCGCCGCGTCCAACTCGCCGTATCGAACGGCCAGGACGCCGAGGTTCACCTGCGACTCGGGACGTTCCGCATTGACGTGCTGCGCGGCGCGATATTCCTCGAGGGCTCCCGCCAGAACCGATCGGTCGGCGGGACGCCAGATCGACGCCGGCAGATCGGACAGTGCGATGGCCGCCGCGATCCGAATCGATCGCAGTTCGTCTTCGAGCAGGGGGCGTAATAGCGAGGCCCGCGTGGAGGGTGCCGTTCGCTGCGCAATTTCGACGAGCGCCAAGCGTTCGAGATCCGAACCCTCGCGAATACGCTCGCGCAGCAGCTCGGGCGCCGGTTGCGCGCCCTCCTCTCTCGCCAAGCGCGACCACGCGTTGGCTCGCGCGATCGACGGAAGACGAGTATCGACGGCCATCTCGAGCCAGCGTTCCGAGTCGATCCGGGCGGCCGAATCCCGAACCAGGTGATCCGACCAATGCGGCCGAGCGATCGTGTCGGGATCACGCCACGAGGCGATCTGGTCCGCCGCCCAATCCGCATCGCGATCGGCATGACAGCCTGCGCAGACGTCCGGAGACTCGAAGATCGCGCTGCGTCGCGGCCGGGGAATCGGAAAGGAGTGATCGCGTCTTGCGTCGACTTCCATATAGACGCGTTCCGGCATGTGGCAGGCAACACATCGAGCCCCAAGCGAATTCGACTCATGCCCATGATGGCGTTTGACGTCAAAGGCCTCCCGGTCGTGGCAACCCATGCAGAGCTCGTTTTCGGACCGGCGCAGTCGGAGCGAGTGTGGGTCGTGACAATCCGAGCAACGAACGCCCGCCGCGTACATGGGACTCTGCAGGAAGGAACCCCAGACATAGACCTCGTCGCGTATCTGCCCGTCCTCGAAATAGAGATCCGGATCGAGCAGGCGCGGACGATGGCCATCGAGAAAGGGCTCCCCGATCTCGGAAGAGCTCACGAGTTGTGTGCGCCTGGCATGACACGGCGAGCAGACATCGACTTGTGGGTCCTGCTTTCGTTGGATACTCCGTGTGGCAATGCGCTCGCCGGGTGCGCGTCGCCAGAGCTCTTCGGAATAGCGCTCGAAGGTCACGGCGAAACCACTGGGGCCTTTCTGTAGAGCGCCCGGGTCGGCCGCGAGTTCGACATGCCACGAGCCGGGCCCGTGGCAGGCTTCGCATCCGACATCGATCTGTGCCGAACGGGTTTCGAATCGATTCGTCTCCGGGTCGTAGCCTTTCACGAGCTGCGTCGAATGGCAGACCGCACATTGACTATTCCAGTTGTAGGCGAGTCCGTCCCAATGAAGCGGATCGTCGGGCGAGACGGGCCCCTGCGGCTGGAGATCGATCCAGCGCTGCCCGCCGTCTTGTTGCGGACGCGAATCCCAGGCGACCGGAAGCGCCTGCCGTCGCCCATCCGGACGCTCGACCAGGTATTGCTGCAGGGGGCTGAATCCGAAGGTATGGGACACGCGCAGACGCTCGGTCGGCCTTTCCGACTCTTCGAGTTCGACGACGAATTCGTCCTCGAAGCGCAGGAAGCGCCAACTCTGAGGGCCGTGCTTCAGCACCGACCCATCGAAGCGACCCAGGACGGAGTCATCGCTGACGATCTCCATCGCTCGATCGTGATGCGACCCGCGCCAGCCGGCGGATTCCGCGGGGTGACATCGAAGACATGCGCTCGATCCAACGAATCGAGCCGACGCCGGTTCGGAAGCGATCTCGACCGCCTCGACCGGGCTCGGGTCCAGTCGATTCGGGCTTTCCCCCGAGTCGCCACATCCACCGAGCAAGAACAATGCGAGAAGCGCTACGAAAAGCGTCCTCGCCGCTGCCTGGGAGTCTGATCGCGCCACCGGCGGACTCTCGCCCAGCTCCCGGAGCGTCGCAATCCGAAGTTTTCGGCCGCTCTCGTGCGAGTTGCCGGCCATCGAGTCGTAACTGCGCGCACGCCGGATCCGTATCTTGAAGTCGAGTCGTGACGCGAGCCAGGAATCGCCGCTCGATCGCGAGCGGGCGACGATTTCTGCCGCGTCCGTTCCAGCAAGGATTTCACGAGCCCAGTGACCGATCTCGCACACGATCGAAAGAACGAGCTGTCGGCTCGCCAGGCCGACTTCGGCGACCAACTGGTTGGCCATCTGGAACCGGTTCGAAGCGCGATTGCCTTGTCCTCGGCAAGGTTCTTGTGGTGCGGACTCTCCGCCTTTCTGATCGCCCTTGTCGTTCTCACTTTCGGTCCCCTTCGCGCCGGAATCCTGGATGAGCTTCTCTCTTCACCGCGCCTCGCCTTGGAGCTCGCGCTCGGAAGTCTTGCCGCCATCACTTCGATCACGGCCGGACTCGAGCTGGGGGTCCCGGGGACGGTCGCGCGACGGCGTCTTTGTGCGGTGCCGCTGGTTCTGTTTGCGGGCTGGACACTCGTGGTCGCCTACGACTTGATCGGGGCGATCGTCGTGGACGGATCCACGACGGCGAGTGCCATGAGACCACACTGTTTCGTCGAAACCATGCTGGTCTCCATCCCGCCGGCGGCGGCCGCCCTCTATCTGGTGCAGTCTCGAATCGTCTTCGTACCCGGCGGCTCGGGCCTGCTCGCCGGCGCGGCCGCAGCGACCCTTCCTGCGCTCTGGATGGAGATGGCCTGCATGAGCGAGAGCCTGCACGCACTGAAATTCCATCTCTCCCCTATTCTCGTGATGGGCGCGATCAGCGCACTCCTTGCGCGACGCCTGGCTTCTGGCCGACGACTCGTCATGGATTCGGAACGGGGTTTCCGCCCGATCGGAAACCCCGTTCGGATGCGCGGCACGCGGGAGGCCTGCGACCCGTTTTGTTTCAAGTGTCGAGGCAGCCGAGCCGATAGAGACCGATGAGGC
>CAWLAJ010000207.1:0-7799 GCA_963854795.1 Deltaproteobacteria bacterium UBA4427 | reverse complement strand
CCCGGCGTGAACTGAAAGCGCTCCGCATGAAGTACGAGGCGTTCGAATGGCAGGGCCAGGATGGCAATACCCGCCAATTCGAGGCGCACCCCTTCGAACGTCCCGCGCACCGAATCCGCTAGCGCACCCTTCCAGCTGACCTTCGCCGGTATCTTGAGATACGTGCTCAACAGATCGTCGATGGCGTCAGAGCGCATGACACCCTCTACTCACTGGCGACGCTCACTGCGTTCTTGCGCAGTTTCCGTCGACTCTTCGAGTCGTCCGCCTGGCGGTGCGTTCATCGCGGCGAAGGCGGTTGCCGCACGTCGTGCGAGGTCTTCGCGCGTGGCCGATGGGATCGCCTGATGATCTTGGAGCGATTGCTGCAGTGATTCTTGCAACCGACTGACACGCAGCGAGACGAGTGCGAAGACTTCGCCACTCGGCGCTTGCCAAACGGATTCGAGCTGACATGCGGGAAGTGTCGTGCTCGTGAGTTGGTGGACGATCGAGCGGAGAATCCCGTCGCTCGCCGATTCTGTCTCGTCATCGATTCGCACGAGGCTCTCGATGGTGACCTCGATCGTGCGTGCGATCGAGGACCGCGCCCGCGCGATCGCCGTTTGTCGTGCAGCAATCGGGTTTCGATCGGGACCCGCGGAACCGATCCCGCAGACGAGTTGGGCGTCGTCGCGGTGCGGTCGCCCCGCTTCCGATGGATGGATGCGACAACCCTCGATCAGCCAGTCGGGGGCCGCAGCCAACGGGTCCGGCTCGGGCGATATCGACACGGAGCCGGCACTGCCGCATGCGCTGGCGAATGCGGCCGCGACGACGAGAGTGATCCGAATCGTGATGCGTAGCGAGGGGCGTTTTGGCATGGGAAGCAGACTCCGTGATGTCGATCCGCTTGGGCGGATCATCCTGCTGGTCTCGAGACTGGGAACCTAACGACTTTGCGGGCCCACTGTCCAAGCTCCCGGCAAGGACCCGTGCCGAAATCTTCCCGACGTTGACCCCGCGGGCTCGAAGCAGGATCATCCAGGGCCCAGGAGTTTTTGCCAGCGTCGACAGTCTGTCTCTTTCTGGCGCCCACCCTGGTTTCTATTCTGGTTTCTACTTTTAGGGAGAGTCGTCATGGATCGCGTTCCGCAGATAATCGTCAGCCGGGAGTCCAAGTGGCTTCGATCGATCGGGCTTCTCAGCGTGCTTATATTTTTCGCCGGGTGCTCGAGTATGCCGAAGGTGACGCGAACTTCGAGCGATGAGGTCATCGACGTCTCCGGCTACTGGAATGACACCGACAGCCAGATGGTCTCGCAGGAGATGATCGACGATTCGCTCGGTCGCATCTGGATCGAAGAGTGGCGCGGCGCAACGGGCAAGAGACCAACCGTCATCGTTGGATCGGTTCGCAATCAATCGAGCGAGCACATCAATACGCGAACTTTCACGAAGGATCTCGAACGTGCGTTCGTGAATTCCGGTCGAGTGCGTCTGGTCGCTTCGAGTGATGAACGCGGTGGGGTTCGCAACGAACGGCTCGACCAACTGCGCAATTCCACGATCGACACCGCCAAGAGCATGGGAAAGGAAATCGGTGCGGACTTCATGATGATCGGCGCAATCAATAGCATCATCGATGCGGCCGGCGGGACCAAGGTCCGCTTCTATCAGGTCGAACTGGAACTCGTCAACCTGGAGACGAACGAAAAAGTCTGGATCGGCCAGAAGAAGATCAAGAAGGTCGTTACTCAATCTCGCTACGGTCTTTGAGCCATGATGGCAGGCCGCTCAATGGGTCGATTCTTCCGTCTCAGCATCATGCTGGTGTTACTCATCATCATGGCGGCGAGTTGTACGTCCACGGTAAGGGTGCAGCAACAGATCGCGACCATGATGCGCGTCGGTGACTACCCCGGCGCTTTGGACATCGTCGAAGAGCACCGGGAGAACGCGTTCAAGGGCAAGAACAGTCTGCTCTACTACTTCGAGCGCGGCATGTTGCTTCATCTCGATGGACGCTATTCGGAAAGCAACGCTGCTTTCGAGCAAGCGAAGTTGATCGGGGATCGGCTCTATACCGAGAGCGTGAGCGATATCGGTTTCTCCCTGTTCAGCAACGACTATGCCCTCGACTATGCAGGCGAGAATTTCGAAAGAACGCTGGTTCATCTCTTCTCGGCGCTCAACTACCTCATGCTTCGAGAACCGGACGCCGCCCTGGTCGAGATTCGCCAGGTCGGGGACTACCTGCGAAAACTTCAGGTCGACAGCACGAACGAGAATGTCTATCAGGACGACGCGTTCGCCCGATATCTGTCGGCTTTGGTCTACGAGTCCAGTGGCGAACTCGACTCGGCCTTCGTGGGATACAAGCAAGCCGCTTCCGCCTACGGCGAATACGAAACAGAGTATTCGGTCGGCCGTCCCGACTCCCTGCTTTCGAACGCGCAGCGCGTAGCGAGTCGCCTAGGCGCGTGGGCAGAGGAAGATCTCGATGATCTTGGTGCCGGTAGCCCGCCACGATTTCTTCCGGAGGGAGCAGGAGAAGTTCTCGTCCTTCACTTCAACGGGTTATCTCCAATGAAGGACCAGACCAAATTCACCATTCCCTTTTCCAGTGCCTGGCCGCTGGTGTTGGCGCTACAGGCGAGCACCGAATCGGAGGATCGAGCGCAGCTCGACCGGGCGGTCGCCTTTGCCTCTACGATCTCCGGCGTCGACATCGTCTCGGTTGCGTTTCCGATATTCGTCGATCGTCCCTATGCAATCACTCGGATGCGCCCACGCGCGAGCGCGGCGCTCGAAATTTCATCAGCGGAGCTGGTCGAGGATATTGGGGCGATTGCGGAGAAGGATCTTGCCGATCGAATCGTGCGCATTCGAACCAAGGCCATCGCCCGGGCGGCCATCAAGTATGCCCTGCAGAAAGGGGTGGAGTACGCTGCGCGGGAATCGAGCCAGGAATACGGTGCGATGCTGAGCCTGGCGACTCAGATCACCGGCAATATCGTGCGTTATGCCACTGAGCAGGCGGACAAGCGGATGTGGTCAACGCTTCCCGACAAGATCTGGATGTCGTCGCTCGTGTTTCCGGCCGGCACGCATGATTTGTCGATCGATTTTCTGAACGCGCAGGGCGTTACGGTGGAGTCGCAGGTGATTCCCGCTGTCCAGGTCAGGCCGGGACACCGGCAATTCGTCATCGTGAGGACCGCAAGATGAGGTTTTTCGTCATGTCCGGAATCATGAATCGCTTCGCGTTCGCCTTTGCAATGCTCTTGGCCATCGGACTGACTGGCTGTGCGTCGATGAGTTCTCAGCCCACATGGATAAGCGGAGAGCATCCAACGGAGTTCCCCAAGAAGAATTTCGTTTCGGCTCTCGGAACCGGCGCCAGTCTGGAGGCGGCGCAGATCGCGGCCAAGAGCGAGTTGTCGCGTGTGTTTTCCGCCGAGCTGAAGTCCGAGATCGAGTTGATCGATCGTGAATCCGTCGTGAACGGGCGAGCGACGGGAAGCTCCGACGTACTCGTCAGCACGATCATCTCGACCCAGATCGAATTGCAAGGCGCCGAAGTTCCCCTGCACTGGCGCGATGCCAGAACGGGCGAAGTCTGGGCTCTGGCCGTTCTCGATCGGTCGAGAGAATGCCTGCGAATTCGAAGCGAAGGCAGTGACCTGATCACGAGACTC
Source organism: Deltaproteobacteria bacterium UBA4427 (assembly GCA_963854795.1). Lineage (GTDB taxonomy): Bacteria > Myxococcota_A > UBA9160 > UBA9160 > UBA4427 > UBA4427. The sequence continues at coordinate 4,119 of CAWLAJ010000207.1, read as the reverse complement.
GATGCGCTCGCCGAAGATTCTCGAGAAAAGGAGAGTCCACTGCTCGCGATCCGTGCGGCGATTCATGCGGTCGAGGTCGGTCGCGAGCTCGACCTCTTGGCGGCGCGAAGTCGGGTGCTGGGGACCCAATGTCTTACCCGCAGATCCAATTCGACCGGCGAATTGAAGGCCCGGGTCGATCGGGATTTGCGTCGCATCAGCTTCGTGGTGACCGCGCGCGACGTCGATCCCGGGACGGGAAAATCGATCGGGCCACTGCCTCAATTGCGCGAGAGAATCGCGGGGAATCTGACCGGGATGGGGTTCCAGGTCGGCCCTGCGACCGGGGCGAACGTCATCGCCGTGAATGCGCGCTTGCGTCTTCGTCGCGTCGATCGCGGCACCGAATGGATCGAGTATCGCTGGGAAGGATCCGCCGAAATCGGTGCTTCCCGATCGGGCGCACCGGCGATCATCGCGGCAGAGAGTGATGGTGCCGAGAGTCACCCCGAAAGCTCGACAGCCCGATTGCGAGCACGGCGGAAGGGCGAGCAGGATCTCGCTCGCCAACTCGACAAGCTCCTGAAGGCTTTTCTCGCGGAGGGGTGAGCGGCGTCGACGGGAGTCCTGGGCGGAACGAAATCGCGAATCCCCGGCACCCCTGCACTGAAGAGCACCGACGGAATTCGTCGATTCGACCCGTCACCATTCGAGTCCCATCAGGTCGCTGTCGGGTTTCGCAGCAGCCAGCCGGTGCAGATTCAGATCGAGGGAGCTATCTCCCACTCAACGTTCGGATGGTTCCGTTCCATTTGAACGCAACGACGCAGGACGAGGTGGATCATGCAGAGTAATCCGTGGACGAGAACCCGCCTGACGAGACGAAGGCTGCTCGCGGTTCTCTTCTTGGCGAGTCTAATTTCCCCCGTCGTAGTGGACGCCGCGAGTGCCGGAACCACTTTTTCGCCCGCCGACATCTACCGAAATTCATCCTCGTCTGTCGTCCTGATCTTTGGATTCAGCGACTCGGGTGAAGGGAGTTCGGGAACGGGATCGATTCTGACCTCGGACGGACTCGTCCTGACCAACAGCCACGTGATCACGAACGCAGAGAACGGCCGCGTATTTCCTAACCTCGTCGTCTATTTCAAGCCGCTGCCGATTTCCGGCGACAATCGCAAGGACTTGACGACTCCATTCTTGGTCGACGTGCTCGCCCGCGATGCCGACCTCGATCTTGCGCTACTGCGCATCAAGGATGCTCCTTCGGACTTGCGCCCCATCGAAATTGCGGATTCGGAGGAGGTCGACATCGGCGAGCCCGTAGCGGCGATCGGGCATCCCGGCGGTGGCGGCTTGTGGACGCTGACGACGGGAACGATCTCTAGCAAGCGACGCGATCAGTCGCGAGACATCTTTCAGACCGATACGGCAATCAATCCCGGCAATTCCGGCGGGCCCCTGCTCGATGAGTACTCCCGCCTCGTGGGAGTGAACACCTTCGTGCGACGAGTCAACGATCAGGGCTTGCCCCTCGTAGGTCTCAATTATTCGCTGAGAAGTTCATTCGCGCTCAACTGGGTGAACCAGCAGGGCGTGGCTCGGCTGAACGCCGTACCGCGGTCGCTCGTTTCGAATCCTGAACCCGGGGCAATGAGTCCTGGCGAGAAGAGTCCACCCCCTCCGTCATCGCCTCCATTCTCGAACGATGGGAAGATCGAGCCGCAAGAAATGGGGTCCGACCGTTCGGTCGATGTCGAATCGGAATCCAAACCTCATGTCGAACCCGTGCCCGATACTCGGCCCGATGTGCCGACGCCTCCCCGCGAAGCACCGCCCGCCGACCCGAAGGCTCGTGAATTCAGTGGGGCCAACGGAGAGAAGATGTATGGCGTTCCCAATCCGACGATCGATCTCCATGAAGCACTGGTCGAAGCGCGCAAGGGCTACCAGGCGTTGACCCGGCGTGCGGACGAATCGGTCGACGAGATGGAGCGGTTGCTGGACGACTACGACAACTTCTAGCGGTGGTTTCGCCCAGCGCGCTGAGATCGATCCACTCCATTCTAGATTGCGAAGAGGTCGTGTTTCTTGGCGAACCTGCTCTCACGTAAGACTCGGCCGTTGCCCTTCCCGAGGCTCGACCCTGCCCAGTTCGAACGATTCGAGTCCAGGCTCCGCCGGGTGGTCGAAGCGTCCCAGACACCGGAACGGCTTCGCGCGCTCGAGCGCCGGCTCTCGTCATTCGAAGAAGAGCTCGAGGAACTCGACAGTGACCCATCGCTCGCGACTGCCAACGACCTGCTGGACCAGTTCGATCGGGCTCGACTCGCGGCGGTCGCTCCATTTCCGGAGGCCGAAGACCCAAGCGCAATGGGCGGCGAATTGATCTGCTACTACCCGGGTCGATCCCTTTCGACCGGCGAAGCTGAACTCGCAAGCCGAGGATTCTTCGACCTGATCGATCGGCCACCCTTGGCCTACTGGGTCGAGGCCATCGCCAGACCCTCTGGGTCGACCCGGGACGCCTTCGAGGTCGCGATTCTCATCTGGGTTCCCGGTCCCGAGTTGGATCGTGCGGAAGCCGGCTTGCAGGCCTGTCGGAATGGATCCCTCGAGTCACTCCGCGAGGCCTCTAAAAATCTCTACGACCAGGTGCGTCCGACACTCGATGCTGTCGACGTTTCGCGGTGAGCAGATCTGGATCGATGGGGAGCTTCCGTTGCTCGAATCTGCGCGCTACAGGCTACGTGTCGCCTGCGTTCCCAGTGCCTGGATTCGAAGCTCGCCCTTGCGGTCGTAGATCATGATTTGATTCAACCCGAGTTCGCGAAGTCGCAGGACGAGTAGATTCGCTGCTTCCAATCTCTCCACCTTCGGGAGCGATCGCCAATCCTCGTCTATCCGTCCGACGAAGGCCGGGCCGGCGCCGGATTGATTTCGACTTCCCTTGGTAAGGTAGGGCGACACGATTTCGAGTTCTTCGCGCGTCCACGGGTCCAGGTCGCCATTCGCGTTGAGAAAGATGTTCCCGGCAATGACCACCAAGATCGTCGCGAAGGTCGCCTGGGAAATTCGCGCCCACGGTAGGCTCGTCCACAACGTCACGATGGATTTCTCAGAATCGCCGTCGTGTCGTTGCTCCAGTGCATCGTTGATGAGGTCTCGAGCGCTCGGTCCCTTCTCGGCGCCAGATTGATGTCGCGCGCCAAATCCTGGATCGTGCGGCCTGTCCAGTTTCTTGGTTTCCCTTTGCTCGCGAAGGTGGTCCGAGAGCGAGGCAGACAAGAATTTGTTCTTGAGTTCCGAAAGGGCGCAAGCGATCTTGTAGGCGTCTCCAGAGATATTCTCGTTGATCTGCTCTTGAACCAGTTCGCAGAGTTCGGGTGTCCAATGGTCGGAAACTTCGTCCGGTGAGATTCCGATCGCCTCAAGCTCGACCGAGAGAACCGCCAGCGAGCGACAGATCAGGCCGACGAGGATCACGGTTCCCAGTGGATCCCGTGATGTTCCGAGGGCTGTCTGGGTCAATGCGCTTCGTTCGTTCTTCGTGAGGTACTCGAAGTCGAGCGCCCAGGCGATTCCGGCGATTGGGTCGCCGGCGTCTCCCTGCCTCCGATTACCACTAGCGCGGCCACGAACCTCGAGTGCGAGTCGTTCAAGCGGAGCCGAATCAAAAACGGAAACGACGGGATCGGGGATCGCCGACTCAACGATGTCGGAATCAGCCACGATTCCCCAATCTCCAGAGTCGAGAATTTCCGCGGCGACCCGGTCGACCAGACCGCTTCCGCCGCGCTCCATCCAGTCGGGAACCTACTCTGCCGAACTTATCGAGGGAAGCATGAGCATCGAGACGAGGGCGCTCAGGAGGGTCGTGGTCGCGCTGAACCGGACGCAATTCGTTTGCGGACGTCGCAAGAGCAGTCTGCCGGGGTATTCTGTGCCCACAGCGTTTCATGTGGGGAAACCCTCCGAAACCGAAGCTGAAACGCGATCCGCAAGGGGTGCCAACGGAGGCTCTACCCATTGTGTCTCTTGCCTGGCGGCTCGGCTCGATATCAGGTGTCAGGTGTGTGCCGCGATGAACTCGCCCGGTTTCCGCCGGAAATTCGATTTCTGGGGTGAAACCTAATTGGA
>CAWLAJ010000206.1:0-7828 GCA_963854795.1 Deltaproteobacteria bacterium UBA4427 | reverse complement strand
GCCATCGCCGCGGAGACCGTGCGAGCAGGTAACGCCGAGAGCGTCAATGCCGGTACCATCGCCGCCGAGACTGTGCGAGCAGGTAACGCCGAGAGCGTTAATGCCGGTACCATCGCCGCCGAGACTGTGCGAGCAGGTAACGCCGAGAGCGTTAATGCCGGTGCCATCGCCGCCGAGACTGTGCGAGCAGGTAACGCCGAGAGCGTCAATGCGGATTCCATCGCCGCCGAGACTGTGCGAGCTGGCAACGCCGAGACCGTCAATGCCGACACCATCGCCGCCGAGACCCTGCGAGCAGGTAACGCCGAGACCGTCAACGCCGATGCCATCACGGCGGAGACCCTGCGAGCCGCAAACTCCGAGAGCGTCAATGCCGACGCCATCGCCGCCGAAGCCACCACTCGCAGCAAGGCCGATGCCGCCCATACCAGGGATATCGTCGACGAGACCGCGGCGCGTGTTGCTGCGGACGCCGTTCACACGAATGAGATCGCGTCCAACGCGGTCGGTATCGACGCGGTCACGGCCGCCGCGGTGGACAATGCCAACTCCATAGCTGGTAACACCGCTGCCCTGATCAGCGAAGAGACCGACCGGATCGCCGCCGATACAGCCCTTGCCAGCGACATCGCCGACGAGGCCGCAGCACGCGGGACAGCAGATGCCGCGCACGGCAGCGACATCGCCGACAACGCAGCAGGCATTGCGAGCAACGTCTCCGCCATCGGCGACGAAGCCAACGCGCGGGTCGCCACCGACGCCACCCACACCATCGACATTGCCAACAATGCCGCCGGGGTGGTAAGCAACTCTGCCGACATCGCGGTCAACGCACTTTCGATCCAGGATAACGAGACAGTCCTCGACATGATGTCGTCGGCCATGACGGTCGTATCTGGCGTGACGACTCTTCGCGCAGTCGACGCAAAGGCCGACGGAGCCCAGGTTTCGGTGGGAGCCAACTCGGCGATGCTGAGTGCAACGACCACGGACGGCGAGAACATGGTCGTTGTCGATAAGTCCAGCGCGCGCGTGGTCTTCCGAAACAACGCGGGTAACGAGTACGGCCTGGTGGTCAGCGCGGACAGCACCACATTGACGAGCGGCGGCGATGAAGCCACCACGATCCGCATGGATGCCGACGGAGTCACCTTCGAGGGGAGCACGGCGGCGCCCGTGCAGGTCCATGGTATCGCCGCCGGCACAGCAAAGACCGATGCGGCCAACATGGGCCAGCTCGATGCCATCGAGGACCAGCTCGATGCCATCGAGGACGATGCCTACCGCGGCATCGCGATTGCCAACGCGATGGAGGTCTTCCTGCCGGATCCCGGCAAGAAGTTCCGCCTGAACCTTGGCATGGGTTACTACAAGGACCAGACCGCCTTGGGTCTGACCGGCTCCGGTCGCCTTACCGAGGACATCGGCCTCTACATTGGCGCCGGCAGCGACAGCTCCTTCAAGGAAGTCAGTGGCAAGGCGGGTGTCAGCATCCAGTGGTAGGAGATTCGGAGGGCCTGCTGTCCGCAGACGGATAGTAGGCCCTGCCTGTCTGTCCTCTTTATTCATCCTCAGAACACAATCCAGATTTCGAAGTCGATGAACTGAATGGATCAAGCTGCATCTCGCTAAACGTATCGATGATGAAGGCCGCCAACTCGGGACAACGCCACAATCTGTGCGTCGCGTGATGGCCGATCCTCGATCGGCCGGCCCGTCGGAGAATCTCGAAGCTGCGTGGCGTCTCTCGAAGTCAGGCATTCTCTTGGGCAGCTAGCGCGAGACCGTCGCGAGGCTGACTCGAAAGCCGAGCTTCTCGAGCTCGGCCTGGATCTTCCGCGCTCGGCAGTCGTTCTCCGAGGCGAGCCGCCGAATGAGTGCTTGTCCGTTCTCAACAAGCATGTCCGGAACAGCCGTGCGCAGTGGTACGTTCGTCTTCGTAGCGGGACATCGAGCGCTCTTCCTACTTGCAGTGAATAGCAACTCCAAGGAGAGCGGATTGGGTCCGCCACCTCAACCCCGATCAAAGCGGGATGCTATTTACAGAAAGAATGTTGCACTACCCGTGGGATCGTACTCGCCAACTTCAATCGACAGGTATTCAGGAGTAAGGTCAAGTGCGCACGAGGCAAGGATCGAGTATAAGCTGGACGCCCGAGACAGTCGGACCGTCTCGAGAAGGGTTTCACGAGAGCCGTCGCGCTGTCCGGCGTGGAGCTGGGCATCGGCGTATTCCAGTCGGATTTGGCACTCCCTAACAATGGATCGTGTCGGATCGTTCACAATCGAGTTGAGGGCTCTTCGGAAGAAGACTTGCGCGTCCGAATACGCAAACCTCGCAGCTGCCTGTCGACCCGCCAGAAGTGCGAACCGCTGTATCTCTGAGGAGTCCGCAGTCGGCGACGCCTTTTCGAGATGATCTGAAATGCGGGCGGAGTTCGAGTACGAGTCGCCTCGTTCGATTAAGATGCAGGCGAGTGTGAGATGGATGTCTCGTCGCCGCGACGAGTCGATAGTTTGATAGAGGGCCTCTCGGAGGAGCGCGTGACGGAAGGCGAACTCTGTTCCATCCTCGCAAATCAGCCATGCGCGTTGAGCCGGCTCTAGCAGAACAATCAGCTCGGCTGCGCTGACTCCAAGTGTCGCGGCGGTCGTGGAAATCGAGAAGGTTCCGCCCTCTACTGACGCTACTGCAAGCGCCTCGCGAGTAGCCGGTGCAAGGTCACAGAGTTGCCGAGAAACTATTTCCCTACTATTAGGCGGCAGTTTCGAGATTGCTAAAGTGGCGGACTCACTGGCTGATTGTGTGTCGAGATACCGAATCAAATGGGTGACATAGAAGGGGTTGCCGGCAGTCCGAAGCTGCAGCTCCTTACTAAGTTGATCTCGGTCGACGTCTAGTGGGTCCAACATCATCACGATATCGATCGATGATAACGGCGTGAGGTCGATTGTTGTGCATTTGTCAATACCAGCTAGCTCAGAAAGAGCGTTTGCGACTCTATCGGAATTGGGCGACGGCCGGTGAGATGCAAGGATGATCACCGGATCGAATGCCAGTTCCTCCGCCATCCATGAAAGCAGGGACAAGCTGTCGAAATCTGCTCGGTGAATGTCGTCGAACACGAGAACTATCGGACCTGACTTTGAAATGCTGCGGACTGTCTTCAGCCACTGCGAGAGGATTGAGAACCGGTCGGACGCGCTGGCGCGGGTGATGCTGGATTCGATCGAGCCGCGTATCTCCGGAAAGGCAAAGGATAGAGATTGGGAGTTCTCTTCGAGTTCACGGTTTTTCCCGCCAGCCGTTGCGAGCGCCTCGCGAAGGATCTGTGTCCAAGGCCAGAAAGCCGGAGTTCCTTCCATGTTTGAGCACCGAGTAACGTAGCGATCCGTGCTTGCAGGGAGATTTCGCAGAAACTCGGTCAGTAGTCGACTCTTGCCCATACCGGCCTCACCACGAACTAATATCAGGCGGCCGGTGGCCTGCGCGATCGTTGTGTTCATTACGCTTCGGAGAGACGCCAATTCGACGTTTCGTCCAGAGAATGGAAGCTCCTCGAGTAGGTTATCGAATCCCCGTTTTCTGCGCGGCGATCGAGTGATCTCTCCTATGAATCGGTAGCCACGCCCTCGCTTGGATTCGATGTAGGCGGGATTTGAGGCGTTGTCGCCAAGAAAGAGACGAAGCTCTCGCACGCAGGTTGGAATAGCAGCCGGGCTCAATGCGGAGGCATGCCAAACTTCGCTTCGAAGGAACTCGGTATCTACAACGCGATCGCGATTCTGGATTAGACATATCAGAAGGTCGAGAGTCCGCTTGCCGATCTCCAACTTTTTCCCATTGTGTCGCAGCGTGAAGAGGTCCATGTCGAGTTCGTACTCTGCAAACTTAATTCGGCGCATTGCTTTGTCCTTCCGAACGATTTGCGCAGCCGTTGCGACTAGTCTCTCTCTACTTACCTGGTTTACACCTCAACCTATTCTCTATTTCCTACGTTGCGAGCTGAACCCTCGAGGGGAGTCGCCGGCTGCTACTTCCCGATCATCCGCTTCTTGGGTTCGCCGCGTCGGCGATCCGGTCGATTTCGCCTCTCGGTGAAGCGACCTCCTTCATCAACGTCTGGGAAGATCCCACCCAGGGCCTCCAGCGTCCACGTACATCCGGGACAACCTAACAGTCCGACTGATACGGACTGTGTCGGCCTAGCATGACGCATTCTTCCCCTCTCGGTTGACTCGTATCCGCTCCATGCTTGTGTTGCGGGATCGGGATGCAGAGTGATTCCATCGATAACGATCTGCGGACCCTTCGGTCCGGTCTGGATTCTGCGGCCCTTGTCCTGAACGATTTCTACGCCAGCCCAAGTCGTTGTTCCCCAGGCCAATGTGGCCATGATGAGCAACATAGCCGTGAGGATTCGGCGGGTGGGGTGAACGGTGGTTCTCGTGGGAGGGCTGATGGAGATCTGAGATTTGTGCGAATGAGGTCGCATTTGTTCCCTCGGGGGTCTGGGAGATGGACTCGCGGCGGCTGCCGTGTCGCTGATCTGGCGGTCGCCGCAGTGATTCCCATTCTCTATGGTTCGGGCTTCGTTGAGCCGCTTTTCGCGCGGTCCCGCGATCCGATTGAGTGTAGTGAAAACGATACGATTCTTTTCGTCAAAGTTCTCACTAGCCATTGAGGGCTCCTGAGCGGCGATGACCCCCCTTGGTTCGTTGGACACGGGCATTGGATATCAGTCCCGTTGGCCTTCGAGCTCCACGCCCTGGAGACACGCATGAACTTCGGATTTACCGAAGAGCAAGAGCTACTTCGCGCTGAACTACGAAAGTTTCTCGATCAGAATGCTCCGATGGAACGCGTTCGCGAGATCGTCGAGACCGAATCCGGAACGGATCCCTCGCTTTGGAATCGGATGGCGGAGCTCGGCTGGGTCGGGCTCTGTATGCCGGAAGAGCACGGTGGCGTAGGGCTCGATCTCGAAACGCTGATGGTCGTTCTCGAAGAGACGGGTCGTTCGCTCTTTCCTTCACCACTCATTTCGACGGTGATCGCGGCGAAGGCGATCGAGCGATTCGCGACGAGTGAGCAACAGGCGAGGTGGCTGCCGGGTCTGGCCGATGGTTCGAAGATCGGAACCTTCGCCTTTCTCGAACGGAGCGATTCGCTCGCCGCAGACGGCGTCGAGACCTTCGCGAAGCCAGATGGTGACGAATTCGTATTGTCGGGCGAGAAGTTGTTCGTGACGGACGTGACCGCCGCGGATCTATTCGTTGTTGCGGTCCGGTCGGGTTCTGATGCAGAGTCGCTCTCGTTGGTTGTCGTGGACCGGCAGGCGAAGGGCGTTTCGGTCGAGACCTTCGATGGGATGGACTTGACCAAGCGTGTCGGGCGGCTTCGACTCGAAGACGTTCATGTCCCTGCCGATTTCGTGCTCGGCAAGCCGGGAGCCGGGTGGCCAGCGGCGCAATGGCTGCTTGATCTGGGCGCGGCGCTGGTGACCGCCGAAGCGGTCGGTGCTGCTGAGGCGGCACTCGAGATTACGACGTCGTTCGCGAAGGAACGGATCCAATTCGATGAACAAATCGGAAAGTTCCAGGGGGTGAAGCATCCTCTGGCCGAGATCTACGTCGACGTCGAGTCGTTCCGATCTCTCGTCTACTACGCGATCTGGGCTCTCGACCAGGATGCGGAGGATTCTGCGCTCGCCGTCTCTCGTGCGAAGGCCTACTGCGCCGACGCGTTTCCGGCGGCCGGGATCATGGGCGTCCAGCTCCATGGTGGCGTCGGATATACCTGGGAATACGACATACAGCTCTATTTGAAGCGATCGAAATGGGTCCGTCCGATCTTCGGCGATGCGGACTACCACTATGAGCGAATCGCACGTTTGGGGGATCTCTAGTCATGGACTTTCAGCTTTCTGAAAAAGAAGAAGCGTTTCGCGATGAGGTCCGCGCCTTTATCGACGAGAACCTCCCGGAAGGAGCGGAACGAACTCCAAAACTTCTGGTGGATTGGACCCGGAAGGTTCGGGAAAAGCGATGGGTCGGGTTCTCATGGCCGACTGAGGTCGGCGGCGGCGGCGGGTCGATCATGGAGCAGGTGATTCTGAAAGATGAAATGGCCAAGCGGAAGGCGCCGGCGCTTGGAACATGCTTCATGGGGCTCGCCTGGGTCGGACCCTCGATCATTCAATACGGAACCGAAGAACAGAAGCAGAAGTACGTCCCCGATATTCTCGACGGCAAATACCAATGGTGCACCGGATATAGCGAGCCGGATTCCGGCTCGGATCTCGCGAGCCTGAAATGTCGATGTGAGCGGGAGGGCGACGAATACGTCGTCAACGGTCAGAAGATCTGGACCTCGATCGCGATGTGGTCGAAGATGATCATTCTTCTCGTGCGAACCGAAACGAAGGTCAAGGCGAAGCATGACGGCATAACCTGTCTGCTTGTCGAGATGGATACGCCTGGAATCGAAGTCCGACCGATCAAGAACATGGGTGGCGGATCGATGTTCGCCGAGATTTTCTTCGACAATGTTCGAGTTCCGGTCGAGAATCGGCTTGGCGAGGAAGGGGAGGGCTGGCAGGTCACCATCTCGGCGCTGGCCTCGGAGCGATCCAGTATTGCTGAGGTTCATGGGCTGATTCGGAAGATCGAAGACGTCAAGAACCTGGCCCAGCGAACGACACGCGGGGGACGGGTCATGAGCGACGATCCCGGCATTCGCCGGCGAATCGCGCAGGCCGAGACGAAGATCGAGGCGATGCGGCTCAACGGCATGCGCTTCTTGACCAAGCAGCTGAAGGGCGAGCCGCTCGGCTCCGAGACTTCGATCAACAAGCTCCATCGCGCCGATTTGGAGATCGGACTCGGCGAGTTGGCGCTCGAGATTCTGGGTTCTTCCTCGTCGCTCATGACTGGGGACGAGCCGGTCGTCGATGGCGGCGCCTGGGCGAAATACTCGCTCGGCTGGCCGGAAGTCGTGATTGGCGGCGGAACGCCTAACATCCAGAAGAACATCATCGCCGAACGAATTCTGGGACTCCCCAAGGACTGATCTATGCGCGACGAGCTCGAAGCGAAGCTACGCGATCGTCTCGAAGCCACACATGTCGAGGTGATCGACGAGTCCCATTTGCATGTGGGGCACGCGGGCGCTCGCGATGGCGGCGGACATTTCCGTGCGGTGATCGTGTCGGAGAAATTCGCCGGCTTGAACCGCGTCAGCGCCCAGCAGCTCGTCTATCAATCCATCGAAGAGTGGATGGGCGGAGAGATTCATGCCCTCAGCATGAAGACCTTTACTCCGGATGAGTGGGAAGCCGCGCGGACTTGAGCCATCAGGCTCCCCGACAACAATGAACGGGTATTCGCATACGATCGTCGTCGGGGGAACCGGGATGCTTCGCGCGGCATCGGTCGAACTCGCGAAACGGTCAGGTGCGCTGACCTCCGTAGCTCGTACGGAACGCTCGCTCGCTCGCCTGGATCAAGAGATCGAAGATCTCGACTGTCGCCATCGGCCCGTCCGTCTGGACTACAACGATCTCACGGAGCTTCGACGCGAGGTCGCCGACGCGATCGAAACGGAAGGTCCGGCGGACCTCCTGCTGGCGTGGATTCACGATGAGCAGGGTCCGGTGCTCCCGGCGCTCGTCGAGCAGGTCTCGAGACACAGGGCGCTGCCTGCCTGCCAGGTCGTGCATGTCCGGGGCAGCGCGAGCGCTGATCCCGCCGGCGCCGAAGACGCGTCGGCAGGACGCTATTCCAATCTCGAGAGCGTCGCCTATCAGCAAGTCGTTCTTGGATTCCA
>CAWLAJ010000205.1:0-7842 GCA_963854795.1 Deltaproteobacteria bacterium UBA4427 | reverse complement strand
AACACCGAGGAATGTCTCGGGCTGATCGAAGAGCTGAACACGCTCGGCACAGAAATGCTGATTCTCACTGGCGGCGAGCCCTTGTTGCGCAAGGATATTTTTGAAATCGCGAAGTCGGCCTCGAGTCTCGGGATCTGGGTTGTCATGGGTACCAATGGCGTTCTGGTTGACGACAAATCGGTCCAGAAGATGATCGAGTGCGGTGTGCAAGGCGTTGCGATCAGCATCGATTCGATCGACCCGGGAAAGCACAATCGCTTCCGAGGCGGACCCGATGCTTGGGAAAACTCGGTACGCGCGCTGGAAATCTGCCGCGCCAACGGACTGCAAGTGCTGGTTCAGACCACGGTGATGGACATGAACTACGCAGAGATCCCCGAACTGCTCAAATTTGCCCACGACCTGGGGGCCTGGTCATTCAATTTATACTTTCTCGTCCAAACCGGTCGTGGTCAGGTATTGAACGATCTTTCTTCGGAGCGCACGGAGAAAATGCTGACGAATCTGGTGGACTGGCAAGAGGACTACCGTCCCATGCTGCTGCGCTCCAAGTGCGCCCCGCAATTCAAGCAGATCGCCTATGAGAGAGGATTGGGAGGTCTGGAAAGCGGCGGTTGCATGGCAGGCACGGAGTATTGCCGCATCACGCCGCAGGGTGATGTGACTCCCTGCCCCTATATGAACGTTGTGGCGGGCAACGTCCGTGAGCAGGGCTTCGGCGAGATCTGGCGAACGTCGCCGGTTTTGCAGGAGCTGCGTGACGTGAAGCAACTCAAGGGACGTTGCGGCAGATGTGAGTTCAACGAGCTGTGCGGAGGCTGTCGTTGCCGGGCCTACGCAGCGTTTGGTGACTATCTGCAAGAGGACCCGGCTTGCCGTTACCAACCGACCGGGCAGCCCCTTGCGCAAGGACAGGTTCTCTGGAGCGCGCAATGCCAGGCTCGACTCGAGCGCATCCCCTTGGCGTTCATCCGCGAGAAGGTCAAGCAGGGGGTGGAAACTTTTGCCCGACGCCAGGGAGTCGCTCTGGTCACCCCCAATGTCATGGAGGAAGCCCTGGCCGGAGACGATCGATCCAGGTTCCTGGGCAAGATGCCACCATTTCTGAAGCAGGGCGCGCAGCGTGACAAGGGGTTGGATTGACGCTTCGCGCTCGTCTACATCCCCTGTCTACATCCCCATAGACTTCCTGGCTCCATCGAGCACACCCAGATCGATTTCCCCCAACCCCCGCTCCTTCGCAAACTTTTCGATTCCCGCCTTGGCCAGCGGCCGGGCGAACTCGGGCATATTGGCCAGTCGCGAGCTTGCCTCGGGGCTCCAACGGAGTTCGGGACTCGATTCTTCCCCTGGTGCTCCCAGCTCCGGCACCATGCTCGAAAAGGGGCATCGAGATTCGCCATCCATCGGGTCGGAGTCCGCGCCAATCTGGACTCCGAGCGAACTCACGACCTGCGTTTCAAACGGATTGGTCAGCATGGCGATTTCTTGGGCACACGTCGGACAGCGGTACACGACCGAAAGCGAGCCGCGATCAGGGGGGGCGACTTCCATCAGCTTCATGGCTTCATCACAGGACACGCATAGGAATTTCATCTTGTCTCCTCAGAAGGGGTGAGCTCAGCGGCGCGTTTAAGCATTTCCTCGGCAATCCGTTGAAGCAGAGGCCAGGAGGGCAGGGTGGACAGGTCCGCGAGCGAGCCGCCCCGATCGCAGTGCGCCGCCAGTGCGGGGTCGAAGGGCAAGGTGCCAAGCCGGGGAAGTTCGAATTGGATCGATGACTGCGCCGGATAGAGGGGCTTGACGCGCTGACAGTCCTGACAAAAGTAGCCGTCCATATTCTCGATGTAGCCCAGGATGGGATTGGATGTCTGTTTGAGCGCTTCGATCGAACGGGCGACGACCCCTTTCGACAACTCGGAGGGAATCGTCACCAGGACAAACATCGCCGTCGGACCCAGGAGTTCGGCGTATTGGACGATCCGTTCCACTCCCGGCGGAAGATCGACCAGTAGGTAGTCGAGCTTTCCCCAGTCCATGCCTTCAAGTAGCTCCCTCAGGATTGTGAACTCTTTGGTCGCCCGCCAGGTGTGCGAAGACCCGGTGGCGACACTCTCGAATTCCACGGCCCGGGGCTCGGGGACCAGCGTCGCCATGGAGACAACCCCAATTCCGCTCTCGGTCGTCGGGACCGTGGCGCCGCTGGCGCCCGGTAACAGGATGGTCTCGCGCAGGCCTCCCAGTCGCGCTTGGCAGGGGCCGTTGAGGTCCGCGTCCATGATGGACACGGCGTACCCCTGCCGGCGCAGGGCGCAGGCCAGCTGCATGGTCATCGTGCTCTTGCCCACGCCCCCTTTGCCCGATCCGATCGCCAGCAGGTTTCGAACCAGAGAGAGATTCTGGGCGATACGCGCTTGCTGCGCATCGACCTGCGCCAAGACGTTCGAGCCACCGTCGCCCGAAATGTCGTAATAGCCCTTCAAGTGGTGCCCTCCCTCTAACGCCATTCCCTTACTTTTTCTTCCCGGCCCGTGCCGATCCGATCAATGCATGCGGGAACCGGGGAACTCAGCGTAGCCGGTGTAGGTCTGCGCCTTTCGGAAGCCCATCGACTCGAGCTCGATCCAGGGGATCTCTTCGCAGGAAATCTTTGGAATCGTTACCTGAAGGCCGCCGGCCTGCCCAATGACGCGAATCAGGCACTCGAGAGGCTCATAGGTGTCGGTGTCGCAGGGGTCACCGCGATGGGTTCCACCGAGTGCCACGATTTCACGTCGCCCCTCGTCTGGGAGATCGCGAAAGAGCGCGTAAGCCTCCACTTGCGTGTCCGAAACAATCGCAAATCCCTTGAGCTGATCCTTGCGATTCTGCAGCGTCGTCAGCGCTCGCTCCCAGCTGCGGGTCACGCTGGTGTCCAGAACGCCTGCGCTCTGTAGATCGGCTAGTTCGATGCGCGTGATCATGGTCGCAGGTGGGGGAGGAGCGAGCGGAGCGGTCAGCACGAAGTCCGCAAAGGCGCCCTGCCGGCCATAGCCGACCGACTCAAAAAGATCACGCACCGCGCCTTGGTCGTCGGATACTTCCGCCAGCAGTTTTGGCGGCCCCAGGACCGAGAGCTTGTGGCTCAAGGACTCGAGCAGATGCCGCGCGTGTCCACGCCGCTGGAAGTCAGGATGGACCCCAATTCGATGGATCAGGGTTTCGTGCTCTCGTTTTGCCCCGATGACGACGGCAATCGGTTTTGCATCTTCCCAGGCCGCCATGCAGCTGCTCGCCCACACGTTCAGATCGCGAATCTCTGCCTTGAAGTCGGCGATCGAGAGCGGCTGCTGGTCCGGGAAGTGAACGACGTAGCACGCGTTCAGAGCGTCGACCAGAAACGGGATGTCGTCAGTTCTGCAAAATCGATAGGCGGGCATAGGCTCCCGTTTCGGGTTTGGCGCAGTGCTGCGAAGTGTCTAGTCCTGCCCTGATTCCTCTTGCTCGGTGAGAAGCATTCTCATCGCGGTCAGCTCGGTCAGCTGGCTGACCTCATTCAGCGGGTGTGTTGGACCCTTCGGTTGCGGATTCTTGTCGGTTCGAGCGATGGCGGGACACTGTGCCGCTTGAACGATTTGCTCCGTCGGTGTCTCTGCGGCATCCGCCGGGGACGAAATGGACTCGTCGCCATTCTGGGCGACCAACTCGGCCATCGTCTGGAGGCCGAGGTCGATCCCCGCCTCGACGCGGGCCAGGTCGATTTCTTCACTTCCCAGCGGCGGGGCCAGTGACTCGATCCGTGCCTGGGTTCGGTCCCGCATGAAGCCGGCGGGGACCCGAAGGATGCGCTCGACCGCGTCCTCACTCCAGTCGAACGTCGAGAAGAGCGGCACATTTTTTTCATCCCGACCGATCAAGCGTTTTCCGTTCGAGTCCAACTCAGCGATCGCTGGGGTCGAAGCTTGGCCGTTGTCGGCGCCCTCTGTCTCAGCAGCAGCGAGCGGGATTCCCGTCTCCTCCTCGATCAACGCTTGGGCGAACTCGAGCGTGACCGTCTTCCGCCTGCGCATTCGCACGCCCTTCTCGATCCGTGCCTTCGTGCGCCGCCGCAAATAGGCGGAGTCGATCGATCGCAGTGCGCTCCGCGCCTCCCGGGTCCAGCTCAGCTTTCGCCCGTCATAGCTGGGCTCGTCGATGACTCCGCCCTCGCTCTTGACGAGGATCTCGACCATCTCCGCCGTCAGCACGTCGAAGCTGAGACCACCGCATACGGTGCACACTTCAGGGTTCGGTTGGCTGGCGGTCAGCCCGCAACTCTTGCAGATCGACACCGGCTGCTCCTGTGCACGTCCGATCGCGACGGCCTCCGCGAGCTTGTCCATGGGTGCCCGCTTGGGCATGAAGCGCTCCATCGCTTCGTCGAGCAGTGAGCTGGTGATCACACTATGACCCTGCTCGAGCGCCATGCGAAGAATCGCCGTGCGCGCGATGCCGGCCACCAGTTTGGGCACGCGGGTCATGCGTTCTTCGGCCTGCTCGCTCCAGCGGATGCTCTGCTCGGCGCGTACGTCGAGACGCGGACGAACCTCGGACGTGGTCAGCAGGATGTCGCATTCACAGAGCCGCAGCAGGTTCTCCGAGTTGCTCCCGAGGGCCGTGTCATCGGGATCCCCGTGGAGGCCGATGCGGCCCATCACGAGTAGCCAGGGTCGGGTCTTGCGCACGTGGTCGTGAATTTTCTGGAAGGTCTTGCCGTCGAGCAGCGTCTTGCTGACCTGCATCTCCTGCTCGCTGGCCATCTGTTCACCGACATCGAGATGCGACTGATAGATCTGGGCGAGGCCCGTGTCGATGATCTCCTCGTGGAGCTGGTTCTGCTCCTCGAACCGGAACACCTTTGCCGCCCGCTCGGTAAGGGTTCCCACCAGCCCGTTGAACACCATGTAGTGAAGGTAGGGGTCATAGACGCCGATCAGTTCGACTCGCTTGTCGAAAGCCCTGGCCAACGCCATGGCGGTGTGGAGTGCCCCGAACGATTGCGGGCTGCCATCGATGCCAACCAGGATCGTGTCACGCTCGGCTTCGCCCTTTTCCGGCAGGTGTCTGACGATCCAGGCGTCCTGGCGGCAAGACCGGACCACGCGTTCGCACACCGATCCGATTTGACTGGCACGCTGACGTCCCAGGCCCAGGGCGCCCAGGATGAGCAGATCACAATCCGACTGCGCCAGATCCTTGCGGATCTCGACATGGTGCTGCCCGTCGATCATGTGGGCTTCGAAATCCAGCCCCTCTTTCACGCAGATGTTCTTCATGGCGTCCAGGTAGCTGTCGGAAATCAGCTCGAGCCCCATGGTGATCAAGCTGTCGTGAATCTTGCGTTGACGCTCGAGCTCGTTCTCCTCCAGGTACTCTTCGGGGAGCGAGTATTCCATCTGCTTGAAGCGGTAGTCGTGCATCCTGGCTGCGTAGATATGAGAACCCACCAACTCCGCGCCGAAAGCCTTGCCGAGGCGCACCGCCGATGCAATGGCAAGGTTGGAGTGTGCTGAGTTGTCGACCGGTACGTAGATTTTCTTGTACATCGCGTTCTCCGTTCTATCCAAGTGTCTGGTTTTGGTTCATGACCTCACGACTTTCAAATTTCCGAAACTTCGGGCTCTTCCGCCCAGTGTTGCCTGAGACGGCGTAGTCCAATCGCTTCGCCGCCGGCGGCCAGTAGGACCACGACGAACGGCCACAGCCAGGTCGTCCACGGCGTTTCGGGCTCGAGCAGGAGGTAGTACCAGCGCGAAATCGCTCGCTGCTTTCCGTCCTCTCCGGCTTGGCCGTCCCACACATTCCAGGCGATCGGGATCATCTTGCCCGGAACGAAGTCGACTTCGTCGTCCTGGCCAGACCGCAGGTCGCGGCGGAGAATCACGCGGTACTGCCCATCGCGGTACTCGGCCTGACCCACGACAGGCGAGGGCCGGGGCCGGACGTCGTCCATGCCCCTCGAGAAAAAGGTTTCGATCCCGATGTCGGCACTCCAGCGCCAGGAGTCGACGGGGTTCCTGCGGTCTCCCATCAAGAAATACGGCTTCTTCCCCCCTTCCAGCTCGCGAGCCGAAAATAGCGTCGAAACCCGGTCGGAGGGGTTCTGGTCTTGTCCCTTGTTTTCGAACTTGTCGTTCCAGGTCAATAAGAGCGCCAATTGCTGCTGGTCGAAGAGCGCCTGGACGGTCAGACTCTGCACCGAGGGGTTGAAGAGGCGGGGATCCTGGATGATCTGGCCGGCGAGCCTGATATCGACTGTGGGAGCCCGGTCCCAGACCTCATCGAAGGGTTCAACGGGGACGGATTCGGTCTTGGTGCCGCGGACAATCTCACCCCACTCTGGTTCGCGACCGAGGCTATGGAGATAGTTGGCCAGGTTCCACAGGTCCTCCGCGTTCCAGGCGTCGGAAAAGGAGGGCATTGGCGTCCCATTGACTCCGGTGGTGACGGTTCGATAGAGGTCCTCTACTGAACCGCCTCCTCGCAAATTCCATGGCTGGGTCAGGTCGGCGGGGTAGATGCGAAACTCCCACTCGTCTTCGAGGGTCGCCGCCGAAGGCCCGTTGCCGCGTCCGCCGGCACCGTGGCATTTGGCGCACTCGGCTTTTTCGTAGACTTCTTGGCCGCGCGCAATACTTTCGGGCGTCGCCTCGATCTTGCCCTCGAGAACGAACTCTTGCTCCGCGGGGTAGTCCTCGAAGTCGATGCTGAAGGTCTTGATATAATGCGCCAACTGCCAGATCTGATCCTCGCTGAGATGATCGCGCCAGGCGGGCATCGAGGTTCCCGGCATGCCATTGCCGACGATCCGGAACAGATCCAGATCGGTTGGCAGCTCTCCCTGCGTGGTCGTTCGGATCTTGTAGATGCCCCGTCTGAAGTCGCGCGGCCGCGGATCGAGTCGGTCGGCCATCACTCCGTTGCCGTCGCCCTCTTCACCGTGACACTGCGAGCAGCGGTCCAGGTAGAGCGTCTTCCCGGCTTCGATGTCTTCTGGGGCCGCGACGTGTGGGCTGGGGACGGCGAGCTTGAAGCCCTTCGCGGCATAGTCCTGTCCCAGAGTGATTTCGGGCAGAAGCATCGAGCCGATCAACAGCAACAGCGACCCGGACGAAAAGGCGGAGCGCGCGGAGGCGATCGCCATCAGTGCTCCTCCCAGGTCCGCGGCGTCGAGCCCGAGGCACGGTAGATATAGGCGATGACCTGCCAGATCTCGTTTTCGCTGAGGAAGTCCTGCCAGACCGGCATCGAGGAGTTCCAGGGCGTAGCGCCCTGCGGAAGCCCCGGTCCTCCCGTGGCGATCCGCCAGTAGACGTAGCCCTCCTCGAGTTGGGAAATCGTGCCGCCGTCCCGGAAGTTCGCGGGCAGGGGATTGAGCGCTTCTGCAAAGTGTCCCTTCCCGGACAGGTCGTCCCCGTGGCAGTACATGCAATTTCGGTAGTAGATCCGGCGTCCCGCAGCGAGGTTCTCCTCGTTCACTGCCATCTCGGGCGGCCTTCGCGCCTTGAGCACGTCGAAGTCTTTGCCGTGCAGTTTGAAGACGGCGGGAGGCTCGGGATGGATCGTTCGGGACTCGAAGGGAGGGTCGAATTGCGGCCGCACGGCGGTGTAGGTCGTCCAACCGAGCAGCAGCGGGAGCGCGGTGAGGAGGGCGATGCGAGGGATGGCGAGCCGTGGCTCCCGCAGTAGCCGGATCAGCGGTGCGAGGAACGCCCGGAAGCGATCGGCGTCCGCGATCAGGTAGACGAGGATCGAAACCGTACTGATCGCCAGATAGAGACCCATCACGGAAGCCGGGATCGGGGGCTGGACGCCGAACTTGAG
>CAWLAJ010000204.1:0-7844 GCA_963854795.1 Deltaproteobacteria bacterium UBA4427 | reverse complement strand
AGGCGTTCCCGGTGCGTTCACCCAACGCCACAATGTCCTCGCCCGGGCGCGTCAAGACGATGTGGATGCGGTTCGTGCGAATCTGCGATCTGGCCTCATCGGTCAGGGGTCGAAAGCTTCGTGCCGCAAGCAGGATCTGGCCGAGGTATCGCTTCGCTGCGACGGAGGGACCCGCGCCGACGATTCGCCAGGTCGACTCCGCGAAGGGAAAGAACGTCACGCGGGCAACGACCGATCGTCCGATCTGGCCGCCCTCGTACCCGTAACGGATCGCGTCGATCTTCCCGAGGCGAATCTTCTTCTTCTCTGTGACTCGAACCCGATAGTCGCGTTCCGCCTTCAAGGAAAAGTCCTCGGCGAGTTCGACGAGATCACCGGGAGGTAGATCGCCTGTCAGATAGATGACGGCTTCCCCACGCGGCGCGGTCGCACCTACGGCTCGCGCCGAATTCGCAGTCTTCCAGCCCTTCGGAAAGCGGACCTCGAAGTCCAGCGCGGGATGCAGGAAGCGCTCTCCAACGAACACGCCGGCCTCGGGTCTGTCGCCGATCACCATTCCGTCGATTGCGTTCAGAAGCCTCGCGCGCGTGTCGCCGAGCTTCGGATCTCGCCGCCATCGCAGTTCGCTCGCACGTATGGCCGTCTCGGTCGCCCGCTCCCGCGATCCCGGATGCGTATCGAAAAACATCGGCGCGCGCGGCGCTCCGATCAAAAGCCGCTCTCGTTGATCGAGCCGCCGCATGAAGGTCGACATGCCAATGGGGTCATAGCCGGCGGCAGCAGCCAGCCTCTGTCCAAGCCCGTCGGCTTCGCGCTCCATGTCACGGCCGTAGGCTGCGATCGTACGAGCCCGAGAGAATCTCGGAGCAAACGCCTTTTGATAGCGAACGATGGCCTGTTGTTGAGCGGAATGGCGCCGTGCGGCGTGCACGACTTCGTGCCCGATTACGCAGGCGAGTTCATCTTCATTGTTGATCAACGCAAGCAGACCGCGAGAAATGAAGATGTGGCCCCCAGGAAGCGCAAACGCGTTCGGCTCCATCTGATCGACGATCGAAAAGTGATAGGCGAAATCGCGACGCGGAAGGCCACGCAACAGCTTCCGGCCGATCCTATTTACGTAGGCGACCAATTCGGGATCGTCTAGCAATCCGATTTCGGCCGCCACGGACTGCGACGCTTCCTTCCCAACACGGATATCGTCCGCCGTCGTCAGAAGAACCGTCCGCTTGGGTCGCTTCTGCGCGCTCGAAGACTTCTTGCCCGTGTTGGCACAAGCGCCGCTGAGCGCGACGGCGAATAGGAGTAGACACGCGAGTGCGGCCCGGACCAGTCGTATCCGCATGGGATTCAGGGCATCTCCGAAAGCCACTCGCCAGCATTGAGCCAGCGTGCCTTCATCGCAATGAGTTGGCCCGTATACTCGAGTGTATTCAGGTAGTTCTGAACCAGATTCGCAAAGAGCGGCGAGTCGGGCGGAAGCGCAATTCCCAACGGCTCGGTGGTAAACGGCGACGTCAGCGTCGCAAGCCCTAGGTCGGGATGTCGAGCGATCTCGAATTGGACGAAGGGAAGATCCGCGAGCAGACCGTCGATCTCTCCGCGTACGATCTGGCCCACCGCCTCCTCCAGATCCTCGACCACAACATGTTTCGCAGCCGGAAAGGCTTCCAGGATCAGGGCCTCTCCAGTCGAGCCCTCGAGTGCGGCCCACGATCGATCAGGGGAGTTCAGCGCGCTCTGATCAACGAGTGTCTTCGCGAGGTCGCTGCGAGTCAACAAACTGGAACCCGAGATCAAGTACGGCCCGGCAAAGGCCACTCGTGCGTTTCGAGCAGGCGTGATGGTCATGCTCGAAATCACCATGTCGAAGCGGTCGGCCTCGAGGCCCGAAAGTAGATCGACGAATGCGGACTCCACCAGAACCAGTTCGACATTCATCGCATCGGCGAGAGCGACCGAGAGTTCGACATCGAGTCCGATCATCTCACCCGATTTGTTCTTCATATTGAGTGGAGGCTGCGCGCCTGTGATTCCGACTCGGAGCCTTCCGGTTTCGATGATTCGATGCAGGACTTCCGTTTTCTCTCCGGGACGGTCGTCCTGGATCGGGCCCATAGGATAGACACACCCCATCATCGAGAGCGTCCAAACCGGAAGGGCCAGGACCATCAGAGACTTTCGGGACAGAACCAAATATTTATGCACTTCGACTCCAAGCTGGTCAAGGGCGGTCGCGACTGCGTACGACTTCCGTGCGCGAGGGGACTATAGGGGAAGCTCGAAAGGCTGGCGGGGCAATCGCCAACTAGGAGCCAGGGTTAGAATACGTGCAAATCGGCCGAGTGGTACGACCGGGGAGAACGCATGAGGTATCGCTGGCCGTTCGAAATCTCCTTGGCGAGTTCGATCTTCGATTTGACGACCTCATGCATCGGTCGATTGGACTCTTTGTCCCGATGAAGCTCTTTCGAGTGTTCGCGGAGACCCTACTCGTTGCATTCGCAGCGTGGGCGACCGCTGCAATCTGGATCGATGGTCCGCAGGCGAGCGGGACCGCTGCGATCACAGTCTTGCTTCTCCTCGCCTCGAGCGCAGGTCTGTTTTTCGCAACCCGGAGGGTCATTCCCATCCGGCTCGTTTCAATTCTCACCGCCGCCTTGCCGAGTCTGGGTGTTCTCGTTTGGTGGTTGAATATATCGGCAAGCCAGGATCGCACTTGGCTCGCCGAGGTCGAACGGCCCGCGCGCGTCGAGATCGATTGACGATCGAGAATGTTCGCAACTTCGACTACCGGTCGGAAGAGGACTACGCACCGCGTTGGGAGACCCGTGAATACGATCTTTCGAAGCTGCGCGGCGTCGACCTCTTCTTCTCGACCTGGGGGTCACCGCTCATCGCGCACACGATCGCGAGTTGGGACTTCGGCGAAAATCAGCATCTCGCTGTTTCGATCGAAACTCGCAAGGAGGTCGGCGAAGAGTACTCGGCTGTACTCGGCTTCTTCCGGCAGTTCGAACTCTATTACGTCGTCGCGGACGAGCGGGATGTCGTCCGCGTCCGGACGAATTTTCGAGGCGAAGATGTCCGCCTCTATCATCTCGAGACGAAGCCGGAAGTCGCACGAGCAATCCTTCTCGACTACGTCGAAGAAATCAATCGACTGGCCGATGAACCCGCCTGGTACAACGCCCTGACACACAACTGCACGACGAATATCCGACATCATGTCCAACACGTCGCGCCCACGGCTGGCATCATGGATTGGCGAGTGCTCGTGAATGGTCGACTCGATGAACTCGGGTACGAACGCGGAAACGTCGACACGAGCCTACCCTTTGAAGTCTTGCGAGAACGTAGTCGAGTCAGCGAACGGGCAAAGATGGCACCGGATGATTCGAGCTTCTCGGCGTGGATCCGAAAGGGGCTGCCCGGCGGGCACGACTAGGACGACGGTCGCCTGATATCAGTCCGACGACACCCGAAAGATCGCTGCGTAGAGCACGGGCACGATCACCATCGTCAGAACCGTTGCCACGACGAGGCCCGCGATGATCGTGACCGCCATCGACACGAAAAATGCGTCGACGAGAAGAGGAATCATCCCGAGCGCAGTCGTCAATGCGGCCATCGACACCGGCATCAGACGACTCGTACCCGACAGAACGATGGCTTCCAATTCCGGCTTGCCCAGCCCCTTCTGCAATTCGATCTCGTCGATCAACACGATCGCGTTCTTGATCAACATTCCGGACAAGCTCAGAAAGCCGAGTGTCGCCATGAAGCCAAAGGGCTGTCCGGATGCCAGGAGTCCCGCCGTCACTCCGATCAAGGCAAGCGGCACCGTCAGAAAGATCACGATCGGCTGCTTCAACGAATTGAAGAGCACGACGACGATCAAGAACATCAATCCAAGGAAGACGGGCAGCGCGCCCGCGATCTTGCTCCGAGCTTCCCCCGAGTCCTTGTACTCGCCCCACCACTCGAGCTTGTAGCCGGCCGGCAATTCTATTGCTTCGACGATCGGCCGGACATCAGCGAAAATTCTAGATGTGGGTCCGTAGATCGGATCCGCATGAACCGTAATGGTGGGAACGCGATTCATTCGGATGAGGATTTCGTTCTCGAATTGGGTCTCGAATCGACTGACGACCTGTCTGAGCGGAATCGATGTACCGGATACAGGACTGTAAATCTGTAGATTTCGAATCTGCTCGACGTGGGTTCGTTCGTCTTCCGGTGCTCTCACGATGATCGGCAGCAGTTCGTCGCCTTCACGATAGACGCCGACGGGAAGACCCTGAAAGCTTCGCCTCAGGGCGTCCGCAATGTCGGTTCGCGTGATGCCTGCGCGACTCGCCTCTTGATCCGCAACGATTGGCCGAATTCGCTTCACCTGCCCTCGCCAATCGGTGCGGATGGCCTTGGCACGCCCATCTTCGCGAAGGATGGCTCCGGTTCGATCCGCGAGATCTCGCAGAACGACGAAGTCGGGGCCCATGAATCTCGCCTGGATCTTCCCACCGCCACCGGGACCCATCAGGAATTGTCTCGCATAGACCTGCGCGTCGGGCTCGATCCGAGTCAGATCCCGCTCGACCTGATCGATCAAATCCGGAATTGCATCGAAATCGCTCACGTCCACCAGAAACTGGACATAGGCGCTATTGGCCTTTTCGGGCGCGTAGGTCAACAAGAATCGCATCGCTCCCGCTCCGACCAGAGTCGTCACGTGAGTCACCCTGTCGATCGACTCGAGATAGGCCTCGGCGGCTTCCGCCCTTCGGCTCGTTTCGTCGATGTGCGTTCCCTGCGGCAGCCAGAAATCGATCATGAATTGCGGACGGGTCGAATCGGGAAAGAAACTCTGATCGATCCGGCCGAAGCCAATGATCGAAACGATGAATACGCCGATGACGACCGCAAGCGTAATCACGCGCTGCCGGATACACGTCGCGAGGATACCCTGGTAGAAACGATAGAACCCGGCGTCGTAGGGATCGGCTGTCGTGCCGTCCTCGACCTTCTTGACTCCACCGGGAAGAACCATCGTCGCCAGGACTGGCGTCACGGTCACCGCCGTCACCCACGACAGTCCGAGCGAAACGAATACGACCTGAAAGAGCGATCGGCAAAATTCGCCGGTCTTGTCGTCGGAGGTTCCGATCGCGGCAAACGCAATGATCGCAACCGCGGTCGCCCCGAGTAGCGGAATCGACGTCTGTCCCACGACTTTCCGAGCGGCATCCGCGGCATCTTCCCCGCGATTCACACGCACGCGCATGCCATCGACGACGACGATCGCATTGTCGACCAACATCCCCAACGCGATGATCAGGGCCCCGAGAGAGATTCGCTCGAGGGCAACGTCCATCGCGTCGAGGAATGGAAAACTCCCTGCAATCGTCACCACGAGCACGAAGCCGATCAGCAATCCGCTGCGAAGTCCCATGAAGACCAACAAGACGGCCACGACGATCAACACCGCCTCGACCAGACTGATCACGAATCCGTCGATCGAGACAGTGACAGCCTCGGATTGAAGGGAGACGATTCCGAACTCGATCCCGAGCGGAATTTGCGGGCGAAGTTCCTGCAGTTTCCTTTCGAGCCCCTCTCCCATGACGACGACGTTGCCGCCCGGGGTCGTCGATACCCCGAGTCCAATGGCTTTGTGACCGTCGTATCGCATGATTTCTTTTGGAGGTTCGACGTGCCCGCGGCGGATGACCGCGATGTCTCGGAGGCGGATCTGTTCGCCAGAATTCCCAGTCACGAGAATTGCGCCGATATCATCGACGGCTCGCACCGAACCCGTCGGGTCGAGCGCGATGAACTCGCCCCCGACTTCGACCCGGCCGGAGTCGGAAACGACGTTCCGGGCCTTCAATTCTCTCGCGAGCGCCTGCGGCGTGATGCCGAGCTGCGCGATTCGTTCTCGATCGGGCTCGACATAGACGGCCTCGCGCCGGTCTCCCCAGAAGTCGACCTTCGCGACATCCTCGACGAGCAGCAATTCGCGTCGCAAGAGTTTGGCGGTCTCGTAGAGATCCTTCTCGCTGTATTCATCGCCGTAGAGAGCCACGAATACCCCCCAGACGTCGCCGAAGTCGTCGACGACGACGGACGGTCCGGCGCCGGGCGGCAAGCCCGACTGGGCATCGCTGACCTTTCGCCGAAGCTCGTCCCAGACCTGGGGGAGAGTCGTCTTGTCGTATTGATCCTTGATTCGAACGGTCACGACCGAAAGGCCGCGATCAGACTTCGATTCGACCTCCTTCAATTGCCCCAATTGTTGCGCGGCAATTTCGATCTTGTCGCTGACTTCCTCGGCAACCTCGGATGCCGTCGCGCCCGGGTACGGGGTAATCACGAGAGCGTCCTTGATCGTGAACTCGGGATCTTCGAGTCGCGGCATGGAGTTGAAAGACATCAGTCCCGCTCCAAGGAGAACGAATACGAGAACCAGGGTCGTCGTGCGATTTCGTAAGGCGAGGTCTGCGAAGTTCATGGTGTCTCCGCTATTCCGAGAGCCGCGATACGACCATTCCATCGTACAAGAAGCTCACACCCGAAACGGCGATCCATTCCTGTCCCGATAGGCCGCGAGTCACGCGAATCCGCTCGCCGGACAACATCCCGACCTCGACCGTTCGCGCGGTCGAAGCCATCGTGGCTGGATCGATCACCCAGACGATCGATTCGCCCGCTGGATTGGCGCCGACGGCCGCCGACGGTATGAAGATCCCGGCTTCCACCGCCTGGCCCGCAGAGACATGAAAACGAACGTTCGCGGTCATTCCACTAGCCAGGCTGACATCGCCAGGATTCGGAAACGAGAGCGTTGCCGCAAACGTTCGCGTGTTCGGGTCGGCAATCGTCGCGAACTCCGTCAATTCGGCTTCGAACTCACGACCGTCGAGCGCGTTGATCGAAATCAACGGTCGGGTCCGACGCGTACGTTCTTCGAGACTCAGCCCGGCCTCCATGTGGGCCGCATCCTGCTCGGGAACGTCCGCGGTCACTTCGAAGATCTGACTGTTTTCCAGCACGAGGATCGGCTGCTTCGCCTGAACGGTCTCGAAGTTCTCGACTTCGAGACGAGCAACAACTCCAGCAAAGGGAGCGTGAAGCGAGGCGTCCGCCAAGGCCTTCTCCGCTTGTTCCACACCAGTGGTCGCGACGTCAAAGTCTCGCTTGCGCTTCTCGAGCACCTGTTTCGACGTCACCTGCTCTTCGAACAAGGTCACGGTGCGTTCGTATTCAGCTCGCGCGGCCGCTTCCTTCGCAAGCTCGCCGTCGAGCCGCGATTGAAAGTCGGCGGGGTCGAGACGACCGAGAACTGTGCCCTCTTCTACCGCGAGACCTTCCGTGACGGGTAATTCGATGATCCGTCCTGCGACCTCGAATCCAAGTTCCGCGCTGAGCCCCGCCGCGATCGTTCCCGGGAACTCGAGAACGTCTCCCGATCTTTTCCCATCGAGCTCTAGAATCTTGATCGGTCTCGTGACGGGCTCGGGCGGCGCATCGGCCTCACCGCAGCCGAGATGAATCGCGCTGCAAAAGGCAACGAGCGCGATTGAGTTCAATAGGCGCGTCATGAAATACTCTCCCTTGTGGTCACGATCTCGGATGAAAAACTTCAAGAAATGCTGTCGGATGCTAACAGATGAACGCGAGCCGCCGAGACGACCCATCCAGACTCCGGAAGATTCTTCACGCGTTTTCGATCGACTCGGCGCAGGTAAAGTCGGTCGATCGCTTCGGCGCTACTCCGTCCGCAGCGCGTCCACCGGCGCAAGATCTGCGGCGCGGCGCGCCGGCCCTACGCCAGATAGCAACCC
>CAWLAJ010000203.1:0-7844 GCA_963854795.1 Deltaproteobacteria bacterium UBA4427 | reverse complement strand
CTGGGCGGCATGTTGCTCGAGGTGGCGATCGTGGCCTCAGGCGAAGAGGAGTTCATCGCCGTTTCCGCCTTGGGCAAGAACGGCTTGATGAGCCCATTGTCGGCGTGGGGGCAAGTCCAACCCACCCAGCCTGGGCAGCCGACGGTCGTCGAACGCTGATCGCGTAATCGTCGATTCGTGTTCCGACTCGTCCCCAATCGCAAACTCCCCGATCGCTGGCCGCATGGCGCATGGCGGGTCGTGCTCGCACTCTTGGTCACGGTGCTTTCGCTCTCGACGCTGACGACCGGCTGTGCGGGGTCGGGATCGAGCGGACCCGGTGTCATCCATCATGTCGAAGCCGGTGAAAATCTCTACCGAATCGGCCTTCGCTACGGCGTCGAGCCCGCGCGGATCGCGCGCGTCAATGGGGTTCGCGACGTCACCGATCTCCGGGTGGGCCAACGCCTGTTCATTCCGGATGCCCGCCGCCGAATGACGGCCAAGCAACGGGAGCTGGTGAGCCTACGTCCGATGGCCCGGGGCAATACCACGGAGGCCCGAAAATTGGCCCGCACGGCGGCCCGTTCTCAAACCTCTCTTCGTTTCGCCTGGCCAGTTCGCGGGCGGCTCAGTTCGCGGTTTGGAATGCGCAAAGGCCGACCTCACGAGGGAATCGATGTGGCGGCGGCGCGAGGAACCCCGATCTTCGCCGCCGAATCGGGGCGGGTGATCCATAGTGGGCGACTCAGCGGTTACGGCAAGGTCGTCATCGTGAAGCATGCTGGCGCCTTCCGGACGATCTACGCCCACGCGAGCAAGCTACTCGTTCGCAAGGGCGCCTTCGTCGAGCGGGGACAGAGGATTGCCCTGGTCGGTTCGACCGGCCGGTCTTCGGGGCCCCACGTGCATTTTGAGATTCGCCGATCGCAGACGCCGCACAACCCGCTGGCCTTCCTGCCGAGATCTCGCTAGTCCAGCCCGCTCGAGCGGCCGGGATCTGCGACTCGGACCGCAAGCGAAGCGAGCGAAATCCGCCGAGGAACCGCTCTGCTAGGTTGCCGCGCGGAGCCCCCGTAGCTCAGATGGATAGAGCGTCGGATTCCTAATTCGTGCGTCGCAGGTTCGAGTCCTGCCGGGGGCGCCATCTCAGAACCCACTGGCTGCATGGGTCGTCAACAGGGCACGCGACCCGATGGGCCGGAGCGCAACGGGGAGCCTTCAGCCCGAGCGAGCAACCTGAAAATGAAGAACCCCGCCAGAGCGATCTGACGGGGCTTCTTGGTCTCGTTGTTTTTTCCGAGGCCTAGAGGTTGACGACGTTTTCCGCAGCCGGGCCCTTTTGGCCGTCTACTACATCGAACTCAACCTTCGCCCCCTCGGCTAGACTCTTGAAGCCCTCGCCCTGGATGGCGCTGTGATGACAGAATACGTCCTTCTCTCCGTCGTCACGCGTGATGAAGCCGAAGCCTTTTTCGTCGTTGAACCACTTTACCGTTCCGCTTACTCGCATGTACTTGATATATCCTTAGTGTTGCTGCTCTAGTTGCTAGTGCTTGAGTGCTCGCAAGAACGCGAGACGTGGCTAAGCTTGCAACATCCGAGGCGTTCCTTCAAGCGCGAGTCGAGAATTGGATCGCGGGACCGAATCTCTGCTCTCGCAACCGCAATCTCGCGACCCGATTCCTGAAGCAGGATTAGGCGGGTCCAAAAGACCCCAATACTAGCCTTTCGACCCGTTCTGCCGCATCAGAACCGGCCGAATTACACCTGACAATCGATGCGGATTGGCGACTCCCAGCCAGCGGCCGGTCCTTGTTTGGGCCAGCATTGGCGACGCTCTCCAGACTCGTCGCACCGGCACCCTTCGAGCAAGAACCGGCCATCGTTCGACGCCAGCCCAGGGTCCGCTTGCAGACTGCATCTTCCGCCCCGATAGGCAAGAGAAGAGCAACGTCGCGACACTGCCCACGTGCGTCGAAAAGCTGAAATTTTACAACCCATTCCGGGTACAATGTGCGGAAATGAGCAGCGCTCACGGGAGGCCTGATTCGACCGGTTGGGCGACCTGATCGAGTCACTCAAGATCTTCGATTCCACCGAGTCGGTGCGGTCGTCCTAGTATGGATGCCACGCGCCGTGGAATCGTCTGTGGCAATGCTCCTTCGGGCCGGTCTGGAGAATTGATCTGATGTTTCGAATTCGTCGTAGTCTTCTTGCCTCTGCGGTGGTTTTGATCGCGTCGGCGGTACTTTTCTCATCAGCATCGGCCTTGGCGCAGACCTCGTTCGTGGCCTTCGAGAGCGGCCACGTTCGCCCCCTCGTTCTGTCCCCGGATGGAACTCAACTCTTCGTCGTCAACACACCGGACAATACGCTCGAGATTTTCGATGTCGGGGCAGGGGGACTGACCTTCGCGGCTTCCGTGCCCGTCGGCATGGAGCCGGTCGCGGTGGCAGCACGAACCAATGATGAAGTCTGGGTCGTGAACCATCTCTCCGACAGCGTCAGCATCGTCGACCTGTCCGGGGCGACGCCGATCGTCGAACGCACCTTGCTCGTCGGCGACGAACCGCGCGACATCGTCTTCGCCGGGACCGGCGGCAACCGCGCGTTCATCTCCACCGCCCACCGCGGTCAGCATCGAACGCATTCTTCGATCGCCTCGGTCTTCGGCGGCGGCAATCCGGCCAGCCCGCGCCTCACAACACCGGGCATCGACCGCGCGGATGTCTGGGTCTTCGACGCGCTCTCATTGGGAACCGTGATCGGCGGGTTGCCTGTCGATGTCCTGACCTTCTTTTCCGATACGCCTCGGGCGCTCGCTACCGACGGTACGACGGTCTACGTCGCCGCGTTCATGTCCGGCAATCAGACCGCTTCAGTGTTCGAGGGGTTCGTCCCAGACGGATTTTCGTCCAGCTGTGGTGGAGGGGGTGTCGGCACCGGCGTTCCTGGACCATCCGACAATGCGAACGGCGACCCGGCGCCCGAAACGGGTGTGATCGTCAAATTCGATGGCGCCGATTGGAAGGATGCCCTCGGGTGCACCTGGAATACCGTCTCGCCCTTCAGCAACGGTTTCTCATTGCCCGACAACGATGTCTTCGCGGTGGATGCCAATAGCCTTGCCAAGGGCACGGTCTTCAGTTCTGTTGGCACGATCTTGTTCAACATGGCGATCAATCCAACGAGCGGAAAAATCTATGTCACCAATACGGAGAGCCCGAATCACATCCGATTCGAAGGGGCAGGCGCACACGGCGGTAGCACGGTGCAGGGTCATCTCTCCGAAACGCGCGTCACGATCCTCGATCCAGGGGGGTCCGTGGATGTCCAGCATTTGAATCAGCACATCAACTATGCAGCCCTTCATACCGATCCCGGGGCGAATCACGCCACGATCGATGCACAGGTTCCGCATAGTCTGGCGACGCCGATGCAGCCGACGATTTCGAGCGACGGCAACACGATCTACATCCCGGCTTTCGGTTCCAGGAAAATTGGCGTCTTCACGAGAACGGAACTCGAGGACGCCGCTTTCGAGGCGAACTTCGATCCGACCGTCGAGAGCGCCGACTACCTTTCAACCCTGGGCGGCGGGCCGAGCGGCATCGCGCTCGATGAAGTCAACAACCGGATCTATGTCACGACACGCTTCACGAACGCGGTCGAAGTGATCGAGCTAGGAAGTGGGGTGTCGTCGGCCATTCACGCCCTACACAATCCCGAGCCGAGCTCCGTCGTCATCGGTCGCCCGCTTCTCTACGACGCGGTCCTCACTTCAGGCAACGGAGAAACCTCCTGTGCCAGTTGCCACATCTTCGGCGACTTCGACTCACTCGCCTGGAACCTCGGGGATCCGGACGGACTTCCCGGCGTGAACAATCAACCCCAGCCCGACCCGGTTCTCAACCTGGCCGAGCCGCCTCAGCCTTTCCATCCGATGAAGGGGCCAATGACGACCCAGACCCTTCGTGGGTTGTCGACTCACGGCTCGATGCATTGGCGAGGCGATCGGGCCGACGGATTCTTTGGCACGCAGCTCTGCAGGCTGCCGGGCTACTCGCAGGTCGGGAACCAGACCAACGCACCCTGCGATGAGAACACCGCGTTCCGAAACTTCATCGTTGCTTTCGAGGGACTGGTCGGAAAAGAGGGCACTGTCACGACACTCGAGGTTGCCCTTTTCGCGAACTTCATGCTTCAAGTGCAGCTTCCGCCGAGCCCGGTCCGCTCCTTGGACAATACGCTGCAGAACCCCACAGCTCCGACTCCGTCCGAACAACGCGGTTCGGACAAATGGTTTAGCTGTGGTCCCGGAACGACGGAGTGTTTGCAGCTCGACCCGCTCGCCACCGACACGGTCGAAGATTGCGATGGTTGTCACAATCTCGATCCGCTCAATGGATTCTTCGGCACAGGCGGTGAGGAGAGCTTCGAGGGCGAGCCCCAACACATGAAAGTGCCGCACAACCGCAACATGTATCAGAAGCTCGGGTTCTTCGGCTCCGGGGGCGCACAGGTGCGCGGCACGGGTTTCCTCCACGACGGATCAGTCGACACACTGAAGACCTTCGTCGGCGCCGGTGCCTTCACGCTGACTCCACAGGAAGAGGACGATCTTGAAGCATTCTTGCTGGTGTTCCCGACGGATATCGCTCCGATCGTGGGCCAGCAGGTGACGATCGGCCCGGCGAACTTCCTCATCGGAGACGTCGGCTCGCGCATCACGCTGATGACAACACGGGCCAGCAATTCATTTGAGTCCTCGGTGCTCGGCGGCGTCGTCACGGAGTGTGATGTCATCGTCAAGACGGTCGAGGGTGGAGTCGAGAAGGGCTATTTCAGTGCCGCCGGCGCGATCTTCACGCCGGATGACAACGGCCCGAACATCACGGAAGCCGCGCTGCGAGCCAAGGCGGATCCCGGCGGGGATGCCCAGACACTCACTTACACCGCGGTTCCCCCCGGCTCCGGCGCGCGCATGGGCATCGACCGGGACGAGGACTCGTTGCCCAACGGCACGGAGACCAATACCGGAGTCTTCGTGGACGCGAACGACACGGGATCCAACCCGGCGTTGGCCGATACGGATGGCGACGGCTTTGAGGACGGCGTCGAAGTCGCCTCGAACACAGACCCGAACGACTCGCTCAACTTCCCCGGCTCCGTTCCCCTGCTGAGCCCGCTGCTCATTCTATTGCTCGGGGGATCACTGGTGCTCGCCATGGTTTTGGGCTTGCGAAGACGAACGGCGGCGTAGCCGGCTACTCGATCTCCAGGACATAGCGTCGGAATCTCAGCGGGTGATGATCCACAGTATCGATTTCGATCATGTAAAGGCCATGTGACAAGAAATCGCGCTCGATCTCGACGCGAACGCCCGATTCGGCTCCAGCAACCGGGATCGCGACCACATCGCGTCGCCCGCGTGTCGGCGAAATGACCTTCACGACTCGGGAGCCGACGCCCCGAGCTTCATCGCTCAAATCGAGTCCCAGGATCAGCGGGCCCTCATCGGGAAGATCCATGGCGGCGACCTTCAGACGTCCACCTGCCGAGATCTGATAAACGGGTGCCGGCGCAGCGAAACCCTGTACCGACGATGTCCGGGTACCGGACTCTCGCATTTCGCGACTTGCGAGGTCGCTTTCCCCCGACGGTCCACCACGGAGCACGAGCCAGATCGCCAGCGCCGCGATCGCCATCCCGAACAAAAATCCCATCCAGGGACGCTTTTCATGATCGGACTCGGCCAATGGATTCCTTCCCCTCGATGCGTGCGGCAACGGATGGAGCGTGGCAACCTGCACGCGCGCCACGATCCTGGTCGCAGACAATAGGGAAGGGGAAGCCGATGAAGCGCCTACTCGCGGGATTTCTTTTCGTGACCTGCGCCATCTCCACACCAGCGAAGGCCGACGAGGAGTGGACCACCCGCGCCGAGCTGCTCGATCAATTCGGTTGGAGTCTGGAGACGGCGGAAATCAAGACCCAGAAACTGGAGGATGGGTTCTACGTCCTGTTCGGAATTGGTGGCAATATCGCGGCCTCGGTCGGAGAGAGCGGAACGCTGATCGTCGACGACCAATTTCCGGAACTGATGACGCGCATCGAAGCGGCGATCGGAAAGGTCGGCGGCGAGGGGGTCGATTTCGCGATCAACACCCATTGGCATTTCGATCATGCCGACGGCAATCTGGCCTTCGGTCCGGCGGGAACCTGGCTGGTGAGTCAGAAGAACTCTCGCGACAAGATGGCAACGACGAACACGGTTAACATGGGCGTGGCGCGCCTTCGCCAGGAAGCCTATCCGCGCGAGGCGCTTCCCGTCATCACATACGACGATCGAATGTCCTTTCACTGGAATGGCGAAGAGATCGAACTTTTCCACGCCGGTCCCGCACATACGACGGGAGACACGGCCGTGTTCTTTCGAGGACGAAACGCCGTTCACATGGGCGATGTCTTCAACAATACGGGCTACCCCTTCATCGACGCGGACAGCGGCGGCCAGATCGACGGCATGATCGCCTTCTGCAAGGCCGTGCTCGCCGAGTTGAAACCGGGAGCCATCGTCATTCCAGGTCATGGAGAAGTGACCGACACCGAAACCCTCGAGCGCTACGTCGCGATGCTCGAGACGGTGCGCGGTCGAATCGCCAAGATGATCGAAGAGGGCATGACCGTGGCCGAAGTCATCGCGGCGAAGCCAACCGCAGATCTCGATTCAACGTATGGCGACGTCGAAAACTCTCTCGGCTTCATCGATCGCGTCTACACCAGCTTGAGCAAAACTGGCTCCCGTTAGGCTGGCAATGATGAGATCCGGCGAGAGAGAGGACCACGGCTGGTGGCCCTACGTCCTACCCTACGTGGCGTTCCTGTTGATGTCCGAGGTCGGCTCGCGCATTCCCGATGCCGTCGACCCCTATCTTCTCTTCTTGAAGCCGGTGGCGATCCTGGCACTGATCGGCTGGTTCTGGAAGGCGGGGGCCTACCCGGAATTGCGGGGAGGGCTGCGCGCGATCGGGCTGTGGGGAGGGCTACAAGATGTGGCTGTCGGCCTGGCGCTCACTCTCGTCTGGGTCCTTCCCTATATCCTGTTCGCCGAGCTGAGGCCGGATCCAGGGGGAGAGTTCGACCCGCGAATCGCAGGGGAGGATCTCGTCGCGGTCCTCTTGTGCGTTCGACTGTTCGGATATGCGCTCGTCACGCCGATCTTCGAAGAACTCTTCATTCGCAGCTTCATCATGCGCATTGCGGATGTCTGGAATGGCGACGCGGATTTTCGCGATCAGCCGATCGCCCGCTATACGCGGCGAAGCATGCTCGTGACGGTCGTCGTCTTCACACTCGGTCACGTGTCCTGGGAATGGTGGGTCTGCGTGCCCTGGATCGTTTTGTCGAATTACTGGTTCTACCGGCGCGGCAACCTTCCGGCCTTGATGCTCGTGCACGCGGTGACGAATGCATCTCTGCTCGCATTGGCAGTGTTTGGGGGCGATCTGATCCAGAATCCGGACGGATCCCCATTCTCGTTCTGGTTCTTCGTCTAGAGCGATTCGCCCCGTCAGGCGGCGCCGCGGTGTCCTCGACGGATTCGTTGGGCGAGTTCGGTCACGCCGATGATCGCCTCTTGGAGCGCATCGAGCTTGCCGTCCTCGGCGGACGTCAAAGCCGCTTTGGCGCTCTGCGCCATCCCGGGGTATCCCAGCCGTTCGGCATCGTTTCTCAAGATCCGAGCAAGCTGCGAGACCTCAGAGCAATGTCCGACGAGCTCGGCGTCCTGAATTGCATCGATTCTCGCCGCCAGACCAATCACGAATCGATCGAGTTCCTCCGCCAGTTCAGCGACGTCT